>JBAXGZ010000113.1:0-6633 GCA_037139155.1 Actinomycetes bacterium | reverse complement strand
GCAACATGGCGGCGAACACGACCCCGCCCTGCGAGTACACGATGCCCCAGTCGTCATCGATCACTGCAGTGAGCTGCGCAGTGGTGTGGGTGGTGTGGGTGGTGTTGGTGGTGTTGGCGGTGGTGGTGGCGGTCGCGGCGTTCGTGTTGACGTTCGAGATGACGTTCGTGCTGACGCGGACGGTGTCGAGGAAGCTCACAGTTCGACGACGCTATTCGCTTTCCGCCACAGCCCGTGCGTGGCCGGTGCACGGGGGTGGTGGGCCCCACGAACTGAGAGTGGATCGGTCAAGGGCGAGATCCAAACAGTCTCGAATACGACGGACCGACCGATCGCCGGATCGGTGGTTCGCCGGCTCGATTCAGACCCCTTGCCGCTTAGTCGCTCGAACTTCGTTGCAGAGTCGCTTTCCTCGATCAACGCTGACCGTTGACCGCGAACCGCTCGCCACCGTCATTCGTCTTTTTGTGCGTCGACTTCGCAAGTCATCTTCGATTCCGACCGACCTGAACTGACTCGCATCTCTGTCGATTGTTCAAACCCACCGACCTCGGCGCCTTCAAGCACAGCACTCCATTCACTTGCTCGTTACAACGCCGTGATCGAGGACGTCCGCTCGGGGGCGATTTCCGGGGAGCCGCCGGAGGAGACTTCGTTGCTCGCACTCGTTGTCTTCGTCACCCCGTGTACTTGGCGGCACGAAACCGAAGGAGCGCCCCTCAGAGAAATGGGCCGAATGACCTATTCCCCTTTCCATCCCGTCTCCCTAGTATCGAACACATGTTCGTAGATCAACCGCACGACACAACCGGAGCTCGGCCCACCTCGCCGGCATCCGACGTGCGCTCGTTCGATGTCGCCTTTGCCCAATTCGCCGAAGCGACTGGGGCACTCATCTCCAGTGGCATCCCGGCCGACGCCTCGGCGCTCGTGTCCATGCGCTCACAGCTCGACCGCTTGGCCGCACTCATGTGCGAGGCCGAACTCCGTTTCGACACCTATGAACTCTGGCGAGACCAAGGCGCCGGTTCGCTACGAGCCTGGTTCGCCGACGCCTATGGGCTCTCACGCAAGGAAGCGTCGCGTGTCGCTCGCCGCGCCGAACGGCTCGAGTCCTGGCCCGAAGTGGTCGAAGCGTGGAGTCACGGCCGGCTGAGCGGAACGCAGGTCGACGCAATCGTCGCTGCGGTTCCGTCTCGGTTCGTCTCTGTATTCGCCGATCACGCCGCCGAAGTTGTCGCCGTCCTCGAGCCGCTCGATGCACTGCAAACCGACATCGCCATGCGTCAATGGGTGAAGTGCGCCGAAGCTGCCGACGGTCCCGAGCAGTTCACCGAGCGCCCATCAGGTGTGTATCTCGACTCCATGCTCGACGGTCAGGTGTCGCTGCAAGGTCACCTCTCGCAAACCGAAGCTGCCATCGTGCAATCGGCATTGCGCGTCTTCGATGTTCCCGACGAACTCGACGCAAACGGCGAAATCATTGGCGAGCCACGCTCACTCGGGAAGCGCAACGCCGACGCGCTGGTCGAAATCTGTCGGTTCGCTCTGTCCCATCGTGAAGGTGCAAGCGAGTCCGGTCGTTTCGTTCCCCACGTGTCGTTGGTGGTCGATGTCAACGAACTGCGCGCTTCGGCACTGCGTGGCGCTGGTGTCTGCACTCACGCCGGTCTCGAAGAACTCGCCGAAACGAAGAACTGGTCCGCCGCCGAGCGCGCATGGTTCACCGACGCACTCCATCGCCACGGCAGCGGCGTCACCTACGAAGGCGATCTGCTCGAGGCAACCGCGGTCAGCACCCTCACCTGCGATTCCGTCGTGCAGCGCATCCTGGTGGCCGGGTCGAAAGTGCTGGAAATGGGCCGAGAGGTGCGCACTGCAACACCAAGTCAACGAAGAGCAATCATCGCCCGCGACCGACACTGTCGGGCACCCGGCTGTCGAACAAAACCGAAACACTGCGATGTGCACCACATCGACCATTGGATCCATGGTGGCCGCACCGATGTCGACCGAATGGTGTTGCTCTGCGGAACTCATCATCGTGAATTCCACAAGCCGGGCTATCGAATGGAGCTCGATGACCAGGCCGTGTTCACCGTGAGTTCTCCCAAGGGGTGGAGTCGGTCGAGTGTGCCCGAACGCTTGGAGAACCCGATATTCACCCGCTCGAACGATCCGATCGTGGTACCCGTCTGAAGCGGTTGTGAGGGTGTGTGGTGGTGAGGGTGTGTGGTTGTGAGGGTCCGACCACTTCGCCGAGTGGGTTGGTTCGCAGTCTCTAGGCTCGGCCCGTGTCTGCTCGTAGTACGTCGTCCGCTGGAAATGCATCATCCGCTGAAACTGCATCGTCTGCTCGAACTGCCGATCTCGGGGCGTTTCCCTGGCTGAGGGTGGCGACGGCGTTTCTGGCGATTGCTGCGGGACTGATCTGTTTCTCGAGTCTCGAGTTCATGCTTGAGGAGATCCAGAAGAACTTTGCGATGTCGGCGGATGACACCATCGTTGTGGCACAGATCTCGGCGGGTGCGGCGCTGTGTGCTGTGTTTGTCACTGGTGGATTGGCCGACCGGCTTGGCAATCGGCGGGTCATAACGATCGCAGCGCTGCTGCTGTCGATTGGTGCGGTGGGTGTTGGCGTGTCGCCGAATACGGCGGTGCTCCTAGTGGGATCGGCGATCAGTGCAGTGGGAACGATTGCGTTGGCGATCGTTGGCCTGTCGGTTCTGAACTCCACGTTCTCGGAACCGAAATTGCGGGCACGGGCGTTTGGCCTCTTTGCGGTGATTGCGCCAGTGGTGGCGATTTTCGTACCGCTAGTGGCCGGAGCAGTGATTCCACTCATGGGTTGGCGTTCCATCACGGTGCTGTGGGTTGCGGTAGCGGTAGCGATCGTTCTGTTGGCGCGCCGTTCCCTGCAATTGCACAAAGAGTCCCCAACCGCCAACAACCCGCCGTCCGAACAACTCACACCGCTCCTCGCTGGTGTGGCGTTGGCGGGAATCGCATTGACGTTCTCGTTTCTAAACATCACACCGCGAACCCAGCAGCATCTCGGTCACGCGGTTGTCAGTGTTTCGATCGGACTGGTGTCGCTCGGCGTTCTCCTCCTCATCATGCGAACTCGACCGAATCGGACACTCGACATCCGCTGGTTCCGCGGCAGAGGCGCATTGTCGGTAGCAGCGGTGGTCTTCATTATCAATAGCGTGAACCTCTTCTTCTTCACCTTCTTGATCCTTCAATTCCGCTATCACCAGTCGCTATTCGAGACGGCAGGCTTTCTCATGATTCCGCAAGCGACCGCAACAATCGGGGCCATCCTGAGTGGTCGATTGAGCGAGAAGCGGGGGAGCTGGCGAGTGGCGGCGACAGCGCTGGTTCTGGCGTCGGTGCTGTCGGCGGGAACCTTCATCGTGGGCCCCGAGTCCTCGCCGTGGGTGGCGGTGGCGGTGTTGTCGCTGGCTGCCATTCCGATTGCTGCAGCGGTGGGGCCGACCACGCAATCGTTCATGGATCTCGCGCCGAGCGATGGAGTTGGTGCGGCCTCGTCTTGGCGCAATGCGTCATCAAATCTGGGCGTAGCCATTGGCGGAGTGATCGTCGGTGCAATCGTGTTCAACGATCTTGATCGCGATACGGAAAAGACGATCGAAGCATTTCGAATGCAGGCTGACGCATTCCATTTGGCCGGCCTGTTATGTGTGATCGGTTATTTGGTCGCGGCGGGATTCATGGTCCTCCATGGCTCACGGCGCGGGGGTCTTCGTCACCATGACGCTGGTAACTGATCAGTCGGAAGGTCCGTGGGGCCGGGCCACGGCAACGTTCTCAGCCGACCGAGTCCACCGCTACCTGCTCACCCGCACGTGGGACGACACCGCACCAACAGTGAACTTCCTGATGCTCAATCCCTCAACCGCCGATGCGTTTCAGCTCGACCCCACCAATCGACGTTGTGTGGGGTTCGCCCAAGCCTGGGGCTACGGGTCAATGGTGACGACCAATATCTTCGCCTTCCGGTCGACCGATCCTGCAGGGCTGCGGACAGCCAACGACCCCGTCGGTGCGAACAACGACGACACCATCATCGAGGCAGCCCGCAGCGCCGATCTCGTTATTGCCGCTTGGGGAACCCACGGAGAATTGCACGGTCGGGGCAACGAGGTTCGAGAACTGCTCACGAAGAACAAACTCGAACTGCACACGCTGCGACTCACGAAAGCTGGCCATCCCGGTCATCCGCTCTATGTCGCGGCCAACACCCCGCCACGGCTCTGGGTCTGATCGGTGAGACACTCTGCCAAACCACTGGAGGCCCCCGCATGACCAAAACTCGCTCCGCCATCACGTATGTCGCAGCGCTCACCTTGGCACTAGGGCTCCTGGCCGGATGTTCCTCCTCGGAAACGAAGTCCTCCGAAACGAAGTACTGCGAGTCATGGCAGAAGGTGTCCGATTCGTTTGAAAAGCTCAACGACATCGCCATCACCACCGATGGGGTCAAGGGTCTCGACACGGCCGTAGAGGCGATCAGCAAATCAGTGAAGGAACTAGTGTCCTCGGCCGATTCGATGCTGAAGCCCAAAGTCGAGGCACTACAAAAGGCGCTCGACTCCTTTGGAACGACGTTGTCCTCGCCAGAACTGTCGATTGACTATCTTGAGAAACTCCAGTCCGGTAGTGAAGACGTCAACAATGCGTGGAACGACCTCGTGAACGCAGCGAAAACCTCCTGTCCGGATGTCAATGCCGTAACCGTCTAAGGGGTACCTCTCATGGCAGCAATCGTGGCGATCCACGGGGCCTATAACGAGTTCGGAGGTCCCTATGAACTCAAGGCGCAATGGTTGCCGCCACTGCGCGACGGATTGTGGCATCACGGGTTCGAAATCGCGGATTCTGATTTCGAGGTCGTGTTCTACGGCGATCTCTTCCGTCACGATCCCGAGGTTGAAGACCCCAGCAAGGTCGAGGCCGAACAAGAGGCGGTGACCGAGTTCCTGCACAACTACACCGCCGACGACCTCTACGGTCTGTTCCGCCGCACGGAAGGCCGGAGTTATTTCAATCGCACGATTGATCTCATCGCCAAAGTCAAGAACGATCCCAACTTCATCGAGGAAGTCCACGAGCGTGTTCGATCAGTGGTGAAGCCCGATACCCGCGTGATTCTGGCCCATTCGATGGGCACGTTGGTTGCCTATCGCGCGATCGCATTGCATCCGGAATGGAACGTGCACACCCTCGTCACCATGGGTTCGATGCTGGGACTTCCTGACACGATCGCCGAGCTCGAACCGAAGCCGATCGATGGGAAGGGTCAGTGGCCGGGTTCCATCAAGCGTTGGGTGAATGTTGCGGCGGAGGGTGATCCCGCCAGTCGTGTGGCGAAACTTGATGGGCTCTACATGGGGTCGATCGAGGATCGGCTAATCAACAACGGGAATCGGCCGCACGCGCCGGAGGGATTCTTCAACTCCAAGCCAGTAGGCGAAGCGGTGGCTGCTGCGCTGCAAGCGTTCTGAGTTTCGCTACCGAATCGTCAACTGCCCGCCGTCGACATTGATGGCCTGGCCGGTGATCCATGATCCCTGGTCGCTGCACAAGTACACACACATGTTGGCGATGTCTTCGCCGGTGCCGTGTCGGCGCATGGGAATGATGTGGCGCAACCGTTCCCAGTGTTCGCCACGATCGATGTCGTCAAGTCGGCTGGTGTCGACAATGCCGGGGCAAATGGCGTTGACACGAATGCCGGCCGGGCCCAGTTCTGCGGCCATGGCCGCGCCGAGCGCGTGGATGGCGGCTTTGCTGGCGGAATAGGCGGCGGTGCCGGGGCCCGCGATCTTGCCACCGACGCTGGAGATGTTGACGATGCAACCGGGCTGGTCGACGGCGAGCCAATGACGGGACACGGCGCGACTCAAAAGGAACGTTCCGTTGAGGTTCACGTCGATGACTTTGCGCCATTCGGCCGGATCAAGGTCGACAACATTGAAACGATCAGGACCGCGAGCAGCCCCAGCGTTGTTCACGACGATGTCGACCCGACCGAGTTCGTCAATCGTGCGTGCGACCAGTGCATCGACAGCGCCCTCATCAGCAATGTCGCTCACAACGGGAAGGCAACGTTGTCCGAGCGCTCGAATTTCCTCGGCGACCGATTCGATGTCGCGCCAACCGGCGGCTTGTTCATCGGCGGGGTAGTCGGCCGGGGCGCGACCGGTACCGGTGATCACCACATCGCAACCGGCGCGGGCGAGTTCCACCGCAATGGGTCGGCCGATGGATCGCATGCGACCCGCCCCTGTAACGACGGCGACCTTTTCGGACAGACCTGTGAGTTCAAACGACATGGGGCGAACGGTAGTGGCAGACTCCCGACATGAACTCGTTTACCGAAGTCCTTGGCCTTGATCCCGATGTGAAGATCATTGATGTCGACACCCATCTCACTGAACCGGCCGATCTCTGGTCGTCGCGGGCGCCGTCAAAGTATGCCGATCGATTGCCGCGAGTCGAAGAACACAACGGACGTTTGGCATGGATGTTCGACGGGGCCGATATGGGTATTGCCGGAGGGTCATCGGTGATCGGCCATGACGGCGAGAAGCATCTGGGTATGAGTTT
>JBAXGZ010000112.1:0-6675 GCA_037139155.1 Actinomycetes bacterium | reverse complement strand
CAGGGCGGGCGACGATGAGGATTGTCGTCACCGGGCAGGCTGCCCTCGAACAACTACGCCCGTATCTGAATCTCGATGAGGACGTGGAGATTCCCGCTGGTCAGGGGGGGGTTCCTCCCATTCACGAGATCAGGATGCTCATCGAACGAGGCCACGACGTCACATTCGTCACGCTTGATTCGACGGTTACGAAAGAGGTCATACTCAAGGGCGATCGTTTAACCGTGCATGTGGGCCCTTGCCGATCTCAACACGCAATCCGCGATCTCTTCCGAGAGGAACGTCGCTACTTAGAGGCGACAATACGTTCGATCGACCCCGATGTGGTCCACGCACACTGGACGTATGAATACGCGCTCGGCGCACTTGATTCTGGTTCTCCCGTCGTCGTCACCATCCACGACGCTCCAGTTCGCATTCTGCGCTGGAACCTTCCCCAACATGGCAATGGTCAACTGGTCGGCCGTCTCGCCCGAACCATTCACTGGACCATACGGACGTTCATGGCCTGGCGGGTCGCCCGTCGCTCTCGATGTACCATCGCGGTCTCGCCCCACACGCGCGACCATTTCATTCGAGTACTCAGAGGTCGAGGCGAAGTTGAGGTCATCCCGAACCTCATGAATCCCGACCTCTGGGGCGAACAGAGACCGCCGACGCTACGAGCTGCGCGGACCGCGGATCAGGAATTCATCTGTGTGGCAGTCCTCGGGACGTGGAGTGATCTCAAGAATGGCAAGACCCTGCTCGAAGCGCTTGCTCTCGTCCGCGCCTCAGGAACGAACGCACGACTCCTGCTCGTCGGAGGTGACTACGGACCTCAAGGAAGTGCGGCACGCTGGGCCCGTCGTCACAATCTCGCTGAGGGCGTCGAATTCGTCGGTCAACTCTCCAACCTTGAAGTTGCCGATCTCCTTGAATCCGCCGATGTCCTCTCCCATCCCTCGCGTGAAGAAGCCTGCGGAATGGCGATCGCTGAAGCTCAACTCGTCTCAACGGCAGTGATCGGGGGTTCCAACAGCGGAGGAGTAAGTTGGACGTTGGATTATGGAATTGCAGGGGTGCTCGTGGACATCGAATCGGCGGAACAGATTGCCGGTGCAATCGTCGCTCTGGCCGATGATCCCACCTACTGCAACCAGATGGCGTCGGCGGGTCATGATCTGGCAATGCGCCGCTATGAACCCTCAGTCATCAGCGCGCGCATCGAGGAGTCCCTCCAGCACTGCATCGAGCAGTCGAAACTCTCACCATCAACAAGGTCCGACTCGTGATCTCCCAAGTGCTCCTGCTGCTGATCTTGGCTGCGGCAATGGTCGCTCTCATCTTGGGGATGGCCCGCAAACCTGAGATCGCCATCATCGCCATCCTGTCGAGCGAATTGATCGCTACCCACTACCAGCTGCCATCACTCCCCGTCGGCTCGGTAACAATCTTCGCTTCGGACATTCCGACCGTTGCCTTGCTTGCCGCCACTGTCGTTCGTCCGTACCTCGGCGTGCGCCGCCGCCAGGTCTCAACCGCGATCCTCAGTATTTTCCTGATAGCCATTCTTGGACTCGTCCGCGGTTCCCGAGCCTTCGGCCTTCAGCTCGCCGGCAACAACGCTCGGGAAATTCTGGCTTTCTGTGCTGCGGCACTGTTCTTCAGCACGGTCACCATCACTCCCGATTTCATTAAGTACCTCCGCCGTTGGCTCACGCTCTCGGCAATCTTCGTCATCGCCGTTGGCATCGTCTTTTGGATGCAGAACGGCTTCGGTGAGTTCTCGAGTGGTGGCCAGAGAGGACTCCGTGGTCTTGATGCGTTGATCCTCCTCTTTGCGACGCTCACATCGATCGTCATTCCCTACGGTCGGACCCGAACGCAAAATCTCATCGCACCGGCAATCGGATTCCTGGTTCTTGTATTGGCGTTGCAGCGATCTGTCGCTGTCGCCGGCATTGTCTCGCTCATCGTGATTGTGCTTTTCGGAGGACGTCTGCGAACTCGCAGGAGTTCGCGCGTCACACGAATCTTGTTGATCGTTGGAGGTCTATCAGTCGGGCTTCTTATCCTCGCCGGACCCACAGGTCTCACGACCGACCTCAGCACGGCGGTCGAAACCACGACAACGCAAGAAGGCACCTTCAGCTGGCGGCTCGAAGGATGGCAAATCCTCATCAAGGATCAGTTGGCCAGCCCGATCCAGAACATCCTCCTCGGCAAACCTGCCGGAGCAGGTTCGTCTCGAGTGATCGGCGAGACCGTCGTCACTGTGGCCCCGCACAGCATGTACGTCTCATTGTTCGGATCGGTAGGTCTCATTGGACTTGCAATCATGATCTGGCTTCTTGCCTCAACATTCCGACGCAATATCGTGAACGTTCGGTCCGAGTTCACCTTCACCGCTACGGTCGGCCTGCTCGTCACTGCATTGCTCGCGGCACAGGTGACCTATTTCATTAGTTACTCGGCCGGATTCATCGCCGGTCTGATTATCGGTCTCGCTGCGAGCTTGGCGTGGTTCGGAGCGATTGATCCCGAAAATGAAGCGCTGCAAGGAAAATTGCCATCAAGTAGATCACCGGACCGGGCGGCCCGATACCAACCTCGCCTCCCGCAGATTGATGAACCGATCCTTCCATGAACGATCCGAACTCAAAGAACACGCTTGGTGTCTTCACAGGAGATCGTCCGGATCTCCTGCGCTTCGTCGATACCAAAAGAAAGTCGGCCCTTGATGTCGGATGCGGGGAAGGCGCATTTGCGACGCTCCTGCGTTCCTGTGGCCTCGACAACATCGTCGGCATCGAGCCTGATCCCGTGCGAGCGGCCATCGCAGCAGAAAACGCGGATCGCGTAATTTGTTCAACGGTGGAGGACGCTCTCGATGGCGAACTTGGGGGAGAACAGTTCGACCTCATCGTGGCATCCGACGTTATCGAACACCTTGTCGATCCGTGGACGGTCGTGAAACGACTCGCTGACCACCTCGCACCGGACGGCCAACTACTCCTCTCGGTTCCCAACGTCGGAAATCTCCAAGTCGTCAAGCAACTCGTGCTGCACGGCGACTGGAGATATGAGGACGAAGGACTGTTCGATCGGACCCATCTGCGATGGTTCGGCCGACACACGGTCCGTTCTCTGCTTGAAGGAGCCGGACTGGTCCCCGAACGCTGGGGAGCCCGACTCTCTATCGGTGTGGGACCACTGCGCATGACCCGGATCGTTGACAACGCCGCGCGAATTCCTTCACTCGCAATCTTCCAGCACCTCGTTCTGGCTCGTCGACCCTGACCCAGTTGAACGAGCCATCGTCGGGGTTTCATCGGTCAAGTGCCACATCGGTTGCAGAGAGTCGCTGTGCTAGCAAAGAGGCATGGGTGTCAAGGTCCTCGTACTCGTGCTGTCGGTGGACCGTGAACCATGGCGATCGATCGAGCGCGATGGCCAACGTGCAACATGGGCGGCGCCATCGGCTTTTGACGACGCTGCGCCTGTGCGCTTCTACCGTGGGAAATTAGCGGGCGCCGTTCGATTCCTCATTGCCGCAATCACTCGTGTCCTTACACTCGTCGGTTCCGATAGGCCAGGATCACCCGCCGAAACCGTGCGATCACGATTCATCAGTTTGGCCGGACGCCGCTACCACAAAAGCGGTTCGGTAACTTTCGACGACGTCATCGTTACCGACGTACCCGAAACCTACGCAATGGTGACAACCAAATTGTTCGCCACACTCACCCACGTCCTCGCAACCGAAACATTCGATTACCTGTTCCGCACGAATACCTCCACCTACGTCGACCGTCAGCGACTGATCGAGTTCGCCGAGGATCTGCCACGGAGTCGCTATTGGGGTGGTTTCACGGGAATTTCTGAGGGCATCACATTCACCTCGGGTGCCGGAACTCTCATGAGTCGAGACTGTGTGGCCGATGCGGTGACGGCCGAGTGGGATTGGGATCTTGTTGACGACGTCGCCCTCAGCCGCGTGCTGACGTCACTCGGAATTGAAGCTCAGCCTCTCACCCGACCCGTACTCGAGTTAGTCGAGTCAGTCGAGTCTGCGACTACAGCCGAACTTGGCGCATTTATGTGGCGGTGCCAGGGCATTCAAGAGCGAAATGACGTACAGATCATGCGGGCGTTGCACGGTACGCTGGAAGCCAATCGCTGACGCTCAGCCGATGCATACAACGCGACGACCACTGTTTCTGAATCGACCGCCTCGCAAATCTCAAGCGATTCCCTGAAGTTTCGCGTTCTGGGCCAGATTGGGTACTCGCTCGATGACCTCGTCGAAGGTACCGGTCGCCTGAAGTCTCCCCTGCTCCAGCACTACGACGACATCGGCGTCGCGGACAGTGGCGAGGCGATGAGCGATGACGATGATCGTCACCTTTCCGTGGAGCTCATCAAGCACCGCACCGATCTCGCTTTCTGTTGTCGCATCGAGCGAACTCGTGGCCTCGTCAAGCACAAGAAAAGACGGATTACGGAAAAGTGCTCGAGCAATTCCGAGTCGCTGACGTTGCCCACCCGAGACTCGAGCACCGCGCTCGCCCACGACCGACCAGATTCCATCAGGCATTGCCCTGATGACATCGTCTACTCGCGCGGAACGGAGTGCGTCCCAGACTCGCTCTTCATCGATATCACCGGGCTCCCGTCCGATCGCCACGTTCTCAGCAATCGAACGGTTCGACAGGAAAACATCCTGCGAGACAAACGCAACTCGAATTCCGTCAGAGTCGTCAAGAATCCACTCAATAGAGCCCGATTGCGGTTCGATGAGACCGAGGAGCATGTCACTGAGCGTCGATTTTCCGGCGCCCGTGTTGCCCACGAGCGCAGTACGACGCCCCGCTGGAATCTCAAGAGTAATCCCCGACAAAACGTCTCCCGTGGAAGACGGATATCGGTACGAGAGATTCGAGAGACGAATACTCGGTGGCTGTAAAGGCTTTTCGATCGTTCGTGACGCCGGAATCGTTGGCGAGAACTCTGCGCGGGGAAGGTCAAGGATGGCCTCGGCCGGAGCAAACAGGCCGACCGAAGCGAGCGTTGCGGAATTGGCCGACTGCAGCCGGAGCAATGAGGGAAGAATCCGTCCACTGGCCACCACGAAGATCGTCGTGGTGGCCACGACTCGAGGAGACCCACCGCGCATGGCAACACTCGCCATCATCGCGATCATCGCGAAGACCAACGAGAGTTCGAGCACATAGCGAGGGAACTGGTACCAAGACTGTGAATTCGCCGCACCGCCGGCATATCGCCCCGCAGCTAGGCGAAGGCGAGATTGGGACCAACTGCGCAGATCGTAAAGACGTTCCTCTCGCGACAGTCCCGTGACCTCGGCGAGTACCTCGTTGACCTCGAGAGCCCCCAACGAGGTCTCGCGATTGAAGCGATGAATCCGAGGCGTCGTGACTTTTGAGTGAAGTACGAATGTCACTGCGAAAACAAGACACACCAACGCAAACAGAATCGGATCGACAAAGACCAGAAAGAGCGCCATGACGATGATGAGGGAGAGTTCAGCGAAGGCCAAAAGGCTATTCATGATCACTGCCGCCAATGAATGAGCGCCCGAACGCACACCCTCAATGACTGACTGCGTCGAGAGCATCGACATCGACTCGAACGAGGCGTTCTGAACCCGATCGAGAAAGGTGACAGCCATATCGGATTCGCAACCGGCGAGGAAGTGGAGAATTCTTTGGTTGAGCAACCATGCGACGACACTGCGAACAATCAAGAGCACGACACCGACGAGTCCGAGGACGATGAGTGTCGTGTCTGACACCCGACCGACCAAAGGGATGCGAAGGTCGGAGATTCCCTGCACGCGAGCAAAAGCAGCGCCGGCCATCCAACCAACGAGCAAAACGCCAAAGAGGTCGAGAACGCTCACCATTGCCACGGCGACGCCGGCGCGTTTGACCCGTTTTCGCTGAGATCCATTGAGGAAGCCAAGCGCCACCCGGAAGAGAGCAAAGGATGACTTCTGAGGGTCAAGAACAGGTGTCCGGTTAGGCATCGCCCTCAGCCATTCCCGTCTGACGTCATAGGACGA
This sequence comes from Actinomycetes bacterium, assembly GCA_037139155.1. Classification (GTDB taxonomy): domain Bacteria; phylum Actinomycetota; class Acidimicrobiia; order Acidimicrobiales; family Acidimicrobilacustridaceae; genus Acidimicrobilacustris. The sequence continues at coordinate 608 of JBAXGZ010000112.1, read as the reverse complement.
TCATCGCGCAACCGACGGTCGCCAGTCACAAAGGCATAGACCGCGAGGAACTCCGAAACCCGCTTATCCCAAGTGTTCCTGCGGGCGCAAGCAACTCCAGCCTTCGAAGCAGACCGCCACGCCGTCTCGTTGGAAGCGAACTCGACAACGGCACTCGCCAACGCTGAAACCATCTCCTCAGCGGGGCCGACGGGAATTCGCGCCACCGCTTCGGGGTCGGCGAAATCACGAAGTCCCGAGCGATCGAGACCAACCACAGGCAAACCTCGGGACATCGCCTCGAATGGGGGAACTCCGGCCGACTCCCGAAGACTCGAGAAGAGGAGGACGGAGGATTGATCGAACCAATCGGGCAATCGATCGTGAGGAACGAATCCAGGGAATTCGACCACATCGGCAAGACCTGCCTCAGAAACCGCGTGGTGGACACGTTCGGAGTCCTTAAGCGATCCGATCATGACGAGTCGAGCCTTCGGCAGTTCTTTTCGCACGTGAGCGAACGTCGCTAACGCCAGAGGGATCCCCTTCAGCGGAAGATCGCGACCAACCCACAGGACGATCGGCGCGTCGGTTCCGGGGAACTCACGCTCGGTCTCAAGAATCGACGA
>JBAXGZ010000111.1:0-6797 GCA_037139155.1 Actinomycetes bacterium | reverse complement strand
GTGCACGAGACGGTCTACGAGGATCGCCTCGGCTACACCGACGCACTGCGAACGCTCGGCGCACAGATCCAGGTCTTCACCGAATGCCTCGGCCCGACCCGCTGCCGATTCGGTGCCGCGAACCATCGCCACTCCGCCGTCGTGGTCGGACCTACGCGCCTCCACGGCGCCGAGTTAGTAGTACCCGACCTCAGAGCGGGTTTTTCGTATGTCATTGCGGCGGCGGCTGCCGACGGGGAAAGCCTCATTCACGGCGTCGATCTGCTCGATCGCGGCTACGCCGATTTCCGCCAGAAACTCACTGCGGTCGGCGTCGAGCACCGATAACTGCGGCACCCGGGGCGACACAACTATCGTCAGCCGGAATGAAGACAATCGGAAACATCCTCTGGCTCCTTCTCGCAGGAATCTGGCTGGCTCTCGGCTATGCCATCGGCGGACTCGTGATGTGCATCACCATCATCGGGATCCCATTCGGCATCCAATCATTCAAGTTGGCCGGACTCGCACTCTGGCCCTTCGGCCGTACGACACAGATGGGGAGCTCAGGCGGCTGTCTTGAGGTTGCCTTCAACATCATCTGGCTCGTGCTTTTCGGTTGGGGAATTTTCGTTGCGCACCTCGTCGCCGGCGCCCTGTTGTGCATCACGATCATCGGCATCCCGTTTGGCATCCAGGCATTCAAACTTTCGACCCTCGCGCTCTGGCCCTTCGGGAGAGTCATCGTGCGCACCGATAGTCGCTCCGCTTTCGGCGCCTGATGGCGACAGAACCGAGTCCGCAGCATCACGAACCTCGCTGGCCTGCGGCGATCGCGCTCGGAGCCGCCCTTGGTCTCTATCTCTTCCTCCCATCGACACTGATCTTCGGTCCCCGTTGGGTGCTCCCGGCATTGGAACTACTCCTTGTCATTCCCCTCGTCATCACTAATCCCGACCGCCGCGATTCGGATACAACGGCGCTTCGAGTTATCTCGATCTTGCTCATCGCAATCATCTCGGCAGCGAACGTCAGCGCGCTTGCACTGCTCGTCCACGACCTCCTTCGAGATACAGACATCGACGGCAAGCCCCTGATTTATTCGGCCATCGCCCTGTGGTTCAACAATGTGATCGTCTTCTCACTTTGGTACTGGGAACTCGACGGAGGGGGCCCGGCCGAACGACACAACCGACCGATCGAGTCCTGCGACTTCCTTTTCCCTCAACAGAATTCTCCTGAGGTCTTCACCCAACGTTGGAAGCCTGCGTTCTTCGACTACCTCTACATGAGTTTCACGAACTCCACTGCATTCAGTCCGACTGACACCATGCCGCTCACCCGCAGGGCCAAGGCGTTGATGATGCTGCAGTCAGGGTCTGCGCTTGTGACAATCGTTCTTGTTGCGTCGCGGGCGGTCAACATCCTGAAGTAACAGTCCGGGAACGGTCGCCTTGCGGCCCGATCGTGATCGACGAGGGCTCGGCTAGGGTCATGTCGCTATCTCGCCCTCGTAGCTCAGGGGATAGAGCATCGCCCTCCGGAGGCGTGTGCGGGCGTTCGAATCGCCCCGAGGGCACTCTCATTGCAGTCGAATGGGCGCTGGCGTTCAGCGTTCCTCGAAGGTTCGTGAGCCAAACGTGCCCAAAGCGGTTCATCATGAATCCGAGATCGATGGGGCCACCGAGAATCGGATTTCGGTGAACGTCAGAGTCGCGAACCCAACATTTCCGGATTTTGCGCCAGCCATTCACGCAATTTCACCTTTACGACTTTGCCCGAGGCATTGACCGGGAGTTCGTCGACGACGACGACATGGCGCGGGACCTTGTATCCGGCCAGCGACTCCCGCACGAACGACGAAAGTTCGTGAGCATCAATAACTGCGCCTGAAGTAGCGACCACAACAGCGCAGACGTTTTCACCCCACCGCATATCGGGAACACCCACCACGGCAACGCGAGCGATATCTGGATGAGCGAGTACCGCGGACTCCACCTCGACCGAAGACACGTTCTCGCCACCAGTGATGACGATGTCTTTCTTGCGATCCACCACATAGAGCAGACCGTCAATTATCCGGCCGATATCGCCGGTGTGGAGCCAACCATCGTGAAGCGCAGCCTCGGTGGCGACCGGATCGTCGAGGTACTCAAGCATGACTTGCTCAGCCCGGATCACGATCTCCCCCGCCTCGCCCGATTCCACATCGCGACCCAATTCGTCGACGATTCGCATTTCCACCCCTGGCGCCGGTGTTCCCGCCGCTTTGAGGAGTGATTCGTCCTCGTCAAGTCCGCGACGGTGGGCCTCAGCATTCAAGAACACGGCGTTGCCGGAAAGTTCGGTCATTCCATAACCCTGAGCAAATTCGACGTTGAGGAGGGCATCAGCCTGACGAAGCAATGGTGTGGGCATCGGCGCTGCGCCGTAAGCGATCGAGCGCAACGACTCAAGTTGAATGCGACGCTCAGGTTCGTTCTCAACCAGGTCGACCAACGTCGCCAGCATTGTTGCCGCTAACGATGCAGATGTCGCCTGTTCGCGTTCGACGACATCGCAGAACTCGGACGCTGCGAAACCCGACATGAGTACAACTGGTCGACCGAGCGCATGTCGGTGAACCACGTTGTAACCGGCGACGTGACACAGCGGGAACGGGAAAACGTAGACGTCATCTCTCTCGACCGGGCGAGCCGCCGTACTTGCCCGAACTGCAGCAAGCACATTGCTGTGTGAAAGCAACGCCCCTTTCGGCCCCGTCGTTGTCCCGCTGGTGAACAACATCCACGCTGGAGAAGTCGGAGGGCGCTCCAATTTCGTTCGGAGGTCGGCAGAACTCTGCGATGAGGGAACTTCGAATCCATCGACTCGATCAGACCAGGACGTCCAATCACTGTGCGGCACGTCAACCTCCGCCGTGCGAAGTCGATCAAGTTCGTCTGCATCACCAATGACAAGACGGGCCCCGGAACGAGCGATCATCGACTCCAATTCATGAACATTGAGGCGATGGTTGAGGAAAACCAGTACTCGCCCACTCGCTGGAACGGCGTAGTACAACTCGACCCAGATTCGATGGTTCGGACCGATGACCGCAATCGGATCACCGGCAGCCACCAGCGAATCGATCGCTGCCACCGAAGCCGAGATACGGGAATCAAGTTCGGCGAACGTCAACGCACCGAGGTCATCAATAACCGCAAGGTTGACGGGATGATCAAGCGCCGCACGCGCAATGACGCCGGCAAGAGTCCCGGCATCGGCGCTCACTTGCAGACGACACCTTCGGGCGCTTTGCCGGCTTCAATTCCGACGAACTGGGTGACTTCACCCGGCTTCACTGTCGAGACCGGTCCGGATGACGTGGAGGTTGAGGATTCAGATACTCCAGCAGAGGTGGTCGTCGTACTTGCCGGGATCGGTTCGGCCAGCACCCCGGTGAACGATGATCCAAGCACAAGCGAAACCGGACTGGTGCTCTTGAGAGTTTTGTCGGACTGGATCTCGGCTGTTCCGCCCAATTGGCGGCGCAGCAGGTCGGCCTGCTTCTCGAAACCAGGGAGGTACCTGATCACTGTTGCGGTTTGAGACTTGGAGACGTCACCACCGGACTTCGCAGTGAACCCGAGTTGCACAAGTCGATCAGTGATCTCGACTGAGCGTCCCTTGGTTCCGGTCGCGTTGACCACACCGACAACAACTGACTTCGGCTGCACCGTTCCGGCCGGGAGTCCACGGAACACATTGAAGATATCTTCAGCCGCCGCCGAGTCGAGGCGAAGAATGCTGGCGCCACCACTGGTCATGTCCATGTACACGGGCAACGCGTGGGTGACGATCTGATTCCCCGAGAAACCTTTGAAGGCCTTTCCGAGCGACACGAGATCGCCGATGCTCAACTTGGAGTCGAACGTGAGATTGTCCGCAGTCGATGACACCAGACCGTTGATTGCTTTGATGTCCATCGAACCAAACTTGTCCTGTGCCCGATCGAGCATGGTGCGCATGAAAAGCGTCTGTCGAGAAATGCGACCCAGATCTGCGCTTGGGTCCTCGATCCATTTTTTGGTCTTCGGGTCGAGGTACTCGAGATGTCGCGCTCGGGCGTAGGCCAGTGATGCATCACCATCGAGCATCTGGCAACCGGTGTCGTACATGTAGAAGCCCGAGTTCTTGTCGCGCACCTGCTTTTCGAAATACATAGGGATGCCACCGACTGCTTCGGTGACGCCCTTGAAACTCTTAAAGTTGATCTCAACGTAGTGATTGATATCGATCCCGAAATTCGCCTTGATCGTGTTGATCAAACGCTGAGCGCCATCGGCGCTGTCCTTGCCTTGCGCGAACGCGGTGTTGATGCGCTCCTCCTGACCGGAGGGTTGAATCGGCACCCAAAGGTCGCGGGGAAACGACACGAGATCGATGGTCTTGTTCTTTGAATCGACCCTCGCAAGCATGATCGTGTCGGATCGCTGTCCCGACTCCTGCGCGCCCTGGCCATTGAGGAAGGCCGAGGCATCTGCGTCGCTTTTCGACACGGTGGCCCGACTGTCCGAACCGACGATCAGAAAGTTCTGAACACCGCCGCCCGACGAGGCCAGCGCCAAATCGTCTCGATGTATCTGATTGAACCGGTACCAGCCGTATCCCGCCACTGCGGCGAAAACAACAGCAAGAAGGACGACGACGCCGGTTCCGACTTTGATCGCCCTCTTTCCCCGTTTCGGTGGACGCGCGTGGCGGAAACTCGGCTTGGACGATGCCGCCGAAGCGGGACTCACGGGGGCGGCCGAGGAGCCGAGAACTCGACGACCGGACGCACGAGCGGGTCTCGTGGGACGACCGGCGCCCCACGGGGGCACGGATCCTCCCGATGTGGGGGGTACATCAGACATGACCCTGTCAGGGTAGTCGGGGCCGTTTCCGGCCTTCGGTCACCCTTGCTCGATCAGGCTGTGACCTTGGGCTCCTTGGGTAGACCAAGCACCCGTTCGCCGACGATATTGCGCTGGATCTGCGAGGTGCCTCCCCAAATCGTCTCGGAGCGGCTGAAGAAGAACGATGACTGAAGCGCGTTGGCCGGATAGACGGGGTTCACCGAACGACGCCCGTAACCGGGCACCGATTCCTCAGTGCCGGCGTCGCCGAGCAGAAGCTGTGCGTCAGCACCAAGCACATCCATGGCCAGCGCCATCACCTGCTGGTGGTACTCGGTCCAGAAGATTTTGTTCGTGGCGCCTAGGGCAGCAACGCCGAAGTCCTTGCGATCCTGCACAACCGCCGTAAGCGAACGAAGGCCATTGATGCGCATGATCTGCACCTTCGACCACGCCAACGCAATGCGCTGACGGATCAGTGGATCCTCAATCGCTCCGTTGTGCTTCGCGACAGCGATGATGTGATTGAGTTCGGTTTCGAAACGGCGGTAGCCGGTGGTTGCTGACGTGCCGCGCTCGAATCCAAGTGTCGTCATCGCAACAGCCCAGCCGTTGTTGAGTCCGCCAACCACGTTTTCTTTGGGGCAACGGGCGTCAGTGAAGAACACCTCGGCGAACTCTGAGGAACCATCGATCTGCTTAATCGGACGAACCTCAACACCGGGCTGATCCATGGGGCAAAGCAGATACGAGATGCCCTTGTGCTTGGGTGCATCAGGATCGGTGCGGCAAAGGATGAAGACGTAATCAGCAATGAATCCCTGCGTTGTCCAGATCTTCTGACCGTTGATGACCCATTCATCACCGTCAAGAACAGCCTTTGTGCCGAGGTTGGCGAGATCGGAACCGGCATCGGGTTCGCTGAATCCCTGACACCAAGCGATGGTGCCGGAGAGGATCTTCGGAAGGAATTCCTTCTTCTGCTCTTCGGTACCCCACTGGAGAATGGTCGGACCGACGAGCGTGTCACCGAAGAAATCAGCACGCATCGGCGCGCTGGCATTGGCGAATTCCTCGGCAACAACAACCGCCTGCATTGTCGTAAGTCCCTTGCCGCCGTATTCGGCCGGCCAAGACGCGCAGATCCATCCGCCGCCGTAGAGCTTGCTCGTCCATTCCTCGAGGAAGAGTGCCCGTTCCTCGGTGGTCATTTCGAAGCCAGGCTCAAACCAACCCTTGGGAAGGTTCTCTTCAAGCCAGCCGCGCACCTCGCTGCGGTAGGCCTCTGCATCTGCCGGGTAGTTCAGGTCCATAGGCGACAGTCTTCCGATGTGGACCCAAGCCGTCCAATCGTTTCTTCGGAGGGCAACGAATCCTTGCGCTGGGGGTAGATTCGGCTCCTATGAGCATCGCCGAGACCCCAGCCAAGACCGAACGATGGTCCTTCCAGTGGAAGGAACTTTTTAGCGAGGTCATCACCTCAGGCCTCTGCACTGGTTGCGCTGGGTGCGTAATCTCCTGCCCTCACGACGTCATCGGCTACGACCACGAGGCCGGCGGTTACAAGCCGTTCCACATCGAGGACGAACTCGGCCCCGACGATTGCGGTCACGGTCAGAAGGGTTGCACGAGTTGCACCCGAGCCTGTCCCCGTTTTCGTTCGTGGGAACCAGAGGCGAACGAGCATCTCTTCGATCGCGACCGTGCCGATGACGAGGTCGCCGGCATCTACAGCGACATCCTCCTCACTCGCGCATCGGACGACATGGTCCACCGAATGGGTCAGGACGGCGGCCTTGTTTCTGCACTCCTGATCTGGGCCCTCGACAACGATTACATCGACGGCGCTCTTACCTCCTACCTCGAGGGCGGCGACGCCGCGACATGGAAAGCCATTCCCGGTGTTGCCACCAATCGCGAAGAGGTGCTCGCCGGCGC
>JBAXGZ010000110.1:0-6846 GCA_037139155.1 Actinomycetes bacterium | reverse complement strand
TCGCTGGCGGAGAGCGAGATTCACCTCAAGTCGTTCGAGGTGTTGCGCCAGAATCTTGTCGCCCTGAGGAACCTCATGGGTTTCGAAGAAGGACATCACCTCGGCCGCGACCCCGGGAATCGAGAGACCGCGGATGCCCTCAAGCAGGCGGGCAATCGAATTTGAGGGCAGACGGGTCGTGATCGCTTCCCATTCGGAACTCACAAAGAACCATGCAATCTCGCCGGCGTCTCGGTTGGACAGCGCTCTACGAAGGAGCAGCGGAGCATTCTGAGTTCGAATCTCGTCGGTGAGTGTCATCGGGAGGAGGCGGGCCATCAGATCGGGATCGGGGAAATCGGCCAGTGCGCCGAGGTAGCGGAGTTCTTCCTGAGGAGTCGATGCGTGTTTCATGTGGAGGATGAAGTCTTCGAACTCTTCGGCCGTGCCCGTTGCTGCGACGATGTTGACTGAAGCCGCCACCAGCGCTGGATCGGGATCGAGAGCGTCGATTGTGAGCAGTACTCGGGCTCGCGCCTGTACATCGACATTGCCGCCGACAACCCCAAGAGCTTCGAAAAGGACTCCGCGCAGGGCCCGCTCGCGATCGGAATCTTCGGGCCGCGGTTCTGCACCAAGTCGTTCGTAGGCAGGGGTGAGGAGTCCTCGTACTCGGCTCTGGAACGCGGACCGAGCATCGCCGTCGAGGATCCGATCAAGAGCGTTGAGGCCAGCGATCAGTCGTTGCCACACCGAAAGATCAGTTTCGGCGGAAAACGCCTCGGCCATGTCGAGATAGTCGTGCGCTTCGAGATGTCCGGCAAGGACAGAGGCCCAAATGTCATCGACCACTCCGTAGCGTTCGATGGGGGAAAGTTCTGCCTGCGCATGGGTGATGAGTGCAACTCTCAGATCCGGGGCGTATTGGGCACGGTAGAAACCCGTTCCCTCGGTGTTCACGAGGATCCACAGCGCTGGTTCGACGAGGTCAATATCGATCGAGGAACCTTCGAGGAGAACCTTCTCGAAGGTAATCACTCCGTCGAGTGCGCTTCGTTGCGAGAAGATGAGGGGGATAACCCACTGTGACTGGTGATCCTGGGCGGGTATCGGTGATTCTCCGTCTCCCAAGTCACCTGAGTAACCGAACCGTTGTTGGCTGAGACGCAGCGTGCGTCCATCGTTCACGAGGTCGACGGAAATAACGGGGAACCCGCCTTGGAAGATCCATGAATCCATGATTCGGCGGACCGGTTCATCGGTGGCCGATTCGATGGCATCCCAGAGATCGGTGGTTTCAGTATTTCCGAATGCATGTTGCGAGAGATACGAGCGGATGCCTGAGCGGAATTGATCCTCACCGAGGTACTGCTCGAGCATGCGTACGACTGCGGCTCCCTTTTCGTAGGTGAGAATGTCGAACATTCCCTCTGCGTCGGCTGGCGAGATCACCGGGTACTCAATTGGACGGGTGCTCGACAGGGAGTCGGTATCGAAAGCGGCCGTGCGCGAGAGTCCGAAGGTTGTCCAGCGATCCCACTGAGGACGGAATGCGTCGGTGGCATGCATTTCCATGAAGGTGGCGAATGCTTCGTTGAGCCAGATTCCGTTCCACCACTTCATCGTGACCAGATCACCGAACCACATATGCGCGAGTTCGTGGTTGATGACGTCGGTGACATTGAGGAGTTCGGCCTGCGTGGTTGTCGCCGGATCGACGAGCAGGAGAATTTCGCGGAACGTGACACAACCGAGGTTTTCCATCGCACCGAACGCGAAATCAGGAATGGCGACGAGATCGAGTTTGTCGCCCGGATAGGGAATCCCGTAGTAGTTCGTGAAATGACGCAAGCAGAACGCACCTACTTCGAGGGCGAAGTCGGTGAGATGTCCTTTTCCGATCGGAAAGACGACGCGCATTGGAACTCCGTCGACGTCGATCGGTTCGGTCGCTTCAAGTGGACCAACGATGAACGCCACCAAATAGGTGGACATGACGATGGTCTCGGCGAAACGAACGAGATGCTTCCCATTTCGATTTGGCGCTGGCGTTCGCGAAATCTCGGCCGCGTTCGAAACGGCGAAGAGATGCTCGTCCACGACGAGAGAAATCGCGAACGATGCTTTGTGCTCTGGCTCGTCCCAGCACGGGAATGCCCGTCGGGCGTCAGTGGCCTCAAACTGAGTTGTGGCGATGACCTGCTCCGACCCGGAGGCATCGGTGAACGTCGAGCGGTAGAAGCCTCGAAGCTTGTCGTTGAGGACTCCGGTAAATCGAATGCGCAGGTGGGCCTCGCCGGGAGCGACCGCTCGCTCGAGAGTGAATGTGATCCGCTCTGTCTCCACATCCAGCGAAACGGCGGTGACACCAATAGGGGTCCCGTCCGACAACGGGCCCTCGATGAATTCGGCCGCCAGGATGTCGAGATCGATGGAGTTGCACGAGAGCGTGGCGGTTGGTCCGCTCACGAGGAGGTCGATCGCGACCTCCCCGGCGAAGGTCGCCGCATCAAGATCGGGCTCAAGAGTGAGGTCGTAGCGAACGGGACGGACTGATCCGGTGAGGCGGAAGGGGTTGGTTTCCCCGTCTTGTTGGAGATGTTCGATATCGGTCACCTGGCCAGCGTAGGGTCGGGCGCGATGACTGCGCTTCTTCCTCCCTCAAACCGGTCGCTCGATGTGCTTTGCATCGGAAACGCGATCGTGGACGTGCTTGCCCATACTGATGAGTTCTTTCTTGAGAATCACGGAATGGTCAAGGGCTCGATGCAACTCACCGAACCCGATCGCGCTCGGATCATCTACGCGGCGATGCCGCCCGCAGTTGAGGTCTCGGGTGGATCGGCCGCAAATACCGCTGCGGGATTGGCCTCGTTGGATTGCTCGGCGGCGTTCATTGGCAAGGTGGCCGACGACGAACTGGGCGAGGTGTTCGCCCACGACATTCGAGCCGCTGGTGTTGCGTTTCATGGTTTCGCTGCGACTGGGGCCAATGCTGCGGCAGGCACGGCGCGATGTCTCATCTGCGTTACCCCCGATGCGCAACGCACCATGAACACCTCGCTCGGTGTCTCCGGTCAACTCGCATCTGACGACATTGATCTCTCGCTCGTCCCCACCGCCAAGGTTGTGTACCTCGAGGGGTACTTGTGGGACGAACCAGCGGCGAAGAGTGCGCTTCGAATGGTCATGGGTTGGGCTGCCGAGGCAGGTACCCGCGTTGCTTTCACGCTCTCCGATGGATTCTGCGTTGATCGCCACCGGGCCGAGTTCCTCGAATTGGTTGAGCACCATGTCGACATCCTTTTCGCCAATGAGGACGAAATCTGCTCGCTCTACGAGGTCGACGACTTCGAAGAAGCAGTGCGTCGAGTCGCTGGTCACTGCGCGATCGCGTGTCTCACTCGAAGCGAGGCCGGTTCGGTCATCATCACCTCGTCTGGGGAACGGGTAGATGTGCCGGCGGCTCCCGCCAAGCTTGTCGACACCACCGGCGCCGGAGACCTTTATGCCGCCGGATTCCTCTCCGGTTGGGTTCAGGGAGCCGATCTTCTGACCGCAGGTCGAACCGCATCGTTGGTTGCCGCTGAAGCGATCTCGCATATGGGTGCTCGACCTCAGGTCAACCTTGCACAATTGCTGAAAGGCGAGTCATGACTTCAGAGTGTTTCGATGTTGAGATCACCGATCACGTAGGACACATCCGACTGAACCGACCCGAGCAACTGAATTCGATGGTTCGGGAGTTTTGGACAGATCTACCCGACATCGTTCGAGGCCTTGATGCGCGCGGAGACGTCCGAGCCATCGTTGTGTCGTCCACCGGACGACACTTTTGCGCGGGGATGGACCTCGGAGTGTTCACTTCGGGGGACACCGCGATTACTCCGGGCGATTCCGGAGAGATGGGCCGAATTCGTGCACGGCTCCGCCAGACCGCTCTCATGCTGCAAGAGAGTTTTACCGCATTCGAACGGGTGAGAATGCCGGTCCTTGCCGCTATCCAAGGCGGATGCATCGGCGGGGCAGTCGACATGGTGACTGCGGCCGACATGCGGTACGCCAGCGCCGATGCGTTCTTCGTGATCCAGGAAATCAACATTGGTATGACGGCCGATGTGGGGACACTCCAACGCCTCCCCAAAATCATTCCCGATGGTGTCGCCCGAGAACTTGCCTACACCGGACGCCGGATGTCGGCTCAGCGAGCCCTCGAGGTCGGCCTGATCAACGAGATCTTCCCGACCCACGTGGAACTTGTTGATGGTGTGCTCGAGATTGCTCGCGAAATCGCGTCGAAGAGCCCGTTAGCCATCTGGGGAACCAAGGAGATGCTCCTCTATTCGCGTGACCACAGTGTCGCTGACGGACTGAATCACATCGCCACATGGCAGACGGGAATGTTCCAACCCTCGGACATGCTTGAGGCATTCGGGGCCAAGGCTGAAGGACGCGAACCTCAGTTCCCTGATCTCCTGCCGGTACCTGAAGAGTTTTAATCGGACACGTGAATTTGTCTCAGGCTGATCCGAAAACGAGATCGGGCTCTAGCGGGGCTGATCGAGGGCGGGAAGGAAGTCCCACGGGAGGTCGCCGACCTTCACCAAGATCGATGAGATCCACCCGCCCATCGCGCTGACGTTGTCGTCGAGACGGGTTCCATCAGCCAGGGTGTCTTCATCGACTTCGTAGCTCCCCTCGTAACTGACTTCGATCGCGTAGTCGGGTCGGTCGAGCGTGGTTGCGTAGATCGTTTCCACGGTTGGACCAGAACGCTCAAGGCGATTGTGGCCGATCGGAGGACTGGTATCGGGAAGAGCAGAGATGAGCAGTGCCGGATCGGGAACAGCTGCGAGTCGCTGAACTCGAAGCACAAGTTCGATATCGATGCGCGGTGGTTCATCGAACGACTCACCGATGTACCACGAGCGGTAGGCCGTCTGGGCCCAGGTCGGCCACGTGAGCGTGAGGTCGGCCTGCACTCGGGGTGGAACACCTTCGCCGGGAAGACCGTAGGTGGTTTCCCAGGTCATATCGCCGAGCAGCATGTCCATGTTGAATCGCTCTTCGAACGCTTGTCGCTCGAGCAGTGCTCCCTCGAACGCGTCCCGGAGAGCCCCGATTGCATCTGTGAAAACGTGGTCAAGCACGACCCGACCCTATCGGCCGATGCCGCCCCAGTCGGTAAGCCACGGATTGCGCGGCGGGGGATCCAAAGTGGGCTCGCGTCGAGGTCCTTGTGCCCGAACACCGCCGTCGTACTGGGGTAGTTTCGAGATCGCTAGCACCTAGTCGCCATTTGTCGTTCCCGCCACCCGGAAAGCCTGTCCATGCTTTTCCCCACCGTCGATTTTGCGGTCTTCTTTCTGGTGGTATTCACCGGAAGTTGGTTGCTTCGACCACACAAGATCGCGTGGCGATGGTTCATCCTCGCGGCGAGTTGTGTTTTCTACGGATGGTGGGACTGGAACTACCTGATGCTGTTGTTCCTCAGCATCGGTCTCAACTGGTTCTTCGGATTTGCGGTCTACCGAGCCCTTACTCCTGAGGGCGACCGAACGAATGTCAGCAAGTGGTTGGTTCGAATCGCGGTCATCGCAAACCTCGGAATCTTGGGCTATTTCAAGTACTTCGACTTCTTCATTTCCACGATCACGGAAAAGTTGCGTTCGATCGGAATATCGGTTGATGGGCCAATGCTCAACATCGTTCTACCGATCGGTATTTCGTTCTTCACGTTCCAGGCCATCAGTTACGTCATTGACATCGGTCGCGGTCAGTGGCGGAAGCCCCTAAACCTCCTCGACTTCGCCGTCTATCTGTCGTTCTTCGCTCATCTCGTTGCTGGTCCGATCGTCCGAGCGAGTGAATTCGCCCCGCAGCTCGATGAGGAGCCGGATCCTCGATATGTCCGCTCGGGCGAAGCCTTCATGCTCATCTTCAGAGGCATGTTCAAAAAGGTCGTGATTTCGAGCTTCCTGGCCTCTCAAATCGTCGATCCGGTCTTTGCCAACCCGACTGCCTACGATCCGCTGGCGGTCCTGCTCGCGATCTATGCCTACGCCATTCAGATCTATGCCGATTTCAGTGGTTACACCGATATCGCTATTGGTATTGCGCTCCTTCTGGGTATTCGATTCCCCCAGAACTTCGATTCTCCCTACATAGCGCTCTCCCTCCAGGACTTTTGGAGCCGATGGCATATGACGCTGTCGCGCTGGTTGCGCGACTACCTGTACATCCCGCTGGGTGGCAATCGCGGCTCAAAAGCAATGACCTACAGGAACTTGTTTCTCGTCATGATCATCGGTGGCCTTTGGCATGGAGCGAACTGGACGTTCGTGGTTTGGGGCGCGATTCATGGCAGCTATCTCGTTGCTGAACGCATCGTCCGCGAAAAGTGGAAGGGTCATGAAATCGGCCTTCCTCCCTTGCTGGTGAAAGCGATGCAGTGGTTTCTTGTTTTCAACGTTGTGTGTCTGGCTTGGGTGTTTTTCCGTTCGCAATCGGTCGATGGGGCGTTCACGCTTCTTGACCGACTCTTCGCTTCCTCCGGCTCGTCCGCAGGTGTCAGTGTGCTGCTCGTCGTCGTGATCGTGGCCAGCCTTGCGTCGCAGTTCGTGCCGCAGCGGTTCCCGCAACGTGCCGAGGTCTGGTTCTCACGATGGGCCCCTGCCTTGCAAATCGTTGCTCTGGGGGCTGGACTTGTCCTTGTCGATGCGCTTGGTCCCGAGGGGATCGCGCCGTTCATCTACTTCCAGTTCTGACGGGTGTGGGTTCTGATGGGTGTGGGTTCTGATGAGTTGTCACCAATGAGTTGTCACCAATGAGTTGCCGACAGAGGATCAGATCGTGACGGCTCCGCGC
>JBAXGZ010000109.1:0-6871 GCA_037139155.1 Actinomycetes bacterium | reverse complement strand
GCAGGACTCACGATGCTTGGCGAGAACTACGCCCAGGAACTTTTGGCGAAGAACGAGGAACTCACTCCCGCCGAGCGCGATCAGGTTGAGTGGCATTTCCTCGGAAGACTTCAACGAAACAAAGTCCGCGCTCTCGCCTCAATCGTTTCGGTGTGGCAGAGCGTCGATCGAAGCGAACTCCTCGAGGAAATCGCTCGGCGAGCGCCGGGCGCAAGAGTCATGATCCAGCTCAAACTTTCCGAAGAACCACAAAAGGGCGGTGCATCATTCGCCGACGGCCCGATGTTGGCCGAGCGCGCCCAGAAGATGGGTCTGGATGTCGTTGGCCTCATGGGAGTTGGCGCCGTTGGAGCGCCCGCCGATTCCTCCGCGGCTTTCGCTCAACTGGTGGCCCTTGCCGACCAATTGGGTGTCGCCGAGCGTTCGATCGGCATGACTGACGACCTTGAACTGGCTGTGGCCGAAGGATCCACCTTGCTACGAGTGGGTACGGGTCTGTTCGGGGCTCGGGCACCCCGTGAGGCAGTTTAATGCCGTTGGTTTTTGCCCTCGGCTACGTTGAATGTCTTCGATCCCGCTCGACCAACTAGCCTTCCGGGTCGGATCGGGGGACAGCTCCCCGCACGGAGGGTCAGATGTCTTCGATGTGGCGCAAGGCCATGGTGTACCTCGGGCTAGGGCCCGACGATGAGTATGACGACTACGCGGCGATGCCCGATGATCGCATGATGATGCCGCCGGTCCAGACGGCTCGTCCGCAGCAGCAAACCCGTCCCACCGGGACCGTCCGTCCCCGTCCTCCTGCGTCAGGGCCGGTGCTGTCGACTGCGCCCGAGGCCGGCGAAGGATCCACTGTCCGACCAGTCGCAGCGCCTCCCGCCCCTACTGGGGGCTCGATGGTTGAAGACGCGTCGAAACCGCGGGTCCGTGCAGTACCCCGACGGCAGTCGGTCCGGCCACAGGTCATCGCCCCGATGTCGTTCAATCAGGCCCAGGACATCGCCGACAACTTCAAAGCCGGCAAGGCTGTGGCGATGGATCTGTTCGACGCTGATCGCGAACTCTCCCGACGACTTATCGACTTCTCCAGCGGCCTTTGCTACGGCCTCGGCGGCAACATGGAGAAGGTCGCAGCGAGCGTTTACCTCATCCTCCCCGTGGGCGTCGACGTCCCGGCAGAAGAACGCGCCCGCCTGGCGGACCGTTCCGACGAAGAGTTCTGATCCACCGCCGTGTGGGTCCTTCTGCATTACATCGCGCAGTTCTTTCTGCTGTGTCTGCTTGGTCGCATCGTGCTCAGTTGGTTTCCGCCGTCAGGGCCAGGACCGCTTGAGTCGATCCGCCGGGTCCTCTTTCGCATCACTGAACCGGTCCTCGGACCACTTCGAGCCATCCTGCCGCCGGTTCGCATTGGGGGCATGGCCCTCGATCTCTCACCGATGATTGTGTTCATCGCCCTCGAAATCCTCTTGGCGTGGTTGCCGGGCTGACGCTTGACCAGAGTCGTTGAGGCTTGGGCGTCGTTCGGCCGATACCATCTCGGCCATGGAAAACACGCCCGGAACTCCTCACCTCCTGACCGACGTTCGATTCTCCGTCAGCCGGAAGGGATACGACCCCGATGAGGTCGATAACTTCCTCGAGCGAGTCAGCGCAGCAGTCGCTCAACTCCAGGACAAACTGCGTCAGGCCACTGCAACTGCAGAGGCAGCCGAAGCCCGTGCCGCTGATGCGGTTCGGAACGAGAGCCGAATGCAGGCTCGCATCGCGGAACTCGAGTCAGGAACTGTTGCGGCGGCGCCCGCGGTTGTTGCCCCGATTCGTTCGGTCGATCCCACTCTCGAAGCCGAGCAGGCATCGTCAGTTCTCGTGATGGCTCAGCGCACCGCCGATGCGACGCTCAACGAAGCGCGTACGAATGCTGCGCAGATGCTTTCCGAGTCCGAAATTGAAGCCAGCCGAATCCTTGCGGCAGCGAAGACACAGGCCGACGAAGCAATTCGTGATCTTGACCGGACCCGCCGTGAACTCGCCGCTGACAACGCTGCGCTTGAAGCATTCTTGGCCGAACAGCGTGCGGTTCTCTCGAACGGTCTGTCACGGATCCAAGCGGTGCTCGACGATCCCGCCGCACTTCGCGTTGGGACCCCTCCTGTCGATCTTGATCCACCGGCGATCGTTCCGTCGGTAGGGGCACCTGCTGCCGTTGTTGCTGCGGCTCCTGCCGTGTCTGAACCCGAGGTCTTCCAGCCAGTCCTGGCCGAGGATTCCGGATGGAATCCGGAACCGTCCTCCTCGACATTATTTGCCGATGGCGATAGTGGCGGAGGCCCCTCGACCGCTGCAGTCCCGGTTATCGACGACGAATTCCTTTCCGATGACGACGACGATGCCGACGCAGCCATGCGGCGCTTCTTCGACGCTGATTTCGACGACGACCGTCGCTGATCTCGCGCAAGAACTTCCAACAACGTTCGGGACTCTTCAGCTTCGGCTGAGGGGTCCCGTCTCGTTTTTCTTCGCAGTTGGAGTCGTCGTGTTAGTCGACGCGCACAATCGCAATAGCGATTGCTGTTCCGTCGATCTCTATTGATCGATCGCCGTTTCCATACTCGAGCGATCGAGCAAGGATTTCGGTAGTGATCGTGTCGCGATGAGTTTCGATCACGGCACGAAGTTTGTCGTCGGCGTTGATTGTCACCGCTATGCGGTCGGCGATTTCGAGGCCCGCGATTTTGCGGGCGTCATTGAGGGCGCGCACGAGTTCGCGAGCGGTTCCTTCGGCGCGCAGGTCGTCGGTGAGTTCGAGGTCAAGTGCGACAGCCCAGCCTTCGTCCTCGACAAGGGCAAGGGCTTCGTGTTTCTCGGCACGAACTTCGACTTCATCGGCGCTCAGGCGTTCGCCGCCAATCTCAATCCAACCCTTTTCGACGAGTTGTGCCTGCAACGCAGAACCGTCGGCCTCGGCTAAAGCGGCCTTGATTTCGTTGACCCGAGGTCCGAGACGCGGTCCGAGGAGACGGAAGTTGGGGATCACACTCCAGCCCATAAGCCCCGACAACGAGTCGAGTCGTTCGAGGGACTTCACGTTGAGTTCGGCCTCGATTTCCGCTTCGACCGCTCGATCGAGATCGGTTCCGCCGTGGAGCAAAAGCGCCCGAGAAAGGGGCTGACGAACCTTGATCTTGGCGTCGGTGCGGGCTGAGCGGCCGAGGCTGACAAGCCGGCGGGCTGCATCCATCTGCTCGGCCAATCCGGCGTCATGACGACCCTTCGCCTGGGGCCAGTCGGTCAGGTGCACCGACTGAGTTCCGGTGAGCGTCGTATAGATCTCATCGGAGAGGAACGGGCAGAACGGCGCCAGAAGTTGGGCCACGGTGGTGAGGCATTCGTACAACGTGGCGTGCGCGGCCGGGTCACTGGACTTCCAGAATCGAGGCCTACTGCGGCGCACGTACCAGTTGGAAAGATCGTCAACGAATTTGGCGATCCGACCTGAACCGCTCAGGGCATCGAAATTCTCGAGTGACGCGGTGATGGCGTCGATCGTGTCGTCGAGTTCGGAAAGGATCCAACGATCGAGAACATGGGTAGGTTCGGCAGTCGTTTCATCGGGCTGCCATCCGTCGAGGTCGGCGTAGGTGGCGAAGAACGAGAACACATTCCAGAGCGTGAGCAACGTCTGACGGGTTGCCTCTCGGATGCCGTCGGGGAAGACCCTACGAGGTGTCCACGGCTGGCCTGAGGAGAAGAAGTACCAGCGCAGTGCGTCGGCCCCCAGCGTGTCGAAGATGTCGAAAGGCGCAATGACGTTGCCTCGTGACTTCGACATCTTCTGGCCGTTCTCATCGACGATGAGCGCAAGACAGACGACGTTTTTGTACGGCGTCGAATCGAAGACGAGGGAGTTCACCGCGAGGAGTGAATAAAACCAACCGCGAGTCTGGTCGATCGCTTCGCAGATGAAATCTGCGGGGAATGCGCCCGCGAACGAATCAGCATTTTCGAATGGGTGGTGCCGTTGCGCCGAGGGCATTGCGCCCGAATCGAACCACGCATCGAGAACCGGTGCGACACGATGCATCGTTCCGGTGCATCCATCGGCGATGCAATCGAACGTGATGTTGTCGACATAGGGCCGATGAAGATCAAGTTCACTGAGGTTGCTGCCGGTCAGGTCACTGAGTTCCGCGACCGAACCTATGCAGTGCTCGTGTCCATTCGCGTCACAACGCCAAATTGGAAGCGGTGTGCCCCAATAGCGATCACGGGAAAGCGCCCAGTCGATATTTCCTTCGAGCCATTTCCCGAATCGGCCATGCTTGATGAATTCGGGATGCCACTCAATGCGTTCGTTCTCGCGCATGAGAAGGTCGCGATTCTCTGATGTGCGCACGAACCAAGAGGTCTTCGCCCAATAGATGAGAGGAGTGCTGCACCGCCAGCAATGCGGGTAACTGTGTTCGTAGGCCTGTTCGCGAACAAGAAGCCCGCGTTCGGACAGTTCGGCGATGATGGCGCGGTCGGCATCCTTCACGAACGAACCGGCGTAGGCAGGAACGGTCTCGTCGAACGCTGCGTCGGCATTGACGGGATTGAGAACAGGAAGGTGTTCGGCTCGACCGATAGTGGCGGGAGCCTCGCCGAAGGCGGTCGCGAGATGCACGATGCCCGAACCATCCTCAGTGGTGACGAAGACGGCTGCCACGAGACGCCTACCGTCGGCGCCTGGCGGCGGTGCGAGGGTGTCGAATGGTCGCTGGTACTTCCATCCCACGAGGTCGGCACCGGTAAAGCGGTCAATGACTGTTGCACCTTCGGGTGCGAGTGTCGCTGCAGTTATGAGATCGCGGGTTCCGTCGGTCGATGCGAGCCGCACGTATTCGATCTCGGGTCCGACCGCAGCGGCGACGTTGGAGACGAGTGTCCACGGGGTAGTGGTCCAGACCAGGAGGTCGACATCGCGGTCGAGAACGGGAAAGCGCACATAGACCGAAGGATCGACAATGTCACGGTAGACATCGGGTTGACCCAGTTCATGGCTCGACAGGGCGGTTCCGCATCGGCCGCAATAGGGCGACACCTTGTGACCCTCGTACAGCAGGCCCTTGTCCCATAACTGGCGAATGAGCCACCACACTGATTCGACATAGGAGTTATCGAGCGTCCAGTAGGCGTCGGCGGTGTCGATCCAGACCCCAGATCGTTCGGTGAGGGCGGTCCAGTCGGTGACATAACGCTGGACTGATTCGCGGCACCGTTGATTGAACTCCTCGATACCGAAGTCTTCGATTTCCTGTTTGGTCGAGAGTCCCAACTCTTTCTCGACCTCGAGCTCGACGGGGAGTCCGTGACAGTCCCAGCCCCCTTTTCGGGGCACATCTCGCCCGCGCATGGTCTGAAAGCGCGGGAAAATGTCTTTAAAGACCCGGGCCCACACATGGTGAAGACCTGGTCGACCATTGGCGGTGGGTGGTCCCTCGTAAAAGATCCAAGGCTCGTTGCCAGCCCGGAGTCGGCGGGTTGCACCAATGGTGTCATCGGTCTTCCAGCGTTGCAGTCGGCGCTGTTCAAGGGATGGGAGATCGAGATCTGGGTCGACGGGACCGAATGGCATGGGGGCCAATCGTACGCCGTCTGCGACCTGCTCCGGTGCGGGCGGGTTGACGTGGGAAGGTCACGCCCTTACCCTCCGCCGATCCACCGCCACCAAAGGGAGAACATCCGTGGCAGTCAAAAAAGTAACGGCGAAGAAGGCAGCACCCGCAAAGAAGGCTCCGGCGAAGGCGGCTCCGGCGAAGAAGGCGGCTCCGGCGAAGAAGGCACCGGCGAAGAAGGCTGCACCCGTCAAGAAGGCTGCACCCGTCAAGAAGGCTGCACCCGTCAAGAAGGCTGCTCCGGTGAAGAAGGCCGAGGCCCCGATGCCGAAGCCCAATCGACTTCCGCCAATCCCCAAGGAACCGAAGAAGATCAAGTACCCCTTCGATGTCAAGTTCCTTGACGCTCAGCGAGCGCTCCTGATTGAAGAACGTCGTCGGCTTGTTCACGACGCCGAGACCCTCACTGCCGAAGCCAATTCGCTCGCCGAATTACGTGAACCGGGCGATGTGCAGTTCGACGAGGAATCGGGCGAGGGCGACACCCTTGCCGTTGAGCGAGAGCGCGATCTCGCGCTTTCGGCACAGTTCCTCGATCAAGTCGATGAAATCGATCGAGCAATGCTCAAGATCGGCGAAGGCACCTATGGAATCTGCGAAATCTCCGGTCTCGCCATCCCGAAGGAACGCCTTCGGGCGATTCCGTGGTGCCGTGAGCGAGTTGAGTACAAGGTCGGCAACTTCCGCCGCTGAACAAACCCTCCGAGTGCGGACCAGCCCCTAGGTTGGACACCGTGACTTCCACCGACAACTCGGTTCAGGCTGTGCCCACCCATCGGGTCTTGTTCGGCGCGGTCGCGGTCGGGTGGCTCCTCCTTGATCAGGTCACGAAGACATGGGCCACGTCGTCGCTTGATGATCGAACCATCGACGTTGTCTGGACCCTTCGGTTCAATCTGGCGATCAACCACGGCGCCTCGTTCAGCATGGGAACGGGTTTCGGCGCGTGGATTGGTCTGCTAGCGCTCGTTGTTGTTGGCCTCTTGGTGTGGAAGGGCGGGTCGGTGCGGACTCGTCTCGGAGCGGTCGCCCTCGGCATGATCGTCGGCGGTGCGCTCGGCAATGTGCTCGATCGGGCGTTTCGCGGTGACGAAGGTTTTTTCCATGGCGGAGTGGTTGATTTCATCGATTTCCAGTGGTGGCCGATCTTCAACATTGCCGATATCGGAGTCGTGTGCGGGGCGATCCTCCTCGTGATTTCGACATTGCGCGAT
>JBAXGZ010000108.1:0-7019 GCA_037139155.1 Actinomycetes bacterium | reverse complement strand
GCCTCAACAGCACCGCTTCACGGCATCGCCCCACCCAACCGTGGAGCACCGAATGTGGCATCTGCCGCATTCACTCGCCACCACCACTCAATTCGATCACTCACGCGGAGGACTCCTCATGGCCCTGGCTCCTGAACAGGCCGGCATCGGCATCCGTCGGCACTACACCAACGCCGACACTCACCCCTACGACCAGGTCGAGTGGGAGCGTCGTGACGCTCGCATCTCCAACTGGAAGACCGGCGAGGTCGCCTTCGAGCAACTCGGGGTCGAGTTCCCTCTCGGTTGGTCGCTCAACGCCACCAACATCGTCGCTCAGAAGTACTTCCGCGGCACCCCCGACACTGACGAGCGCGAATGGTCGCTGAAGCAGGTCGCCGACCGCGTTGCCGACACCATCACCGACTGGGGCATCCGCGATGGCTACTTCGTGTCCGACGAAGAAGCCGAGGCCTTCCGCTCCGAACTGAAGTTCATCATCATCACCCAGCGCGCGGCATTCAATTCACCGGTGTGGTTCAACATCGGTGTAGAAGATGTGCCCCAGCAGGCCTCGGCCTGTTTCATCTTGTCGGTCGACGACAAGATGGACTCCATCCTCAACTGGTACGTCGAGGAAGGCACCATCTTCAAGGGTGGTTCGGGCGCAGGCATCAACCTCTCTCGCATCCGTTCTTCGAAGGAACTGCTCAAGGGCGGCGGCACTGCATCTGGCCCGGTGAGCTTCATGCGCGGTGCCGATGCATCGGCTGGCACCATCAAGTCCGGCGGCAAGACCCGTCGCGCCGCCAAGATGGTCATCCTCAATGTCGACCATCCCGACATCGAAGAGTTCATCTGGTGCAAGTCGCGTGAAGAGAAGAAGGCTCGTGCTCTTCGCGACGCTGGTTTCGACATGGATCTCGATGGTGCCGATATCACCTCGATCCAGTACCAGAACGCCAACAACTCCGTTCGCGTCACCGACGAATTCATGCAGGCCGTCGTCGACGACACCGATTGGCACCTTCGTGCCGTGCATGGAGGCGAAATCGTCAAGACCATCCGCGCCCGCGATCTCATGCGACAGATCTCGCAGGCCACCTGGGAGTGCGCCGATCCCGGCATGCAGTTCGACACCACGATCAACCACTGGCACACCGCGTGCAACACCGGTCGCATCAATGGTTCGAACCCGTGCTCGGAATACATGCACATCGACAATTCCGCGTGCAACCTTGCCAGCATCAACCTTCTTCGTTATCTCGGTGAAGATGGCGTATTCGACATCGATGCCTACAAGCACACGATCGAAATCATGTTCACCGCGCAGGAGATCCTCGTGGGCAACGCCGACTACCCGACCGTCCCGATCGGCGACAACTCCCGCAAGTTCCGCCAGCTCGGTCTTGGTTACGCCAACCTCGGCGCTCTACTTATGGCTCTTGGCCTTCCGTACGACTCCGATGAAGGTCGTGCGCTTGCCGGTGCGATCACCTCGCTTATGACCGGTCATGCCTACGCCACCTCGGCTCGCACCGCATCGCGCATGGGTCCGTTCGCTGGATATGCCGAAAATGCCGAGCACATGCTTCGCGTTCTTGGTCAGCACCGCGCTGCTGCGGCCAGCATCGACGAAGAACTCGTTCCGCCGGCGTTGTTGTCCGCGGCACAGCAGTCATGGGACACAGCGTGTGAACTCGCAGCTGAAGTTGGTGTGCGTAACTCGCAGGCATCGGTGCTTGCCCCGACCGGCACAATCGGCCTCATGATGGACTGCGACACCACTGGTGTTGAGCCCGATCTTGGCCTAGTCAAGATGAAGAAGCTTGTGGGCGGGGGCACCATGTCGATCGTCAACCAGACGATTCCTCGTGCCCTCACCAAGCTTGGCTACACCGATGCACAGATCGACGAAATCGTTGCCTACATCAACGAGAACATGTCGATTCTTGGTGCCCCGCACATCAAGGCCGAACACATTCCGGTGTTCGCCTGCTCGATGGGCGACAACATCATCCACTACACCGGTCACATCCGCATGATGGGTGCGGTGCAGCCGTTCATCTCTGGCGCCATTTCCAAGACCGTCAACATGCCCGAAGACGTATCGGTGGAAGAGGTCGAGAAGATCCATATCGAGGCCTGGCAGCTCGGCATCAAGGCCGTTGCTATCTACCGCGACAATTGCAAGGTGGCCCAGCCGCTGTCGGCATCGAAGAAGGGTGACGACGAGATCGATCCCGTTGCTGGTGCAACCGAGGTCATCGAGCGGGTTGTTGAAAAGATCGTCTACCAGCCGATCCGTCAGAAGCTTCCCCGCACTCGTGTATCGCGCACCTTCGAGTTCCGCGTCGCCGATTGCAAGGGCTTCGTCACCGTCGGTCAATACGAAGACGGTCGTCCGGGTGAGATTTTCGTCCGTGTGTCCAAGCAGGGTTCGACCCTTGCCGGCATCATGGATGCGTTCGCCATTTCGGTGTCGCACGGCTTGCAGTACGGCGTGCCCTTGCGTTCGTTCATCGAGGCCTTCACCGGTATGCGATTCGAACCGGCCGGCATGACCGACGATCCCGACATTCGCATCGCCAACTCGCTCATGGACTATCTCTTCCGCCGTATGGCGATCGAGTACTTGTCACCCGAAGAGCGTGCGGAACTCAACATCCTCACCACCTCAGAGCGCATGCAGCCGACCCTTCCCGGTGTCGACGATGCCATCGAGACCCGTCAGGGTTCAGAGATGCCTGTCGATCCGCCGTCGATCGAGTCGGTCACGACATTGCTTTCGGAAACGCAAACCACGATGGTGCGCGAGGTCAAGGTGCAGAACCACGATGCACCGATGTGCATGCAGTGCGGCGTCACGATGCAGCGTGCTGGTTCCTGCCACGCATGCCCGTCATGTGGCACCACCAGCGGTTGCAGCTGAGGCTGACCGCCGCGGCCGATGCCGCACACAACATGTTGATTGGAGGCTCGGGTTCAGGCCCGAGCCTCCGTCGCGTCAGGGGTCACCACATCACCGCCGACCGCGTCGGACTGCGTGCCGAAGCCCGAGGAACTGGTGGTTTTTCGCCAGAGTGGTCGCTATTATTTCTCTGTTTCGCGGGTGGGAGCCACCGGATGAATCCTCCGCGTCTGTCTGCTGGAAATGCCGGTGGATCAGGAATGAACGACGAGGAGTCGATCGATGTCGAAGTTGCGGAAGTACCTGGGTGGGTCGGCAGCGGTGCTGTTGGCTGGCAGCGGACTGGCATTCGTCGGTTCAAATTCACCGGCGCTGGCAGCCGAAACCGGAACATGTGCCAGCATCGGCGCGTTTACGACGCCGGGCTTGACCACCTGCACTGTGCTGGCCGGTGAGACGATCAACATCATGATCAAGGGCGGCAACGGCGGCTTTGGTGGAGCCGGTGGAGCCGGTGGCAATGGCGGCGGCGGCTACGGCGCGAGTCCCGGAGCTGGTGGTCTCGGTGGTCGCGGTGGCAACGGTGGACTTGCTGGTTCTGGAGCCAAGGCGGGCGGCACGTGGACCAACACGCAGGCAAACACAGTCACCTTCACCCTCTATCCGGGCGCGAATGGCACCTCGGGAACGGCCGGCATACCCGGTAGCAACGGAATCGCCGGCGCGCCTGGCAACCCAGATGGCACGGCCGGCGCCGGCGGCACGAACGGAACGCCGGGTTCTAACGGACAAGCGTCATCAATGGTCTACGGAGCGTTTGAGATTCTGGCCGGCGCAGGCACTGGTGCCACAGCTGGGGCCGGCGGTGGTGGTGGTGGCGGCGGCCTGGGCGCAGGCACCGCCGGTGCTGCCGGTGGCGCGGGTGCTCCTGGCACTTCGGGTGTTGATGGTGTCGTCGATTCCCTGCCTGCCGGCTGGGTCCTGTTGGCCACAACCTTCAGTGAGGCCCCCGGTATTTGGATCAGCGCCCCCGTCACCCCCGACGTCCCCGTTGTCCCCGACGAGCCGGTGCGCCCGGCGTACACCGGCTGATCGCCGTTTGCATGATTTCGAATGGTGGCCCGGGCTTCGGCTCGGGCCACCTTCGTTTTGCCGGCGTTGTCTGCTGTTGACGGATCGATCCGCGTAGCCGCTACTCTTTCGCTCGTTCTCGGATGAGCTTTACGACTGAATCCGCGGCCTTCCACCGGAGTCTCCGGTGTACTCACAACCGGCGATGAGGAGTCAATTGATGTTGAATTTGAAGAAATATTTGGGAACTTCGGCGGCGGTAGCGCTGGCCGCAAGTGGTCTGGCGTTCGTCGGCGCAAGTTCGCCGGCGGTGGCGGCCGAGACCGGCACCTGCGTAACTATCGGCGCCTTCACCTCGGTCGTTCCGGCGCAGTGCACGGTGCTTGCTGGTGAGACCGTCATCATTACGGTGAAGGGTGGCAACGGCGGGCCCGGCGGCTTCGGCGGTCCCGGTGGCGCAGGTGGCGATGGCTACGGAGCTGCTGCTGGCATTGGCGCTCCCGGTGGTCTCGGTGGCGCCGGTGGTGCTCCTGGCGTTGGCGGCAAGGCGACCGGCACCTGGACCAACACGACCGGAGCGACCGTTACCTTCGACGTGCTCGTGGGCGCCAACGGCACTCCCGGTTTTGTCGGTGCTCCCGGTAATGCCGGCATCGACGGCACCGACGGCTCTCCGAACGGCACCAACGGTGGCACCGGTGGCGTGGGAACTGCCGGTGACGTTGGCTCCCCGTCGATCCTGGTTCTCAACTCGACCCAGATCGTGTTTGCCGGCGCCGGTACGGGCGGCACCGCCGGAACCGGTGGTACCGGTGGCACCGGTGGCACGGCCGGCGCCGGCGGCACGAACGGAAACCCTGGAACCCCCGGAGTCGCGGGCATTTCCGGCTCGGTCCGAATCGACCCGTCGGCCCCGGGTCTGGCGTCGGCTACCACCAATTTCAGCGAGGCTCCCGGCATCACGTTCAGTGCGCCCCCGGCACCTCCCGTTCCCGATGAGCCGGTGCGACCTGCCTATACCGGCTGATCGTTGTTTGAATGATTTCGAATGGTGGCCCGGGCTTCGGCTCGGGCCACCTTCGTCTTTGCCGGCATTGTCTGGTGTCGACGGAACGTCCCGCAGCGAGAATCGACCCGCAGCAAAGAGGCCGAACCGAGCATGCGCTGTTCGTGGTCACTCCGGTGCTGGGAACCGGAGCTGACGGCGAACGTTTCGCTCGAACTGGTCAACGTATGGTCGATCGGACAGTTAGGCTTTAGCTGTTTTGCGGATGGGCCTTACGACCGAATCCGCGGCCTTCCATCGGAAACGCCGGTGGACCACCAATGAACGACGAGGAGTCGAACAGTGTCGAAGTTGAGGAAGTACGTAGGAGGGTCAGCAGCGGTGCTGTTGGCTGGTAGCGGACTGGCATTTGTGGGTGCGACCTCGCCGGCGGTAGCAGCCGAGACTGGCACGTGCCTCAGCAGTGGTGAGTTCACTGAACCAGGAGCAGCATCGTGCACGGTGCTTGCTGGCGAGACAATCACCATCACCATTAGGGGTGGTAACGGTGGTACGGGTGGTCCTGGTGGAGCCGGTGGCAAGGGTGGCGACGGTTTTGTCAGTGGCTCGGGTGGTGTTGGCGGCGCTGGCGGCGCTGGAGGCGTCGGTGGCGTCGGTGGTACCGGAGCCATGGTTGCCGGTACGTGGACCAACTCAACCGGCGCGACGGTGACCCTCGATCTTCTTGTTGGAGCGAGTGGCTCTCCCGGTGCACCCGGTACACCCGGTGCACCCGGAGCCAATGGCACCGTCATCACCCCCAATGCTCAGCCCGGCGGTTTGGGAGGTCGTGGGACCAGTGGTTCCGACGGTTCCCCGTCGGCAATCTCTATCGCTAGCACCACACTGGTCTTCGCCGGTGGTGGCGTTGGTGGCCAAGGCGGCACTGGTGGCGGTGGAGGCTTTGCTGGTCAGGGCGACGGTACGAATGGCAACGCCGGCTTCAATGGCTTCACCGGCGATCCCGGCCCCAACGGCATCGTCAATCCTTTCCCCGCAGGGTGGGAGTTTCTTCCGACAAACCTCTCCCAGGTTGCTGGCATTAGGTTCAGCGTCCCCGTAGCACCCCCCGTTCCCGATCAGCCGGTGCGTCCCGCGTACACGGGCTGATCACTACCAACCGTCGTGTCTGCGAAAGCAGGCACGAACGGGAATGAACCTAGAACAGGGGCTCGGGTGCACACCCGGGCCCCTTTCGCGTCTGTTAGCGGTTGTGTCAGCGCGTTGTTCCTCCGGCGGCCCGCCAACCGGCATCGTCCACCGTTGCGAGATCACCAAGAAGGGCAAGCAATTGATTCGCCGACTCGTCGTAACTCAATAGTTCGAGGGTTCCGCCGCCGATCGGCACAGCGATGATCACCGGACGGGCTCCGGTTTCGGCGGTTGTGCCGGAAAGACCCGGCCCCCACGCAGTGTTGATGTCACGGAACGTCACACCGAGTCGCTCCATCGCCGAACGATACGCGTCGAGACTGAGGTTGATCCCTGACAGTTTCAGCGCTGATCCGACGCGTCCTTGCGTGTCGGGCTCGAGACGTTGATACTCCGAGAACCACTCGGCCGGTGCGGGCTGAGTTCCACCGATTACGCCAGGCCCCTCAATTGCTTCGAGCAATGTCCATCCCGGAGCGGTCAGCAGTGCTTTGGGAACGGCAACATCGCCGGGAATGGTATTGGCGTCATTCGTCATGACCGAAGAAATGGTTGGATCAGAACCAGTGCCGCTGGCGTCGCTCCCGCAGCCAGTAACGACAGCGAACATCGAAAGCATCGCGACCACAGCCATTGCTCGGACGATTAACCGATCTGGAAACTGTGCGTTCATCGACGATCACCGCGACGGCGAAGGTACTGGACTCACGCAGGTGAGTTCGATCATGAACAGGCTGCGAACGGTTGAATCACTCCATCGATCGGTGGGTCAACGTGCGGAGGGGTCATGGCATCGCTCGTGAACTCGGTGATCTTCGGTGAAGATTGCGGGGTCACTACCAACACGCGACGCTGGTTCTG
>JBAXGZ010000107.1:0-7073 GCA_037139155.1 Actinomycetes bacterium | reverse complement strand
CTGCGATTAGGGTCAGGTGGTGAAATCAATCAGCATTTCGAAGAATGAACGACGAACCAGGCGCTTTGTTGTGCCCACGTTCTTGGCTGTTGCGCTGATGTGGACATTTGCTGGTATCTCTCCAGCTCCGGCGGCGATAACGGCGACGGTGTACTCAAGCATCAGTGCCTGCACCGTAGGTTTCGCTCCAGCGGTGTTCTCGTCGGCGGACACCGTGACGATGTCGACGACGTTTTCGCCGACCGGTACGTCCTACCGAGTCGGGGCCGACGGTCTCGGTCCAGACTTCGCGTTGGTGCTGCTCGACGCCAACTCGTCGCCGAACTCGCCGTCGCTCACGGGATCGGCGATCGAGTCAATGATTGGTCTGGCCTCGGGCTCGCACTCGGTGGAGTTCTACGCGGTCGATGCTGCGGGTGCGGCGATCGGCTCGCCGCTGTGCACGGCGTCCTACGCATATGACGGGCCCATCTCGTCGCCGGTATTTACCGGTCCCACCGAACTCCGAGGCCAGGAGGGCGTGGCGATCAACGCGTCCACGGGCGCATTCACCTACACGCCGACCTTGGCTGGAAGTCCTCACCCGACCGGCTGCACCGTCGACGTGGGCTCTGCTGGTTTCTCGGCAAGCGATCTGAAGTCCACCCGGGATCTCGGCAACGGTTTCATTTACACCCCCACCCAGGGTGATTCACCTTCCGAATGCGGAACCATCTGGGGCACACCGACCAAGGCCGGGACGTACACCTTCAGGCAGACCCTGACGGCCTGCCTCGGAATGTGTGGCATCGTCTTGCCGACTATCTCGGTGTCGTCAACCGAGGCGACGGCGCAGACGTTCGCATGGCGACGAACGCTCACTCTGGTTGTCGAACCTGCGGCATCGCCGAGATTCACTGGCTAATCGGATCAAGAGTGCGCCTCGGCGTCGGGCATCTGTGCAGCGCCGTGGCGTTGTCCTATTGCAGTCCCCCCTCCGACACCACAGGTACTGCGAAAAGAGGTGCGAGACTAGGCAATGCTTTTTCGCCCGCTCAGCGACTTCTCAGGTGATCGCTATTCGCAGTTTGGTGAGGACGGCATCATCGCCGAAATCCTCGACCGGATCGAAGCAACTAGGCCACTCACGGGTTGGTGTGTTGAATTCGGCGCCCACGATGGCGTCTTCATGTCGAACACATGCGATCTCGTGCGATCCCGGGACTACAGCGCAGTGATGATCGAGGCAGACCCCAAGCGAATGGTCCAGTTGGCTGCAAATTATCCGCAGCCCGAGGTCATCAAAATCAATGCGATGGTGGGCTTCGACGGCGACACGTTGCTGGATCGGATCTTGGCCACCACACCGATTCCTAATGAGTTCGACGTCCTCTCCATTGATATCGATGGTTGCGACTATTGGATTCTCGACTCCATCGAGGACTATCGACCATCGGTACTTCTCGTCGAGTTCAATCCGACCATCCCGAATGCGGTGGAGTTCGTCCAACCGTGCGACGTTCGGGTGAATCAAGGGTCGAGCCCGCTGTCGTTGCTTCAATTGGCCAAGGCAAAGGGCTACGGACTCGCGGCTGTCACAACTGCGAATCTCATTCTGGTTCGAAGTGATTTGCTCCGCGCGGTCATCGGGCCTGAGGTCGAGCCTTCGACGCTCGAGGATCTACGGGATGACTCTGAATGCGTCACCTATGTCTTCGCAGGTTTCGACGGGACCATGTTGTTCAGTACTCCCACGGTGGACTTCCCGTGGAACAACATTGCCGTTGACATGACGCGTGTTCAGCCCATACCGAAGTTCTGGCGTTCGCTCAGCTACCAGTGGCCACACCGGAGTTTGCGCTCTCAGACATGGAGGATATTCAAGAGGTTGAGTCGACGAATCTCGTAGTGGTCCGGGACGAGTGATTCCCAATCGGTTCGGCCCCATCAAGTGCAGCGAACACCCCAACAGTTCGTTGCTGCGGACTCTTCGACGTGGAAGAAAAGGTCAGTTGGGTTAGTGATCCGTCGCGCCGAGCCCTATGGACGCGAGATGTTCCTCGCGCGCAGCCATTGCCGGTGTGACCGTTTCGATCCAGGCCTCACGAGCCTTTCCGGTGGGATCGATTGGACGTCCCGATGCCTCTCGTAGGTGCTGCGCACCCATGTCATAGGGATCGATGCTGCCGGCGTCGAAATACTTCGGCTTCTTTGTATGGCGCCCCTCACCACCAGCATTAATTGTGCAGACGTCTCGGCCTGGTTCGAGGCGATAGGCGGGGAGAAGCTCACGTTCCCAGACCACCATGTCGACACGAGTGACGAACCAGTAGACCGGCTCTGCGACGGTTGCGCTGTCGCCGCTCTCGGGGTGGGTCACGGCAAGCGATGTCGATGGGAAGCGTTTCGTCACTTGTTCGTGACTCATCACCCACGACTCGCCGGTGATGGTTGCGCGACGGCGGTGTGTGTGGTCATCGGTGACAACAAGTGCAGCCCGCCGGTTCGACCACAACTTCGCCGCATGGCCATGGATCGCGTTGCCGGGATGGTAGGGAATAAGTACATATTTTCTCCCTTTTCGGCTATCGATGAATGCAGCGCCTCCGATGGGCCCGTTGCGGGGAGAACCTCCGGGTAACCCGCTTGCATTGACGGTCACTTGCGCAGTTTCGAACTGCACGGCGAGGAAGTCATCCAACGTCACCGGCGGGGTCTCGAGGCGGTCGCCGGAATCGGCTGACGGATCGCTGGCGAGTTCCTTTACGAAGAGGTTTTGCGAGCATTGCGTGAAGACCTCGGCCGTGCCGCCGACGAGATATCCGAGGATCGAATCTTGAGCATCGGCAGAAGCACGATGACTCTCGATATCACTCTCAGAAAGTCCGTAGTCACTGATGAGCCGATCAGGGTCGACCGTCTCCACGCCGAAAAGAGTGATGTGCAGGCCCATGGCGTCGGGGTCGCTCTGGTGGAGGGCGAGAAGTGCGAGGTGGCCCGATGCCCGAGCGGCTTCGATGAGCTCGACCACGCTGCCGATGTGGTCGCGGATCACGGTTTGCCCGACCCCGGGCTCGCTTCCGAGGAGATCGCCACGCAACAGGCGGGAGAGATGATCGGGTCTTGGGCCTTGCTTGAACATCCATGCCTCGGTCGCACGGTCCGTGCTCGGGTTTCCCGAACGCTGAATCATGACTGCGACGGCGACTGCGCCTTCATCAAGGACAAGGATCGGTCGGATGCCTGTCTCGCCGTGACGGGGGAGCATCGCCGATGCGCAGTTTCTATGTCTGCGCCACAGGCGACCTTGAGGAGCAGTGCCGCTTGATGCGAGTACCAGGGTTGCCGTGGCGGCGAACGCTCCCATCACGGCGCTGCATCGGGAGCGGTACTGGGAGCGGTAGAAGAAATCGGCCTGACCAACGACAATTGGCTTCCGTTCGCTGCGGTCGGTGGCTGCTGGATCGACTGAATTTCGATCATCGCGGCGCCGGCGCGCAATAGTGTCGCTGACGACGTACTGAATGACATGTTCAGCAGCAGGGCCGGGCTGGGAAGGGCGGCGCAAAAATCGTTCAGCGAATCGCTCCCGCAACGCTGGAGGAAACAAGTGCACGATGCGGAGCATCAAGAGATGACGCTTCTCCAACCGATACGCCCAATGATCGGATGCTGATTTTGCGGACATGTAATAGTGAAGCATGCCGCTTGAGCGCAGGTAGGGATTAGAGGCGATGGTTCGAAGGACATTCCTCATTGGTGGCGCAGTCGTCGTCGGAGTCGCAGCGGTGAGTTCGGTGGGCGCTGGTCTACTCATCGAGTCCGGAGTGATTCCCGGCCGGTCAGCACTAGACGAGGCCCTTGGTCGCTGTGACTCAACGCTTCTGCCGCCAGACGTGGAACCAGGAACCGTCGTCACTGGCACGTTCCTGTCGAAGGCGCGCGGGAACGCGAATGTTGGGTGGACGATTTCCTACCCACCCGGGTTCTCGCTCGGCGACGCCCTTCCTGTGTGTCTCTTTCTGCACGGTCGGGGCGGTTCACACACCGACATGGCTGGCCCATCGGAGGTTCCGCGATTCCTTGCGGGGGCCGTAGCTAACGATGGCGTCGCGCCGTTTGCGGTGGTCTCGGTTGATGGCGGCGAGGCCACCAATTGGCATCGCCGGTCGAACGGCGAAGATCCTCCGACGATGATCGCTGAGGAGTTGTTGCCATTGCTTGGGTCCATGGGTCTGGACGTCACGCGCCTTGCTTTCTGGGGAGTGTCGCTCGGCGGAACCGGAGCTCTCTATCTCACCACGCTCCCAAACTTCGATCCGCTGGGCGTTGTGGCCGCCAGTCCCGCTCTGTGGCGCGAGCAGGGTGAATGGCAGCCGGGTGCTTACGACGATGAGACTGACTTCGCCGCCAACAGTGTCTGGGGTCGTCGCGAGCAACTTTCGGGCGTGAACCTTCGGATCGACTGTGGTGAGTCCGACCCTTTTGCTCAGCGCGTGCGACAGTTTCGGGACAGTTTGGATCAAACGCCTGCTGGTGGAATCGAGCCCGGATGCCACGACGGTCGATTTTGGAGCCGTCAAACACCGGCCGAACTGATTTTTATTGGCGCGGCCCTTGCGCAGGCGAAGTCCTGATTCAGTCCGAAGCGAGTACCGGCTGACCAGAGATGATGGCGGCGATGATGACTGTGTCAAAGCAATGTTGAGTATCGTGATTGAATGACTCGCTACACACCTCCCCGCTTGCGAAAATCAGCTCCTTTCGTTGCAGCGTCGTTAGCGCTTTCCGCGGCGATGTTCCCAACGGTCGCGATGGCGGAGGGTTCCTCATCGGTTGATCCGGCGACGGTGTACTCAAGTATTGAGTCATGTGCGTTGAGCCTGACTCCGGCAACGTTTGGTTCGACCGACAACGTCGTATTTAATGCAACGTTCTCTTCGACCGGTGTTTACTACCGCGTCGGGGCCGATGGACTGGGGGCGCAGTGGGCGTCGGTTCTTCTGCCCGCCAACACTTCACCCGAGACGTTTACTTGGGCGGGTGCTTCGATTGCCGCGACGTATGGTCTGGCTTCAGGAACCCACTCGATGGATTTTTATGCTGTTGATTCGTCCGGTGCGGCGATCGGCGCGCCCCTTTGTAGTGCCCCGTACACCTACGACGGCCTCGTTGCTCGACCAACGTTCGTGGGGCCCACTGAACTCCCCAATGGCACTGTCGGTCAGAGTTACACATCGGCGACAGGGGCTTACACCTACACCCCAACCCTTGCTGGCAGTCCGACCCTCCTTTCGTGCGACATCAGTCTGGTGTCCTTCGTGCCCAACGTTGGAGGCGAAGGCGGAAGCTTTGGCGGCGGAATTCAGAACGGCACCGGTGGTAACGGCGGCGATGGTGATGACGTTGGCAGTTATGGCGGTAACGGTGGTAGCGGTGGTAGTCGTGGACCCGGGGGTTTTGTTGTTGGTCTTGGTGTTGGCGTTGCTGGTGTTGGCGGTAACGGTGGTGTTGGCGGTAACGGGGGTAACGGTGGCGCTGGTGGTGCAGCACCGAGCAAGACCGTGGCAGATGGTCTCTGGTTCAACCCGGCTGAACCCTCGTCAGGGTGTGGAACCTTGTGGGGCACGCCGACCACGCCGGGGATCTACACGTTTCGGCAGGTCGGGACATTTCTCTGCCCCTCCGACCCGGAGCTTTTAGGGTCGCCCTCGGACGTCAACTCCCAGACTTACGCAACGTCTCGGCTACTCACCTTGGTCGTTGAACCTGCGTTCACTCCAGTTTTCACTGGTTGATCTCAGTCAACAATTTTCGATAGTGAGCTGAGTTTGTTCAGACCAGTTGTCGGGTGAATGAACGGCTTTGTATCTGCCTCTCCACCCATGATCACGACGATCGATTTCAACGTCGAGCCTCGGTGTTGCTCAACGTAGCGTCGGCTGAATCCAGTGACGGAAGAGCGAGGTCCCGAGTTCCGGAATCGCTCGCTACTACTGTGACGCCATGGAAAAAATTCGATTCCCCCAGTTCCGTGGTTTGCGGGTCAGTGTCGCAGCCCTTGCCCTTTTTGCAGCGGCGTCGATGCCTCTGATCGCTGCACAGTCAGCAACCGCCACTCCAGTGGATCCCGCGATCGATCTCACGCTCCGTGAATGCACGATCTCGTTCTCCCCATCAAACTTTGGACCAACTGATCAGGTGACCCTTTCGGTCACGGGTGCCCCAGCCCCGGTCCTCATTGGTATCGGAATCGATAACGCAGGTGCCGCAGCGGCGACCAACGGTGCGATCCCGATTTCTCCGTACACAATTCCATTGCCTGGAGCGTTCCTGGCTGCGTCGTTCAACCTTCCGACGGGCGCTCACACTTTGCAGATCTACGCCTGGTCTGGTGACGTAGCCACCGGTGGAGCAACTGGTTCGGCCCTCTGCTCGACCTCGTTCAGCTACACCAGCGTGGCGCAGCCTTCGTTCACCAATCCATCGGCCCTTCCGTCGGGAACGATCGGCACGCCCTATTCGAACGTGTTCGGAGCGAGCCAGAATGACGCCAGCAACACCATCGTGAGTTGTGCGGTGACCGGTGACGTTCCCGGTCTCACTATCGCTGCTGCCGCTACCCCGGCTGGATGCCCAACATTGTCCGGAACCCCGACCGTGCCTGGCTCGTACAACCTGACCGGCACAATTACCTACTCAGTTGCGGTGGCCAACTCTGGTGTCGGTCCTGCAGCGGTCGTGGAATTGGTGTCGGTCAGTAACTTCACACTCGATATCGCTTCGGCTCCGAAGTTCACCGGCTGAACAATGTAGAAATAGTTCGGCCCAGCGCGCCGGATGAGGAAGTTGTGATGAGCGATGGCCCGGATCCTTTGCGATCCGGGCCATCGGCGTTTTCGAGGCACAGACCCCGTCTCGACCTCCTCTATCGTCCTTGGCGGAACGAGGAGGAATCTGGATGAGCATGTATGAGAGCAATCCCCATGTCGGTCGTCGCATCACCGATGACGATGACACCATACGCACCATGCTCGTTGACGTGAGCATTCCGACGCTCGTGTTGTCGATGGTGCACATGACCGGTGATGCGG
>JBAXGZ010000106.1:0-7282 GCA_037139155.1 Actinomycetes bacterium | reverse complement strand
CCCGACCGATCGCGAAAATGTCGAGTGACAGATCCTCACGCTGGGGCGCGATCACATTTCGGTGATGCAGTCTCTGTTCAGCCGATGATGGCTCGAAGATCAGCAGCCACGTCATCGATCGAACGGACCGAGCGAGACTGTCGCAACCTATCCTCAAGCCGTACTCGTTGCTCCCCGTCTCGGTACAGAGTAAGGATCGCTTCGTGCCACGCTGCTCGATCATTCGGGTCAAGGTGCATGCAGATTCCCTCCCCCGCTTCCGGCAAACTCCCACTATCGGACGCAAGACAGATCTTCCCCGCATCCAGCGATTCAGTCACCGGTAGCCCCCAGCCCTCATAGTGCGAAGGGAACACAGTGAACAGACAGTTGCGGTATAACCAATGCAGCTCAGGGTCGGTCGGACTATCGACAAACACAACCTTGTCACGCAGTTCAGGCGTCGTGAGGAGTCGGCGCATCGTTAGCTCGTTCAGCCAACCCGAGGAGCCAGCGATCACTAGTAGCGGCACATCGTCGATTTTCTCGTGGTCGAATTCCTCCCACACATCAAGAAGTAACTGATGATTCTTTCGCGGCTCGATGGTTCCGACGCAGAGAACGAAATTCTCTAGCGGCTGTCGAGAAGACGGTCGACGAGGCTCGGTCAACGTGACCGCTGAAGCCAGATGGAGAACGGAGATCGGCTGACACTCAATCTCCTCTCGTTCGCAGAACGAACGAATATCGCTAGCCGAGCACTCGGAAATCGTCAGAAGCCGTGATGCCTCCTCGACGACCGAGCGAACATTCGCGTCGAAAACGGCCGGGTCGAGCGTCGAGTACTGAGGAACCAGGGACGGGATCATGTCGTAGATCACAAACGTCGACTCAAGTTGAAGACTGCGAATCCACTCGAAGAGTTCCTTGAAGACAGCGGGGTCGTAGTGGAACGTCAAGCACAGGAAGTGGTCCCCCGACACACCGCCAGGGAACCGTTCTTGCCGGACGCCGTCCGTTCCGACCGACCGCAGCGTGAGCAACGCTTTCGATTCCAACCGACGAAGTGACTGCAAAGCCTTAGAGGCCCTCTCCTCTGCCCTCCATCCGAGCTTGAGAAGCCAACCGGGGAGAATTCGATCGGGAACATGCGCCGCTACCCACGATCCGAGACGACCCACTGCGGATTGCGCTGCCGACGAGGGCGGCACAATCGCGCTTGCAATCGACTCGGTCATCAACTTTCGATGACGCAATCGGACCTCGTCTGCGCTTACGACGACGAATCGCTGTTTGGCGGCGTCGTGGCGCACAAACTCAACTCGCGTCTCCTCGGAGAGGCGAAGTGCAAGTTCCAACTCGACACGTTGGATGCCCGAGGCCCGCCAGACGACGTTGTTCATCGAAGAGGAAACGTCGATCCAAAGGGTGCGAGTCACAAGTGGTCAACTTAGTCACCAGCCTGACTCCGGTGAACCGTGGCTCGGTTGTGCCGAATCCAAACAGGTTCGCAGCATGATTTGTCGCACCGTCACACGAATTTTCGCACTTGCTGGTCCTTCCGTTGGAACGGAACACGATCCCTTCATCAACAAAATCTCTGGCCTCGGCCCCGACCCTTCATCAACCGATCACGTTCTAAACCGACACCACGCCTACTCGTGTCTGAAATCCAGTGGCTGCCAAAGAAGAATTTCTTCAGGCTGGGGCACTCCCGGTTGAAGCGGCGAGTCCCACCCCTCACTGCAATCACCGGCGGAGATTCCATCGAGAACAGGAGAACCGTTCAGAGCACAACCGTGGTCGCGGTTTGGGTGAAAGACTTGTTGCCAAGTGAATCAATTACCGACAACCACACCGTGTAGACGCCATTTGGTGTGATGCTCCGGCGCTCGATTCGCTGTTCATAGGTGCCGTCGAAGGCGTCGCCGCTGACGAGTGGTGCGGGCAGGTACACGAAATACGGCCCTTCAACTGACGCAAACGAATAGCCGTTTAACGCAAGCCAGGCCGATTGGCCCTGAACTCCCGACTGATCACTCGCTCGCCATCGAACAATGACATCTCCGCCGTCTGCGATGGCCTCCACGTCGCTCACCGTCGGGGCCGACGAGTCGAGCGAGCCACCAGTGACGATGAAATCACGCTGAATCGAACTGTCCCAGAGCGCTCCATTGCCAATCCGGTCCTGCGCCGTAATGAAGAGCGTGTAACTCCCATTGACTGCCGACTCCGGAACGGCGCACGAGGCTTCGTAACGTCCATCGACCGAGGTACCGCCGATGAGGGTGGCAGATATGACGAAGTCACACCAGGACGTGACCCAGCCGCTCGGCCCTCCGATACGCATTTCCGTGTTGGTGATGCCATTGGCAGCAACCGCACGCCACGTAACAGTCATGAGGTCACCGGCATCGATCGACGTACGCACCGTGATGTCAGCAATGGTCACTCCCTCGCTGTCCGGCTCACACAGTCCACCGGCGGCGTCGACGGCGTCGGTGGGGTCGGTGACACACGCATTCGAACCGTTCCCAGGATCGACCACGATCTGTTCCGGACCATCTTCGGGCGAATCCACACCGAGATCTTGCTCACTCGATTCTCCCTCGGTGCCACTTTGGAATCGAGTGGAGTCCTCGTTCCCCGAGGAAGTTGCACTGACCGCCTCACTCTCAACCTCATCGGTGCGGTTGTTGTCGAGGACC
Organism: Actinomycetes bacterium; assembly: GCA_037139155.1. GTDB lineage: Bacteria > Actinomycetota > Acidimicrobiia > Acidimicrobiales > Acidimicrobilacustridaceae > Acidimicrobilacustris. Next base: position 4,595 of record JBAXGZ010000106.1, on the reverse strand, counting down.
GCACCCATTCCGCTTCCGATGAAACTGGCAGCGGGAGTTGCCAATGCGGCGGTGCTCACGGCACCCACAACAAGAAACGCCAACAACACCCCCCGCAACTTTGGGCGACCTCGAAGCCGATTCAAACGCATCTGCTCACCTACTCGAAAGAACACTCGAACATCATTGGCAGTTCTCCGAAGCTGCAGCGTTACTCGGATGACTCCTCCTGTCCACCAATATGCTCTTCAACATTGCCGCGGTGGCGTTCCATCTCTGCTTGCATACCCTTTCCGAATCCCCCGACGCACCTGTGCTTGCGTCGGACTCCTCACTCGAAGGCTCTTGGATGGCTCGAAGATGTTCACTCGCCTTTTTTGCGATCGCCCTACTCCTTGGTGCGTGCAGCGCAACGCCCCGATCATCGTCAGTCCCGCTCTCGCAAATCGACGCCGGCATCAGACTCGACCTCGTCGCAAAAATCAGTGCACCAGTTGCCTTTGCCACGAAGGCTGGCGATCCTCCCCACCTCGCGTACATCGCGCAACAGAAGGGAACGATCCTCCGACTCGACACTTCCACGGGGGCAACGAATGAGGTCGCATCATTCGCCGACCGCACCAAGGCGCAAGGGGAACGGGGACTTCTTGGCATCGCCTTCTCCCCCGCTGGCGATGAGCTGTATGCGCATTTCACCGACCTTGACGGCAACACCAATGTCGTCGCCGTTCGTTTCGCCGATGGAGTCGCCGACATGCGTACATCCCGCTTGTTGTTCTTCCAAGAACAACCGTTCGCGAACCACAATGGAGGGCAGCTGCTTGTGGACTCCGCCGGAAACCTCCTTCTCGGACTCGGTGACGGCGGATCCTCGGGAGATCCACGGGGCAACGCTCAGAGCCGAACAAGTCTTCTCGGCAAGATCCTGCGCATTCACCCAACAACGTCTTCGACTCCATCGCCAACCTCGGCGAGCTACACGATTCCCGCAGATAATCCATTCGTGAACTCGGCCACCGCCCCCGAGATTCTCTTCCTCGGACTTCGAAACCCCTGGAGGTTTTCCATTGATTCAGAAACCGGAGATTTTTGGATCGCCGATGTGGGACAAAACAGCAAAGAAGAGATCAACCATGTGCCTGCCGCAAGCATCGGCGCCAACTTCGGCTGGAACGTGAAAGAGGGCAACTCCCCTTTCTTAGGAACGACAAGCGAAACGATCATTGATCCCATTTACGACTGGGACAACAACGGAGGATCAGCCGCCATTGGCGGATTCGTCTACCGCGGCAGCGCCATTGACGGCTTGAAGGGCCGCTACGTCTTCGCCGACTTCGCCCAGTCTGGGATCTTCGTTCTTGATCCCGCAACGCGCCAGGTCGGACGCCTCAACCTTCCCGTCAGTTCGATCGTTGCCTTCGGCGAGGATCGCGATGGCGAGCTCTACGTTCTCTCACTCAACTCGGGTGTCCTGGCCCTGAGATCTCGATCCTAAGCCTGACGATAGAGAGACCCGAGTCAGCGTCGTTACAAAGATTCGTTGAACTGATTCGTTGAACTGGTCTGGTGAGCTTGTCCGGTGCTGCCGCGCAGAACTCCGCGTTGACGACACCACCGAACCGCTCCCAATCATTCAGCGGCGGAGGGATCTCCCATCGCCGCTTTGGCTTCTTGCGCCTTCGCTGGACCTCGCAGAACATGGGCAACCAACACGGCAATCGCCGCTCCGGCGAATGGGCCGATGAAGTACACCCACCACGAACCGAAGTTCCATAGCGCAACATCGGGACCAAACGCGCGAGCAGGATTCATCGCCGCACCTTCGAACGGACCGCCGAGCGAACCTAGCGCCATGATGTACGCACCGACCGCGAACGGAACGAACGGACCATTGAGTTTCGGACCGTTCGCCATTCCGAGAACCATGAGCACCAGTCCGAAGGTCAGCAATGCCTCAAACCCGATCGCCTGAAAGTTCATGCCATCGGGCGGACGTGTTGCCGCCAAGTTCCCCATCGGGCCGAAGAACGCTCGAGCCAACAAGGCACCAGAGATTGCTGCGGCAAACTGCACGATCCAATAGACCACGGCCATCGCCCAACCCATGTCACGCCGAAGGGCGAAGGCGAGAGTCATCGCCGGGTTGAAGTGAGCGGAGATATCACCGAGGAAGAAGATCGCCAGCAGCAACCAGAGCGCCGAGAACATCGACAAGACGAGCGCCACCACGAAGGTCGGAGGATCGCCCCCGCCATATTTCGCGAGGATCGCCGCTCCGGCTGAAAGCACGAACATCAGACCGAAGGTGCCGATGAACTCGGCAAGCAGTCGACGCATTCGGTGTTCGTTGCTGGTCCATGACGCACTGAACTGCCGATTACCTACCTCGGCGATGAGTGCGGCTTTCCCTTGCGATGGCGCGGTCATGACTTCTTCCTTGCCGCCGATTTCTTGGCCGCGGTCTTTTTCGCTGGGGCTTTCCTCGCAACGGTTTTCTTCGCCGGAGCTTTCTTGGCTTTCGACTTCGAGACCGCCCCATCGGGATGCGTCATGTTGATCGGCACCACTATTCGGTCAAAGAGTTCGGCAGTTACACCGTTCTTCAGAGCGGCGTCTCTCAAGGTCAGGTCATTGTCGATGGCGTAATGCGAGATCACTGACGCTTGGTCGTAGCCGATGATCGGCGAAAGCGCGGTCACCATCATGACTGACTTATCGATGTTTTCCTTGATCTTGGCCCGGTTGATCTGGGCGCCCTCGATCATGAATTCACGGAAGTGATCACACATGTCGGCCATGATCAGCGCCGAGTGCAGGTAGTTGCTGATGAGCACGGGTCGGAACGCATTCAGTTCGAAGTTGCCCTCGGCGCCACCCATCTGAACGGCAACATCGGACGCCATGATCTGGATGCAGACCATCAACATGGCCTCGGCCTGGGTCGGGTTGACCTTGCCCGGCATGATCGATGAACCGGGCTCATTCGCCGGAAGGATGAGTTCCATCAGGCCCGTACGCGGACCTGAACCCAACCAACGCATGTCGTTGGCAATTTTAAAGAGCGTCACGGCTGCGGTTTTCAAGCCTGCATGAGCGCGAACCATTCGGTCGAGGGTTCCCTGAGCGGCGAACTTGTTCTCCGCTGTCTGAAATGGATAGCCCGTAAGTTTCGCGATGACTGACGCCACTTCCTCACCGAAACCGGCCGGTGAGTTGAGCCCAGTGCCGACCGCGGTGCCGCCCATAGCGACGCGCAACAGCCCGGCCGTTGCGTGTTCAACCTCATGAATGGCATCTTCGAGCGCGGCGGCGTAACCAGACCACTCCTGACCCACCGTCAGAGGCGTGGCGTCCTCGAGGTGAGTACGACCGATCTTCACAACCGAATCCCACTGCTGGGACTTTTTCGCCAGTGCCTTCTGAAGGCGCTTGAGCGCAGGGATGGTCTTGACCGTGGCCATCGTGTAGGCCGCGATGTGCATTGCTGTCGGGAACGTATCGTTCGATGACTGACCCATATTCACGTGGTCATTGGGATGAATCGGTTCCTGCGAGCCAAGCTTGCCGCCAACGAGCTGAATGCAACGATTCGAGACGACCTCGTTGACGTTCATATTCGACTGAGTGCCCGAACCGGTCTGCCAGACATAGAGCGGGAAGTCCTCGTCGAGTTGGCCAGTGATGACCTCGTCGCAGACCTTCTCGATGAGCTTGCCCTTCCACTGCGGGAGACGGCCGTGCTTGGTATTGACAATTGCCGCGGCCTTCTTGACATAGCCATAGGCGTGGTACACCTCGTGAGGCATCCGGTCGTGGCCGATATTGAAGTGAATAAGGCTGCGCTGGGTCTGCGCTCCCCAGTAACGATTGGCCGGGACCATGACCGTACCGAGGCTGTCGAACTCCTTGCGCTGGCCGCTGCCCTTCAAGCCAATGGGCAGGTTCAGGATCTTTGGAGCCTTGGAACTGGACGCGGGTTTCGGGGTTGGTGACGGCATTGTTGCAACCTCTCTGAAGGAGTACTGGGGGACTATCAATTCTTTAGATTACCTGATTCCGGTCATGGCAGTCAGACCAAAGACGAATTCGACATGAACTTGCGGGCGCGACTCAACCCACCTTTCGATGGAGAGAATGAACAGAATGGGAGATGACTCAACTTCCGTCGCCATTGCCATCCCCGTTCCATCCCCTTGACACGACCTCACACTTCATCAACCGTTACGACCATGAGCGATCACGCCGACACTTCAAGCCTCTACCTCTCCGGCAACTACGCACCGGTCGCCGAAGAGATCACCGCCTTCGACCTCCCGGTAAGCGGGGAATTGCCGAATGACCTGAATGGCAGATATCTCCGCAATGGGCCGAACCCACTTACCGAGGTTGACCCGGCCACGCATCACTGGTTTATCGGCGACGGGATGGTCCACGGCATTCGCATTCGAGACGGTCGAGCCGAGTGGTACCGCAATCGCTATGTCGGGTCTACTGCGATCAGTTCCGTTCGCGGTATCCCAGACATCACCGGCCCAAACTGGAACTCGAACCCCACTGGACCCAACACGAACGTTGGTGGATTCGCAGGAACGACCTGGGCGATGGTCGAGGCCGGT
>JBAXGZ010000105.1:0-7387 GCA_037139155.1 Actinomycetes bacterium | reverse complement strand
ATTACCGATCGCTATGTCGTCATCTATGACCAGCCGGTCCTTGTTGATCTTGATTTAGCTTTCGCCGGTCGAAACTTCCCCTTCCGATGGAACGACGACTATGGGAATCGGGTCGGACTGATGCCGCGTGAAGGTACAGCCGCCGACATCGTCTGGATCGATGTTCCGATTGGGTACGTTTTCCATCCCCTCAATGCCCATGACTCCGCCGACGGCAACGTTGTGCTCGATGTTTGCTTTTACGACTGCATGATGCGTACCGACATGAATGGACCATTCGGAGATTCACTCCCCCGGCTTCTGCGCTGGGAGATCAACCCAATCGGTCGAAAGGTAAACGTCACGACGATCGATGAGCGCTCAAATGAATTCCCTCGCCACCGCGGTTCGCTAAGCGGGAAGCCGTATCGCTTCGGGTATTGCGCGCAGGTTGATCCGCTCTCGATGAATTGGCCGACCATCAAACATGACCTCGTGAGTGGACAACGCGATGTTTTCGATCACGGACCAGGCCGCGCCGCTGGCGAGCCAGTGTTCGTCGGTCGACCAGGAAGCACCGAAGAAGACGACGGCTGGTTGATCACGTTCGTGCACGACGGCAACGACAGGTCGACTGAGTTTGTCGTGATCGACGCCCAGGATTTCGACCGTGGTTACGTCGCCCGGGTGAAGTTGCCACAACGGGTTCCGTTTGGCTTCCACGGCAACTGGGTCCGCGACTCGAATTGAATCGTTTCGTAACAATGGCGAGGACGCCTGATCCCTCCCACCAAGCAACCAAGAGTTGTATGTGGTGTCTCTGAATTCAGGAGTATCGGCGTTGTACCCAGCACCCTGAGTACTCGCCACCGAAACGACGGACTGTCCCTGAGAAATCTCACAGAGAGAGACAGCACACATTCCGAACTACATTTATTAGATGTGGCTCATTGATCAACGAACCGTGCAATCCGAAGTTCTAGATGGCGAGGCCGTCATCGTGGATTTCACCACTGGCCGCTACCACGCCGCCGCCGGTGTCGCCGCCACGGTGTGGGAGGCCATGAAGCAAGGCAACGAAATCGACGAGATCATGATTCAAGTGAGATCCTCGTATACCGATGTTCCCGAAGATGCCGAGTCATCCGTGCTCGCATTTATCGACAGCATCGTCGATGCCGGCCTTGCGAAACAGGCCGATACAGAGGTCGCTCCTACAAGTTCGTGTGAACAACAGACGAGCACCGCACCCACACCATGGATCGCTCCAGTACTCGAATCCCACAATGATCTTGCTGATCTCATGTTGATCGACCCGGTGCACGACGTGACGGCTCGAGGGTGGCCAAACGTTCCGTCGGCAGATTCGTGAGCGACGCCCAAGCCGCCATCACGGCGCTGTTCGAGCGTTCGAAGCAACTCGCGGCGCAGGACCCGAGAGTGCTCACACTCCTCATCGGCGGCGAGCGAATCAGGTTCGTGTCGGCGGGTCCGACAATGCTCGACTTCGTTGGACCAGCACTAGCCCACCTACCCAGACTGCCCGAGGATGAGCCTGCCGACCTCACTGTCACGATGTGGGACGCAGCAACGACCGGCGAGCCCTATCCCGATCTGCGCCTCCCCGATGTCGAACCCATGGCCGCCGGACTCCTCGATGCGCCCGAGCTACTGCTGTCCTATTACTCGGAACCCCGCTTGATGACAGTCCTCGATCGAAACGTCGACGAGGCACTGTTCATCGCCGACACCGTCGACGCACTGCCCCCATGGGAACGACCATCGCCGATGCGAGCGCTCCTCTCGTGGTGGTTCACGGGCCGAGGGAAGTTGATGGCCCACGCGGCCGCAGTAGCCACCGATGTCGGCGCCGCTTTGCTGATCGGACCGGGAGGAAGCGGCAAGAGTTCGACGTCACTTGTGTGCATGGCGGCCGGAATGGGATGGCTAGGTGACGATTATGTGATCATCGATCCCCGCACTCGCACCGTGTTCTCGCTCTACGGCTCGGCCAAGTTGGTTACCGAACATCACGATCGTTCCCCGACCCTTATGAGAACCGACGGCACGATCCGTCATGCCGACCTCGAAGACAAAAACTTCGGCTTTCCTGCGGTGGAATTTCCGGATCGGGTGTGTCTCAGTTCGCAGGTGCGCGCCGTAATTCTCCCGGTGGTGACGAGGGGACCGGAATGCCTTTTAGCGCGAAGCACAGCTTCACGTGCACTCCTTGCACTGGCGCCATCCACAATCTTCCAGGGCAGGGTCCAGCACGCCGAGGTATTCGGACTGTCTCGCGAAGTCCTACGTCCCTTCGAGCCATATCGACTCGAGTTGGGAGACGGCGTTGAGGCAGTGCCCCAAATGCTCACGCAATTGATCGCTGCAGAAGGTCGTTCGTGACGATCGCGCCCGTCGCCCGAACTGGCGGAGGAAGCCGAGAAGGAATCGTCTCGGTAATCATCCCGGCATTCAACAGCGAAGACTGCGTGGCCGACGCAATCGAAAGCGCTCTGGCCCAGGGGCCGATCGTGCGTGAGGTCATCGTTGTCGACGACGGCTCCACCGACGCAACGGCCGAGGTGGTTCGTCGCTTCTCTGAGGTAGTGCTGCTTCAGCAGACCAACGCAGGCCCTGCGGCAGCCCGCAATGCCGCCATCGGAGTCTCGACAGGTGAGTTCATCGCACCCCTTGACCACGATGACCTCTTCACTGAAGGTCGACTCAAGATCATGGTCGACGCACTCGAAAAAGATCCCGACGCGCTCTTCGTGGTCGGAAAGCAGCAATTGGTCATCGAGCCCGAGGGGCCACTGCCCTTCTGGCTCAATTCCACTGATCCTTCCGAACTCGAACGCTTCAGTGGCGAACACGGGACGGGTCTATTGGTCATGCGCAGAAAAGCGTTCGACATAATCGGCCTCTTCGACGAAACCATGACCGTGGGCGGAGAGGATATCGACTGGGTTTTCCGATGTCGCGAGCTTGGCTACTCAAGCGTGATGATTGACGATGTCGTAACAGTGCGGCGAATGCACGGCGGAAACCTGACGATGGACGAAGCCAAAATGCAGCAAGCCATGTTCACGATCCTGCAGCGACGCGCGCAACGACGGAGAGCACAATGATCACCGTCGACGTCATCGTGCCCACATTTAATTCCGGTGGACTGCTCAACGAAACTCTCGACTCTGTCGCCGCTCAGACGATGCGGCCGCAACGAATCGTCGTCGTCGACGACGGTTCAACCGACGATGCGGTCGAACCCGCCGTTGCCGACCGCCCCAATCTCACGTTGCTGCGCCAACCCAATAACGGTCTCGCTATGGCCTGCAACAACGGCGTTGTCGAGTCCACCGCTGAGGCCTTTATCATCCTCGATCACGATGATCTTCTCGCCCCGAAGGCCATCGAATCGCTCGCCGTTGCGATGAATGCGAACCGTGGAGTGCAACTCGTCTATGGGATGGTGCACGAATTCATAGACGGTCGCGGTGGCCTGCCTGAAGGGGTCCGCCTCGAGGAACAAACCCTTGCGGCCCGCTTGGGTGGTTGCACCCTTGTTCGACGAGAACTTTGGGATCTCGTCGACGGGCTCAACCCCACGCTTTCCTATGGCGTATGGATTGACTGGATCGACCGAGCAACACATGTAGGAGCGAAGACGCTCAACGTGCCCGAGGTCATCCTGCATCGACGCATCCATGCGAAAAACTTCACCGGGGGCGAACAGGAACCGACGAGCTATCTCAATGTCGCTCGCGCTGCGCTGGCCCGCAAGCGAAACGACTCGAACCCTTGAGCCGCATTCCCGGATTGCGCTGGGACTCATGGCCAGATCCGATCGACGAGCATCTGTTGAGAGCCCTCTTGCACGAGGATCTTGCGGTTGCGCGCACTTCATGGCAGACGTTCCGTGCTCGAACAAATCTCGACGCACCGAATCCCGAGCAATATCGACTCTTTGGAGCAATCGCCGATCGACTCGAACTCATCGACCCTGAAGATGACCGAATCGGAATGTTCCAAGGTGTTCGTCGCCTCACCGCTGTGAACACGATGACAAAGCTTCGACAATTGGACGAGTATGTCCAGACCTTCGACGAGCTCGGCGTCGAGCCCGTGGTGCTTAAGGGCACAGCATTGGTGCTCACGGTGTACGAATCATTTGGACAACGCTGGTTTGCCGATACCGACTTACTTGTTGCGCCATCAGAGTGGGATCGCGTTGCAGACGAATTCCGACGACAGGGGTGGAGTTCGATACAAGACGACTTCGGAGGAAATCATGGCGTGAACCTACGACGCGGTAATGAGGTCCTGGACTTACACCGTCTCGTTCACTCCGAAATTGTCGTTCCCGGCCACATGGCGCAAACGATGTCGTTGCTAGAGACCACAGTTGCTGAACGTCCGCTGCCTTCAGGCCGGCTTGTGCGCGTGCTGGCTCCTACCGATGCACTGCTCCACACCCTTGTCCACGGCACGCAACGCCTCCTCCCCCACAACCTGCGCTGGACGCTTGACGCCGAACGACTCATCGCTACGGGCGAAATTGATTGGTATCGCCTTGTTGATCTCTCCCGAACCTTTCGGCTCTCACCACTGATCCACGACGCACTTCTCTTCCTTGACACTCTCACCGGTCGGCCGACCGAGCCGTGGGTCACCAAGATGCTCGCCGCCGACCGACTGTCGTTGTTGGAAAGAATGCAACTCGATGCCTTCCACGAATGGCCGTCCACCGGTGGCGCGATGGGAAAGGGTCTGACGAACCTCAGTTGGGCGCTGTGGCGGACCCGCAGTTTGGACCGGGCCGGATTGGTTCGGCACTTCCCTCAAGCGTTCGCCGAATGCATGGGCGCAAGGTCAATTTGGGATCTACCGCGAGTATTCGCTCGTCGAGTCGGTGGACGCGACACAGCCTCCCACTGAGGGTTTGCCACCCTCGGAGCTCGATTTTTGTCTCGTACGACGAAACAATTTGACGCAGTGCGCCCATTGAAGGGCGCCGAATGAGGACTTCCTCTCTCTTCCCCTCCGGTTGATCAGCGAGTTCTTCCATTACTCGGGTAGTGGCAAACACCTAATCGGCCGAATAAACCCCTTAGGGCTGGCCTGAGAATTCCTCGCACGCGCCTACACGGAGGCAACGAATAACTTCTAGAGTTGTCCTCACGTTTGCAGTCGAAATTGGAGTTGCCATGAAGATCCACCTCGATACCGGGAAATGTCAAGGCCATGGCCGCTGCTACAGCCTCGCCCCCGAACTGTTCGATTGCGATGACCTCGGAACCGCCGTCCTTCTCGTCGACGGTGAACTCAACGAAGATCAACTTGCCAAAGCCAAACTCGCCGCGGGCAACTGCCCCGAGTTCGCGATTGAGATAGGGAACTGAAAATGATCAAACCCCCCGTTGAAGATTTCGCGACTGACTTCGACCATACCGACGAGACGTGGGTCGCCGATCCGTATCCGATCATGGATGATCTCCGTGAGCGTTGTCCGATCGCCCACAGCGATCGCTACGGCGGTCTCTGGGCACCCATGACATACGAAGCTGTTGCAGCAATCGCCAATGACACCGACAATTTCACCTCGCGCACCGTTGTCATCCACAACGGACGTCCAGGAGACGAGGACTTACCGGCACCTATTGGCGTTGCGCCCCCGATCTCGTCTGACCCTCCGTTCCATGAGATCGCTCGACGACTGCTACTGCCCGCTTTTGCTCCGCGACCGATCAACGCCCTTGAGGACTTCACTCGCGAACTGTGCAACAGGCTCCTTGACGATCTGGGTGATGCCGATCTCGTCGATGCCAGCGTTGGCTATGCCGAACACATCCCGGTCGGACTTATCGCGAAAATGTGCGGCCTTCCTCCGGAAGACGGAGACCTGTTCCGTTCGTTCGTAGGAGTCATTATTGAGGCAGTCGACCTCCCTGCTGAAGAACGGATCCTTGCGTTCGAACCCGTCCAGGAATACATCGTCGCGGTGATGCAGGAGCGCAAAGAGAATCCCGGCGATGATCTCATCAGCTACTTGCTTGATTCCGAAATTCTCGGGAACAAACTTTCCGATGAGCATGTCTTTGGTTCCATCCTGTTGCTGATCGTCGCCGGCATCGACACCACCTGGTCGGCAATTGGCGCCTCGATCTTGCACCTCTCCCAGAACCCCGACGACCTGGCTCGCATCGTTGCTCATCCCGAGCTTCTACCGTCTGCAGTCGAAGAGTTCCTGCGTGCCTACGCGCCAGTTTCAATGGCTCGGCTCGTGAAAGAAGATTTCGAGTTTCAGGGATGCCCGATGAAGAAGGATGACTGGATCTTCCTCAGTTTCCCTGCAGCCAACCGCGACCCCGAAGCATTCGACCAAGCTGACGAAGTGCTTATTGATCGTGAGATCAATCGTCACACTGCATTTGGTCTCGGCATTCACCGATGCCTCGGTTCGAATCTGGCCCGCATGGAAATGACCGTCGCACTTGAGGAGTGGCTCAAGCGGTTCCCGAAATTCGAACTCAACACGGAACTCCCCACCACGTTCTCTCAGGGTCAGGTCCGAGGACCGCGTCACCTCCCTCTGCGAATCCTTGAACGGGGCTAAGCACGAGTCGATGAACTCTCGAGTCATTGCACGATTCGTCGGAGCGCTGTTCGGGATCGCGGCAGTCGCCGGTTCGGTGTGGTGGTTCACTCATGACCCTGCACCCGACGGCATCTACGCGGCGTACACCATCGTTGCTCCTTCTTCTGTCGCCGAGTCTCAGGTCGTAGCGAGAGCGCTTGTTGCGGCCAATGGTGAATGTCCAAAAGTGCGCACGACTGGGGTCAATGGATTTTCTGAACTCGACATGACGCCGCGCCTACCTGGTCCGAATGCTGCCCCAGCATTTAGCCGCATCCTCGCCTGCAGTGTTTCGTTGCCGACCGGCCTTACCAAAGCGTCGATCAATGGCAACGTGATCCCTGCCTCGATGCCCTCTTCGGTTCAAAAGATCGGAATGTTCGCCGACTCAGGTTGTCGAATGGACGAGTCGCGGGTTCAGGTTTGTAACGACAAAGACAAATGGCCACTGGCTCAAATCGCCGGGCGAATTGCTGCCGAGAAACCTGACCTCATCATCGATCCGGGTGATTACGTCTACCGCGAGATCCGTTGTCCGGAGAAGTTTGCGAGCGACTGTGGAGGAACAATCGGCCCGATGAAGGGATTCCCCTTCTCCGAGACCGACCTGGGTTGGGTGCAGGAGTTCTTCGAGCCCGCAGCCGCCCTTTTCCCTGTCGCCCCAATCGCGTTCCTGCGTGGCAACCATGAAGATTGCGGCCGCGCCGGCAACGGTTGGTTCTTGTATCTCGATCCGTTCCCTGGTTCGGAGACCACCTGCGATCCGTACATCAC
>JBAXGZ010000104.1:0-7432 GCA_037139155.1 Actinomycetes bacterium | reverse complement strand
GCATCAGCATCGCTGGAGACGATGACTGGCAGTGTTGCTCGCACCGGTCCATTCATGCTCTTGGACAACTTGAACGAGACGGGAATCTCTTGGGTCGATCTCGGAGCAATCGCCAGACAATCTCCCGGTTTCAGCGGTGATTCGAATGTGAGTGGTTGCGAAGAGGAAGGAACTGCGGAGTAAGTCACGTCACCAAAGGCGATGCATCCAGGTTGCGTTCCACCCGTGACCGTTATCGAGCCCTTCGCTTGACCCTTCCCGTCGACCGTCCCTAATCGCAGCGAACTCGGTGACACCTGCGGATAACTTGCCGGCTTCTGGACTTTCACGGGTGTTCGAGTGATGACTGGTTCGAATGCCAACCCTGCGGACGTAACGATTTCAAGTCGCGTTGAAAGCACTGTTTCGCTCGCCGTCCAATCCTTCGGAACCAACCAGGTGCCCGACCACGTTCCCGCATTCGCGGTCAGAGGAATCGTGATGGGTTGTTTGGTTGACGGGTCAGAAGCCGAGATGCTGACAACCGATTTCGAACCGGCGAGTCGACGAACAGCATCGCTGCCATCGCCGATGATCCGGACCGTAAATGCACTCTGCTGACCACTGCGAAGATCCGGATCGCTCGCAAGTTGCGCACTGAGATCTGTGTAAGCGAAAAGTTGGATACGACCGGTTGCGCCACCCACCGGTGCCACAAGCGTGACTGTCCACTCCCCCAGCGATGATTCGTGATCGGTGAACTGGATATTGACCGAGGAAACCGCCGAATCAAACCAACGCGAGGTGATAACCGCTCCAGTTAGGCGGGCGTCCGCTCGCTCCGATGTGAGAGACGCCGTCGTTCCATCTGGGGCCCGCAGAAAAACAGAACCTTCCGCGCGACCAATGTCAACAAGCGCCGTCACACGACTCATGGCTGCGGAAACCGTGAACGTTCGACCACCCTCAGGACACGATTGTCCGCCGCATACCGTCACGGTTTCTGATCCGGGCACCAGCGTTCCACCAGCGATGGAGCTCGCCGCGTTATTGAAGGCGCTGATGAGCGCACCAAGATCGCCAGCAGCGAAATAGGCGCCGCGCGCTTTCGCGGGATCACCGCACGAGGTCGCACCCGAGGTTCCCGTGGCGACGGAGGCAAGGAATTGCTGATCTTCGTCCGAGATTTTACCGGAAAGTGCGATCGCAATAACTGTCACATCATCGATACGAGCGGCATCGGCGATTCCGCCAACGCGACAGAGAGCGTCCTTGCCAGCATCAATGATTTGAAGGGCGTTTTCGCGACTGTTCGCAGGAATGTCAGGGGCATACGCCTTGGGGGTGCCCGGCGCATTGGCTAATCGACCGACTCGAGCTTCAACGTCAAACTTTCCGTCGGTGAAGAGGAACAGCGCCTGACATGGTGGTTCCCCATCGTTTCCTCGCACTCTTGAGGAACGTTCGGCGAGGTCATTCCTCGCACCGGAGAGCGCATTGGTGAAATCGGTATCGATGCCATCGTTTCGCGCAGCAACATTCGCAACCGATTCGCGCACCGAGGCCAGCGAGTTTTCATTCAACGACTGCCACTCTGCGGCCGGGACGTAGTCCACAGAGAATTGTGCAAGCCGGACATCGACGGAGATCGGTGAACTTTTTCCGGAACCGGCGAGGTCGGCCAATGCAGTGAGCGCGGCGTTAGCAGCCACTATTCGTCGGTTCTTGGGATCAGTGTCCACGAGAGAACCCGACGTGTCGAAAAGAAAGAGGGCTTCGAGCACTCCGGTGGATCTGACACACGAAGCAAGATCGCCGATCGGATCTTGATTCTTTGCAGGAGCCGCCAAGGACGAGGCCGAAGGTGACACGGTGCTGATCACGAGCACAACAACCAGCGCAATGAGTCCAACGACGGACCGCCAAAGCCGATTCATCGCCGGGCCAGCTCAGCGGCGATGGGAAGAGCGCACAGTGTGCAACTGATCAAAATTGCTGCACCGAGAAACCTCTGAAAGGAACGAAGCTGCGACTTCGGTGAGTAGTAGAGACTCTGACGGGCAATACGGTCGTCCCATCGAAACTTGGCGATCATCCCCACCGCCCCGAATGACGCGAGGAGATAGCCAAGGACTGCCATCCACACGGATCCGAAGAGACTCGCCACAAGAGCGATGACGACAAAGAGAAGGGAAAGACCGAGCCAGTGCTGGGGCGGATGCACAGCCTGGGCAGAATCGCTCATCGATCCGAAGTCGTCATTCATCGGATTTCACCGCTGGCCGAATCGGGCCGCGAGACAACGCAAGCAACAACATCCAGTTGTGATCCCGCCTCGCCAACCAACATGCCCGCCAAACTCCAACTCATGGCCGCCGACACATCCGGCGCCCCCGCGAACGGAAAAGTATGACGGAGCACCTGCCCGATAGAAACTGAAATGTGCCTAGTTCGCGCATTTACGTGGTTCCACTTATATGCCAGCGGCCAACCCAGATGAGGATCGTCAAAGACCCTGCGTGTCCACTCCACGCTGCTTGCGTCGCTACCGGTGCTACAGCCGAGCGGCGCATGATTTGGACAGAGTGATCCAGTTGCTTCCCTGGAAATACGAGCGCCGTCACGCAGTGAGAATCCTGATGATCATCAGCAGGAACAACGCAGTCACATAGAGACCGCCGACCACGACCAACGTCCGGGTAGGGATGCCGTAGATCAGCCGTTGATCCGCCGGGCGAATGATCGCCGTGTGGATCCGGATGAGGATCACGAGGCCAATGATGTCGACCGGAGCGATGATCACCATCCCCGGAGGTGAGCCTAGAGCTCCCAACGTGAACAACCCCATCACCGGAGCAATGAACAACACCCAAGCCACCAAAGCACCGGCTTGATTGGTGCCGTGTCGGGCGGCGATGCCTGGATCAACCCCGCGGCGTGCTTGGCCTTGGGCGAACCGTCGGGAGAGATCGGCGAGTGCGAAGTTCAGAGAAGCTTGAGTTCGGGCGCTCGGCAGGAGCCCCCTCCGGTGACCTTGAGCCATCTCAAATCCTCCTGTCGTCAACATCAATGGCGTCAGGTCGAGGTCGTCGACCTTCTGCCGCGAATTCCTCAGCGCCCCTTGCCGCTCCCCATGCCGCCGTCGCGTCAACGGCGATGGGGGCCACGGCAAACGTCGCCTTGTCGAGAAGCGTGCTGTCAGAACCAGAGATAATTTCGGCCACGACGCCGCGAACAATCGTGTCGCGAATGACCTCTCTTGTTTCAACCGGCGGGGGCGGCAGCACTGGTTCCGCTCTGCGCGGTAGCAGCAGGTCTGCGATGAACGTTGAAATTCTGTCAAGAAGCTTCTTCATGCAGCACTGAACCCGGTCAGGAACACATCGAAACCTGTGAGTTGTCGGTCGAGGGTTTCGATCGATTGCTCAAGCTCACCAACAGCCGATACTGGAAGATCAAAGCCGGCCCAGATGACGTTGTCTCTAGTCCAAAGCCGTGAACCGACGAGAGCCCCGTTGGTTTCATTAATCTGCGTGAGCAATTCGAGGTTCAATTCCACGTCACGACAGACCTCAGTGCAGATTGAGATCATTTCCCCGGGCTGCTCAATGAGTTCAACACGAAACTCCCGTGATCGCGTTGAAAGTGCGAATGATCCCGGTTCGATTTCCTGCACTCGGCATCCCGGCATCACCACGAGCGACCGTAAGAGTTCCTCGTGATGGCGGGCAGCGCCGGACGCTGGGCATTTGATTGCGGCACGAAAGAGTCCCCCTTCGATTAACAGGGGAAGGTCGGGCCGTGCGGGAATGTGAAGGGTGATGTGCTGGTCGCGGTCTAATTCACGAATGACGTCATAAACAGCACCCAACGGCAACACACAACTCGCTTCACCGGTGATATCTGCAGGAATCCGATAGGTGCTGCGCAATGCGTCGCAAATACTCCAATCAACGAAGATTGCGACACCACCGTTCTCGACGATCAGGTGTGCATCGGGATATTCGTCATTCGACGGCCCAAGCGGCACCATTCGCGCTCGCAATAACAGATCGAATAACACGCCCGCAGTCGTCTTCGCGACTGCCGATTCGGCGACGTACATCGGATAGGACGGCACGTCATTGTTCCGAGGCAGATCAATCACCGATGTCCCGACATCGGAGGACACCAAGCACACCAGATCATCAGGAATGGAGAAGTGAACCTCGTGACTATTCGAGGTGATCGCGAAGATCCGAGCTTCCCAGACGGCCCGACCAGGAATACAACGAGTTTCCATCGGGAACTCCACCGGGTCGCCGCATGCCTCCCAGATCGTGGTGTCAGTGGACACCGACCAGATGCGTCCGCCGTTCACCGAGCTCACCCACACCCCGTCGCCCTGAGTTTCGACGGGCGAGGCGTAGGCCAACAGGCTGCAGACCAACTCGAGTTCTTCAAGATCGGCGGTGAATCCCCAAACGCTCATCGGGCCACCCCCGCATGGAACGTGGACTCCACCGAGGTCGGACTAGGACCGGTCGCTGGCAGAAAGTCGAGCGGATATTGACCCGGTCCGGGCCTCGCGGGCTCAACCCGGACACCATTTTCAAGATCCTCAAGAAAGCGAGCCAGTTGGTCGGCTTGTCTCGGAGTGAGCGGTCGAAACGCGATGCCTCGCCGAGTGAGTTTCACCCAATCCGAACCGGTGATGTCGAGGATGCCGAGGCCATGGAGTGCTCGAGAGATTCGCCGCCACCGAGGCAGGAGTCGGACCTGCCATGTTGCAACTCGAGCGAGGAGCCCTTCGGCAGCCTCAATTACTGCTTGCTCATTGTTGGATTCTTCCACCGTTATTCCTCCCGTTTTGGTCCGCCCTAAGTAACGAACGATTGATGGTCAACTGTGCGCAAATTCGCGCGATTTTTTTGCTTTCATGCAGATCGAGCCCACCGTCCTGCTGCCACTCGCACCGCTCTATCCGGTGCGCAAAGTGCGACCGTCCTCACCGACCGTGACAGCCCTTTCGGGAATACAAGCAGACGCGAACGTGCCGCGCATGTCCCCGCTCAAGAAAATTTCTCTTCTCATTGTGTTGAACTGTTGGTTTCGTCTTCGAGTGCTTGACGCAGCGCTTCAGGGCCGGAAACAGTAAAACCGCCGTGCGACAAAAGTTGATCAAACAGCGAACCGCTCGTCGCTCCTACAACGCAGCTACTGATCTCCTTCGCAAAGCACAGATAGTTACCTTCGGCATTTCGAAGCAGTGAATAGCCAAGATTTATTTGAGGATCCGCCCCATCTACAAAGCTCCGACCTCTGTCGGGATCATGTGTCCAGAGCGACCGAGTGTCAGATTCGCCATCGACGTGCACGGTAAGCCAACCATCGGTCGAGCACGCCGTAACTTCGCAGGGTTGATAGAGGCGCCCTTCGTCATCCCATGAATGGGTCACTTGAATCAAATGCCACTGATGCCCCGGCGTGAAGGCTTTACATCCGTGGGGATCGAGCGAAACGACCTCACCTTCGCTGGTCGTCATTTCATTTTTCATGATGATCGCCTTCCGTCGCATCCGATTCCTGTGGCTTCTCGATTTCGTCCTTGATCCGTTCCCCGGTATTCCAATCAAAGAGTGGCTCTGCTGGCTTTGGCACCCGAAAATGTTCAACACATGTGTTCCAACCTTCGACCGAAACACTTCCGCCATCGCGTGAACCACACACTTCACAAAACGGTCGCTTGTAGGTGTACCTAGTCGTCATCCTGTGCGACCTCTCCCTCCATCGAATTAACGATTCGTTCACCCTCGACGGCGGCAGGGACGGGACTGTCAGGTTTCGGGCCCCAGTGCGCCTCGCAAGTCCTCCATCCTTCTTGGGCGTACCAGCCACCCGACTTTCCACACACTTCACAGAAAGGCCGCTTGAAGTCCCATCTACTTCTTGGCATTTCGCACCTTCTCCAGCTTCAGCCGCGCTGTCTTCAGTGGGTGCTTAAGCGATCCGTCGTCACCGATAGCGACGCCGCCGCCCTCAGCCAGAACCAACACGCCGACATACCCTTCGGCGATCCGCCCACCGTGGCCTTCGTTTTTGATGTACAGGTCGGCTCGCCGCAGCACGTTCATCAGCTGCCCCCATTGCCACCCTGGGTAGTTCTTATTCACGTAGTCACGCGTGAATCCCCGGCCAATGGGAATTGAATGTCCGTAATGAGCAAGCTCACGAACGTCATCGGCAGTGAGGTAGTGATCAAGACGCTCCACCGCTTC
Organism: Actinomycetes bacterium; assembly: GCA_037139155.1. Classification (GTDB taxonomy): domain Bacteria; phylum Actinomycetota; class Acidimicrobiia; order Acidimicrobiales; family Acidimicrobilacustridaceae; genus Acidimicrobilacustris. Next base: position 1,196 of record JBAXGZ010000104.1, on the reverse strand, counting down.
ATCTAGTTGGTTTTCCATGTTGATCCTTTACGGACCGACACTTCTGGCATTGCATAACCCACGACTCTTTGTTGCGCTTCGAGAAGCGCCACATCCCTGCGTGGAGCAGGCAAGCACCTTGGATGTCGTTCCAGGTTGCTGGGCCCACCGAAGTGAGCCGCTCTTGATGTACTTTCAGGAGTGTACGGAGTTATCAAGAAATCGCAACCCCTCAAACACATTTGCGTGTTAGCGCGCATGCAACGACGTTCCTGGAAGCGGCGGGAGGCAAGGACGTTGGTGGCATTTTGGTATTGCGATATTTGCAGCTGGAAGGCGCCAGCAGAGCCCGGTGACGACGAACCCAAGTACTTCACCTGTCACCATTAAATAGGCGACGTCACTTTTCGGCTTATCTGGTCACTTCACCAAACGAGCAAAGTCTGTGGTCAGGAATACGCCGTTGGGGCGTTCCTTTGCCCAATATGCGATACACCTTGCGAAGGTCGTCCACTCAAGAACTCAGCTCCGCTAGGACCTCAAGCATCCAGATGTAGTGGCTACATGAGCCAGGGTGTTGGATTTCGTTTATTGAGTTTGCGGTGGCTGGCTGCGTAGCGTCAGTCAAGCACCCAGGATCTCAGCCACAAGAACCTAAGACACGCCGATATATCGGGACTGTGAATTATCTGGATCGACCAAGGTCATTGGACGGATCCGATCGTGCTCCTACAGTCACACCTCATTCAGCTTGTTGCTGATATCGGACCCTTGCTGCATACTTTCGACGCGGATAAGGGCGAGACGAGAGCGGCGATCGGGCTCCAATTTTGGTCGTCTTCTGCTCGTCGTCACCTGTTCACAATCGGAAGCAAGAGGATCGGATTTCATCTCATGACTACGTCATCAAGAGAACAAGCTCATACTGAGGGCCGCGTGCTCCTTGAGGCAATAGCGAATGGTCTTCCGGATGAAATTGATGCCCAGGAAGCGATCCTCTCGATGCGCGATGGCGGTTCCAAGAACTGGAAGCAGATGGAATGGATTGGCTTTTACCCCGAGTTTTGGTTTGTGCAAAACCTTCAATCGAAAGTTGAAGCCGCCCACGGTCCGAAATTCGGAAACATGTCATTTGACATTGAACGACAATTTGTTTGGGACCTCAAAGCCCATTCAAGCAACGCAACCAAAACATCGGACTGGGCACCACTGAACGA
>JBAXGZ010000103.1:0-7605 GCA_037139155.1 Actinomycetes bacterium | reverse complement strand
GTCTGCGTTATCGGAGTTTTCATACCACCGCCATGTGTTCTCCAACACGCGCGTGTCTGCTCACCGGTCGCAATCAACACACCACCGGAATGGGCGGTATCGCCGATAACGCCACTGGCTTCCCCGGCTTCGATGGCCGCATCAACAAGGACACCGGGTTTATCTCCGAGGTTCTTCGTGACAACGGTTTTGCGACGATGGCCGTCGGTAAATGGCATCTCGCTCCTCGTGAAGAAACCGATCTCGCGTCGTCTCGCAAACGCTGGCCGCTTGGACGTGGCTTCGAGCGTTTCTACGGATTCATGGGCGCTGAATCGAATCAGTATGCGCCTGATCTGGTCTCCGACAATCACTTCGTCGAGCAGCCGTATTCGGCTGAAGACGGCTATCACCTCACTGAAGATCTTGCCGGTCGAGCTATCGAGTTCATCAACGACCTCCGCAACGTCACCACTGACAAACCGTTCTTCCTCTATTTCGCTCCCGGCGCGTGTCATGCGCCGCATCAGGCGCCGCGCGAGTACATCGATCGTTACGCCGGTAAGTTCGACATGGGCTGGGACGAGTGGCGCGCTGCCACCCATCAGCGTCAGCTCGATCTCGGTATCCTCCCGCCTGGTACCGAGCTCACCGCTCGCCCGGAGTGGATTCAGGAATGGGCCACGCTTCCCGAAGTTGAGAAGCGTGCATACGCCCGCATGATGGAGGTCTACGCCGGATTCCTCACCCACACCGATCATCACCTCGGCAGGGTCTTCGATCATCTCGAAGCAATCGGCGAACTCGACAACACGATCATCGTTGTCATGAGCGACAACGGCGCGTCGCCCGAGGGTGACAAGCATGGCGCTTTCAACTCAGTGGCTTGGTACAACGGAGTTCCGCTGACGCTCGAAGCCGTCCTCCCCAATATCGATTTGCTGGGCTCGGCCGAATCACACGGGCACTATCCCTATGGTTGGGCGCACGCGGGCAACACGCCGTTCCAGCGTTGGAAGCGCGAGTGCCATGAAGGTGGCGTCGCTGATCCCCTGATCGTGCACTGGCCGGCCGGCACCAACGGCACCGGCGAGGTCCGCACGCAATATCTGCACGTCATCGACATCATGCCGACGGTGCTCGATGCATTGGGCATCGAAATGCCGGCGGTACTCGAAGGTGTTCCGCAGAAACCCATTGAAGGCAAGAGCCTGCTCGAGTCATTTTCGGTGCCCGAGACGTCTCAACAGCGCACGACTCAGTATTACGAGTTGCTCGGTTGTCGGGCGATCTACCACGAGGGGTGGAAAGCAGTTGCGTACCATCCGATGCGGGGTCAGCTCTATATCCCGGGCATCGATCCCGACATCGCGTTCGATGACGATCGGTGGGAGCTCTATCACGTCGCCGAGGACTTCTCCGAGAGCCACGATCTCGCTGCGACCCATCCGCGGAAACTGCGCGAGATGGTTGACCGTTGGTGGGCCGAAGCGGGTGCACACGGTGCACTTCCGCTTCATTCCAGCCGTCCGGTGCAGGTGGAGCGTCCCGCTCACTACGCGCTTCGATCTCGCTACATCTACCGACCGGGTGCGCCGGTAGCGACACCAGCGGCCGTTGATGTCCGCCACCGCCCGTCTCTCACCGTGGCCGATGTCGACTACACCGCCGATGACGAAGGCGTGCTGGTTGCTCATGGTGGCCGCTTCGGTGGCTATACGCTGTACATGCAGGACAACGCATTGCATTACGTGCACAACTTCCTGGGTGCACAACGATTCCGCGTGTCGTCGCCCCCGCTCCCTGAGGGGCACCACACATTGGGCTATTCCTTCACGCCAACCGGACAGTTCGCGGGCACAGTTGATTTGCTGGTCGACGGGGAGGTCGTCGCCACCGGAGACATTCCGCAGACGACGATCTACTCCTACCACCTGTTTGGCGAATACTTCTGTATTGGTTTCGACGACGGCACACCGGTCGACAACACCTACTTCGCACCGTTCCACTTCACTGGTCAACTCGACACCGTGGTAGTCGACGTGTCGGGTACTCCGTTCCGCGACCTCGCCCTCGAACTCGAAGCGTTCTTCGCCTCACAATGAACCGATTCGCGTGAGCCAACCCGTCACGTTCCGCCGCAACGGCCGACCCGACCTCCCGCCCACCTGGCCCGAGGGGTTCCCGCCGGCGTTCCACGTGTTGGCCAAGCCGACCGGTGCAATCTGCAATCTCGACTGTACCTATTGCTTCTTCCTCTCCAAGGAGCAGTTGTATCCCGGTGATCGCTTCCGGATGTCTGATGATCTGGTCGCGATCTATCTCACCCAGCTCATCGAATCGCACCGAACTCGCGAAATCACGATCGCGTTTCAAGGTGGTGAGCCGACCCTTATGGGCGTCGAGTTTTATCGGCGCCTTGTTGCGAAGGCGAAGGAAATCGCCGGACCGCAGCGAATTCTTGAATTCACGTTGCAGACCAATGGCACGTTGCTCGACGACGAGTGGTGTGAGTTTCTCGCAGCGGAAAACGTGTTGGTAGGTCTGTCTCTCGATGGCCCGCCAGCGATGCACGATGCCTACCGCGTCGATAAGCAGGGAAGACCCACCTACGAACGTGTTCGGGCAGCGTGGGAACTCCTGCAGCGCCACAACGTTGCCACCAACGTGCTCTGTTCGGTCCATGCTGCGAATGCTGATCACGGCCTTGAGGTCTACAAACACTTCCGAGACGATCTGGGTGTTCGTTTCCTCCAACTCATCCCCATCGTCGAACGCGCAACCCCTGAACTCATCGTGCAGGCCGATGCCGGTTGGGGAGAGCGAGCCTCGGAGCGTCCCCTCTATGTGCAGGACGGTTCGCTCGTGACGGAACGTTCAGTGACCCCTGAACAGTGGGGTCGATTTCTCATCGACATCTTCGACGAATGGGTTCATAACGACGTTGGCGAATTTTTCGTTCCGTCCTTCGACGCCGCTCTGGGCGCTTGGCTAGGAATGCCTTCACCCATGTGCATCTTCTCGGAGACCTGCGGTACTGCCGTCGCCCTCGAGCACAACGGCGATGTGTACTCCTGTGATCATTACGTCGAACCCGAGTACCTACTCGGCAATATTGCCGATGTTCATCTCGCTTCGATGTTGGGATCGGAACAGCAACAGCAGTTCGGTCTTGCGAAGGCGACAACGCTTCCCAACCAGTGCGTGACCTGTGAGGTTCGCTTCGCTTGCCACGGTGAGTGTCCCCGCAATCGCTTCACAACAACCGCCGACGGTGAGGACGGACTCAACTATTTGTGTGCGGGCTACTTCGCGTTCTTCACCCACATCGATGGGCCGATGAAGACGATGGCCGAACTGCTTCGCACCGGTCGTCCCGCCGACGAAGTCATGACGATCCTCGCCAACGCCGACTAACTGTCGATATCAGGAAGTTGCAAAGACGGACCGCAACGCTCCCACCGGAACATCCTCGGGGTGGAAGTGTTCGATAGTTGCGCGCAGGGCTTGATCGTCAAGGTTGTCCGGGTCGAATCGGACCGATGAACCTCGTTGCGCAAGATCCTGATTGAAGCGCTCGGCGACGTCGTCCATCGAGAGCGCATTGGCGACTTGTCGCTCACGCTCTTCGGCATTGGGGTAGATATCGGCCTTCCACAACACACTCAAGCGGTAGGTGCTGAGCGGTGCCCGAAACACGCATTCGCCAAGGTCGTCGACCGCCCAATCGCCCGAACCGTCGCCGACAGGTCCAAGAGTGGCTCCGGGGGTGACTCTCAAACTGCCGACATCGTGAGGACCGATAGCGCCGACCTGATGGAACATCCCGTGGTTGTCGCCGAGAAGGGCGGTGTTGGTCATGTTCTCGGAGTGAACCTGAGCAGGCTCGGACGCGCCATTGGGCCAATAGCGAAGTTCTCCGCCCTCGACATCGTTGCTCCACCAAATGGCGGTGGCCTGCACGATCTCGGCATCGTTGAACAGTCCCGACCACAGCATCGAACGCAGCAACCACATTGGCGTGTTGGTGCGGTCGCGACCTTGGAAGCGGGGATTGTCGGTGTGGGCCGGACCACCACCTTCGATCGCAACCATGAGGTTCACATACACACTCTTTGGCTCGACGATCTCTGCGTCGTAGAACTCCTTGGCCGCTTCGATATACCCGGCGTGCAGCAAGAAAAGGTCTGAGCCTTCAGCAGCGAAGGTGTCGTGCACCCAGTCGTTCTGGAACCACAACGGACGAGTGCGCTTCGTTGGGTCGGCGCCAGGGCTGTACCAACCGCCGAGAGGCGTATAGGGAGCCTGTGATTCGAGCAGACGCGTCACCGCGTCGAGATCGGTGATCACGTCGCGCATCAGAACCGGTGGCTTGGAATAGCGAATACCCATTTGTCTTGTGACCTCCTCGGTGGTGCTTACTCAGGCAACGACGCCGGTGGCGCGCAACTGCTCGATCTGCTCTGCGAGTCCTAGTTCCTCGAGTACTTCGTCGGTGTGCTGCCCTAAAGCGGGTGCACCGAATCCGAGCGAGGCCGGGGTGGCATGGAACTGCGTTGGATGGCGCGGCAGGCGAGCGCGGCCCACGACGGGATGATCGAACTGTTCGAACATCCCGATGGCTTGTGCGTGAGGGTCGTCGACCATCTCGGCCGCGGACAACACCATGGCGAAGGCCACTCGCTCGCGTTCGAAACGTTCGATGGCCTCGGCCTGGGTGAGGTTCGCGGCCATCGCGTAACACATGTCCATGATGGGCTCGAGGAGATCACGGTGCTTGCGTCGTTCGCCGACCGTTCGCACTCGGGGGTCGTCCCACCCTTCAACATCGAGGGCCTTGCACATGCCCGCGAAGTCAGCGTCGGTGGTGGGGACCACGATGCCCCAGCCGTCGAGGAACCGCATTGGTGAGAATCCGGCGTTGAAGCTCGATGGCATTGACCCATCGGAGTCAAGGAGCACCTCATTGCCGGCGGCTTCGGCCCACAGGAATGACACACACGCATCGGCCATTCCGAGTTCGAGATGCTGACCGCCCCGACCAGAGGCCCGTGCGAATAGCGCGGCGGTGATGGCCTGACACGCGTAGAGCGCACTGACCTTGTCGGCCGCGTTCTGCTTGATGAATGTCGGCGGTCCACCGGGTTCGGCCTGGGTGGCGGCGAACCCTGCGTAGGCCTGGATGGACGTGTCGTAGGCGCTGCGGTCTCGGTAGGGGCCCACAGGGCCGTATCCGGAGATCGATGCGTACACGACCTCGGGATTGAGCTCTCGCACCGCGTCATAACCCAATCCGAGTCGGTCGATCACACCTGGGCGGAAGTTCTGAATAATCACGTCGGCATCGGCAGCCATTTGCAGCACGATGTCGCGACCCTCGTCGGTTCCCAGATCTACTGCGATACAACGCTTCCCGCGATTACACGCGAGGTAGAACGCGCTCATCCCATTGACGGCGACCCCGACCCAACGAGCAATGTCGCCAATGCCTGGTCGCTCGACCTTTACGACCTCGGCCCCCTGATCGGCGAGAAGCGCTGCTGCGTAGGGCCCGGTGAGAGCGATCGACAGGTCGAGCACCTTCAAGCCGGAAAGGGGACCGGTGGCTTCAGCCATGGACGAAACTCACGAACCCGATCGGGCGATGGCGCGCTCGTCGGTTCCGAGGTACGACGCGATAACAGCCGGATTGCTGCGGATCGCACTGGGCTCGCCCTCAGCAATAACGCAACCGGCCTCGAGGCAATAGATGCGATCAGAGATCGCCATCACCATTGGCATGTCGTGTTCGATGATGAGGATCGAGGCACCGAGATCACGGCGGATCGATTCGATAAGCGGACCAAATGCTTCGGTCTCTTTCTGCGCCACGCCCGCAGTGGGTTCGTCGAGAAGCAGCAATTCGCTGTCGAGCGCAAGAAGCGCACCGAGTTCGACGATGCGTCGTGTTCCCGTTGAGAGTTCACCCAAGAGGGAATCGGCATAGCGCGTGAGGCCGAGGTAGCCGATGATTTCGTTGGCCTGCTTACGCTTGCGACGCTCACGTTGAGGCGACGGCGGAAGCGACAGCATGGACGGCACGAGCAGCGAGCGTTCGCGAGCTTCAAGCGCAACCATAAGTGTCTCGCGGACGCTGAGCGACGAGAACAATCGAGCGTTCTGGAACGCACGACCGATGCCAAGACGCGACCGCCGAGGCGCTGATCGATTCTGAGCTTCGGTACCGAAGATCGTGATCTCGCCAGTGCTGGGGACGAAACCGCTCACTGCATTCATGAGGGTCGACTTGCCGGCGCCGTTCGTGCCAATAAGACCGACGATCTCGCCGGGCTTCACGGTGATCGACGCATTGTCGACCGCCACGCGACCACCGAAACGGACGGTGACATTGGTGACGACAAGTGGCATCGCGCTGTTGTCATCGTGGGTCTTGACCGACGCCAGCGAACTGACCGAACCGGTCTGGGTATTGCGCTTGGGCTCCCAGCCGGTGCGCTTGGCCAACCAGCCCAGAAGCATGTCGCGAGCGGAGTGAATGATGGAGATGAGACCACCAGGGAAGTACAGGAGCACAACCAGCATGCCGATACTGCTGGCGAACAACTTCACCTGCGGAGTGCCGTCGAACAAGATCGGCAGAGCGATGATTACGAGCACGCCGAGAATGGCGCCGGTGATCGATGCGATACCGCCGACAACCGCAACAGCCACAACACGGAGCGATTGTTCGACATCGAACCAACCGCCATTGGGGCTAAGTTCCAACTGCGCCGAAAGCAACGGAAGAAGGCCACCAGCGAGTGCCGCAAGACCGCCGGACACCGCGAACGCAATGATCTTCTTCGCGGTGGGAGACACTGTGTAGGCCGCTGCTGTGAGTTCGTTGTCGCGCACGGCAATGATCGAACGGCCAACGCCTGTACGTCTGATCTGCCACACCAAAAGGATGGCAATAACGGTGACGACGAGACAGAACCAGTAGATAGCGTGGAAGTTGTTCCCCTTCGCTTCCCAGAACAGAAGCTTGTAGCCCTTCGCTCGGTTCACTTGAAGTTTCGCGATGGCACCGTCGCCGGAAAGCCCTTCGTTGAAGATGAGCCAGTTGCGAACCATCAGACCGAACCCGAGCGTGATGACCGCGAGGAAGAGTCCCTTAATGCGCAACGCAGGGATACCGATGATGAGGGCGGCGAGCGCCCCGAAGCCGACGCCGACCAAGATGGCCAGCGGTACCGGCATGCTTCCGGAGAACTTCACGGTGACATAGCCACCGATCGCTACGAAACCGAACTGGCCCAGAGACAACTGTCCGGCCCAACCAGTGAGCACGGTGACCGAAAGCGCAGCGATGATCCAGACCAAGATCTCCGAATAGCGCAGCCAATCGGTGGGCTTGTCGAAAATCTGAGGGAGCAAAAGAGCGCCGCCCACGAGGAGTCCGATGCCGATGATTGTTGATGCTCGGTACAGCGGATGCTTGCGGAGGTCCTCATTGGCGGCCTTCAACTTGGTGGTGAGCTGCCATTCGTCGGCCGACATGCCGCTGGATTTGCCGTTAAAGAGAATGAGCAGCAACAAGATGACGAAGATCGCCAGCACATTGGAGCCTTGCGGAACTTCGCCGAC
>JBAXGZ010000102.1:0-7609 GCA_037139155.1 Actinomycetes bacterium | reverse complement strand
TTTGGCGAAGCGGATCGCAATCGACGATCCCGGAGTTGCTGTTCGCCCGTCTAGAGAGCGATCCCCACAGCGACTATCTCGATGTGTGTGGTGACACGGTGTCGGCCGCAGATGTTCACGATGTCGCGGCACGGTTGGCGTCATCGTTGCGGACGTTGGGTGTGGTGCACGGCGATCGCGTTGCGACGCTGATCGAGAACTCCATCGAAGGCGTCTTCGCCTGGTGGGGAATCATCCTCTCTGGCGCAATCGCCGTCCCGATCAACACTGCGTACAAGGGTGATTACCTCCGTCACCAGCTCTCCGATTCCGGATCAAAGGTCGTGATTGTGGCGTCGGAGTTCTTCGATCGACTCGAGGCCGTCGCATCCACGGTGGAGTCGCTCGTCCACGTGGTGGTGATCGGCGAGTCTGCGCCGCCGCTGTCGGGGCGAGCAACCGAGCGTTGGAACGATGTTCTCGCTACCGAACCGGTTCTTCCTTCGATTTCGACCAAGCCCTCGGACCTCGGCACGTTTATCTACACCGGCGGCACGACTGGCTTGTCGAAGGGATGCATGCTCAGTCACAACTACCACGAAGCATTAACTCGACAGATTGGTATCTGTTGGGAGCGCACCGCCGACGACGTTGTGTGGACCCCACTTCCTCTTTTCCACTTCAATGCGATCACGACTGCGGTGATGGGGCCATTGGTATTTGGAGGACGTTCGGCGATTTACCGAAGGTTCTCGGTGTCGAATTTCTGGTCCGAAATGAACCGCGTAGGTGCGACGATCACCTCGACGCTCGGAACGATGGCATATCTACTGGCTCACGATGTTGACCGACCAGAGATGCCGCGTTCGGGCGCACCCGAGGCCAACACATCGCTTCGACTCCTCGGTGCCGCTCCGATGCCCGTCGAAGTTGACGACATCATCAAGAACCGTTTCGGACTTACGACATTCAGTGGTGCTTACGGCGTCACCGAGGCGAGCCTTATTTCTTGGCAGCCACCTGGTGGCTACAACAAACCCAACGCGGCCGGTGTCATCAACGACGAATACTTCGATGTTCGTATCTTCGACGATGATGACAATGAGGTACCCCGGGGTAGTCGGGGCGAGATCGTGATCCGTCCTAAACGTCCCGAAGTGATGTTCGCCGGATACTGGGGTCGACCAAAGGTCACTGTGGAGAGCAGTCGTAACTGGTGGTACCACACTGGTGACGTAGGGATCATCGATGAAGACGACTTCCTCTTCTTTGTCGATCGCAAAGCCGACTATCTGCGTCGCCGGGGCGAGAACATCGCAAGTTTTGAAGTCGAGTCGGTCATCATGGGACACGGCCAAATCGCTGACGTTGCCGTTCACGCGGTTCCGAGTCCATTGACGGAGGATGATCTGAAGATCACCGCAACCCTTGTGGCGGGAGCGACGTTGAGCGAGGAGGAACTTTTCCTCTGGTGCGTCGATCAACTTCCGTATTTTGCTTTGCCTCGTTACATCGAGTTCCGAGAGGAACTTCCGCGCTCGCCAGTGGGGCGAGTCTTGAAGCGGGAACTGCGCGATGAGGGAGTCACCGAAGCGAGTTGGGACCTCGAACAAACAAACCTGACGTTCGAAAAACGCTAAGTCAGCCGTTCTGACGTTCGGCGAGGCGTTGGCGAAGGGTGGCAACTCGCTCGGCAATCCACGGTTGCTCGATCGACCATTGCTGTTGCGCAAGTTCGAGTTCAACCGCAGTGGGATGATCAACATCGAGTGTGGCATCGAGAGTTCGCTTTGCTCGCTCGAGCACTTCGGGCGGTCGAGACGCCGCACGCTGAGCAAATTTCAGGGCGAGGTCGCGGAGTTCGGCAGAAGGAACACATCGCCAAGCGAGTCCCATATTGGCTGCTTCCTGTCCGGACAGTCGGTCGCCGAGAAGGGAGAGGGCCACGGCTCCTTGTCGTCCAATGCGACGGCTGAGCCCTCGGAGTTGACCACCGCCCGGGTGGACGCCGAGGTCAAGTAGTCGGGGGTCGAAGGTCGCACCAGGACTGCACAAGATGACATCGCAGGCCAGCGCAAGGTTGATGCCGGCTCCGATCACGGCACCATCAACTGCAGCAATTGTCGGAACCGGGGCCGAGATGAGTGCAGTCGCACCACGAGCGATGTCGGTGAGTGACGCGCGGGGAGCGATGAGGTCGTCGAGATCGCCTCCCGAGCAGAACACTGGCGGTTCGGAAACGAGAATGAGAGATCGGGCTCCCGCGTGAAGGGCACCGGCCACTGCGGCTTCTAGGTCGAGCGAAAGCTCAATACGAAGAGCATTGCGACGCTCGACGTCGCGCAATGTCAGTAACCCGACCGGACCGTCGAGAATCTCGAGCGATACCAGTGGATGGCCGGGTGGTCGAGAGATGGGGGAGAAGGAACTCACGCTGTCGGAGCGAGTTTGCCGATCTCAATACCGACATGCTTCTCGCGACGACCGGTGTCGAACTTTCGTTCACTCACATCGTGGTCGACCGCTTGGGCTCGCAGAGCCTTGACCGTGGCTTGCGTCTTGGGGATGTAGGCGAAGGGGTCGAAGCTGTACCAGCGCATTGCATTCTCATGGCTGATTTTGTTCAGCTCATCATCGGGGACATCAGCTGCCACGGAGGCAAGTTCTTCGCCGGCGAAGGGCCACGAGGAATCGGAATGGGGGTAGTCGCATTCCCACGCGATGTTGTCGATACCCACGTCGTGGCGAAGTTTTACGCCGATCGGATCGGAGATAAAGCAGGTAAGGAAATGCTCGCGGAACACTTCGCTCGGAGTCTTTTTCCCGAAGTCCTGACCCGTCCAAAGGTGATGCATCTCATACGTACGGTCGAGGCGATCAAGAAAATACGGAATCCAGCCAATGCCGCCCTCGGAGAGCGCGATCTTTATTGAAGGGAACTTCTTGAGGACTCTCGACCAAATGAGGTCGGCGGCAACAGCACAGATGTTCATGGGTTGCAACGTCATCATGACGTCGATGGGTGCATCCGGAGATGTGATCGCGAGCTTGCCCGATGATCCAAGATGGATCGACAACACTGTGTCGGTATCGCACAGGGCCTGCCAGAACGGATCCCAGTACTCGTCGTGCAGGCTCGGATAGCCCAAAGTGAAGGGATTTTCGGTGAAGGTCACCGAATGAACGCCCTTTGCTGAAAGCCGACGGATTTCGTCGGCGGCAAGTTGTGCATCCCACAGGATCGGTAGACCCATAGGGATGAACCGACCAGGAGCAGCAGCGCACCATTCTTCGACGTGCCAGTCGTTGTAGGCCCGCACGACATCGAGCGCGAGACCTTTGTCGTCACAGGCGGCAAAGAGTCGACCACTGAATCCCGGAAAGGAGGGGAAGTTCATCGATGACAAGAGACCACCACCGTTCATATCCTTCACACGCTCAGCGACGTCCCAGCAACCAGGACGGATTTCGTCGAACGAGGTTGGCTCGATGCCGTATTCCTCTTTTGGGCGACCGGCGACGGCGTTGAGACCGATGTTAGGGATGACGGATCCCTCGAACATCCAGACATCGTCGCCCTTGCTGTTGCGCTCGATCTTGGGGAAGCGGCCCTTCCACTTGGCCGGCGTGTGATTGTCGAACATGGTGGGTGGCTCGACGAGATGGTCGTCGACACTCACCAAGATCAGATCGTCAGTCTTCACAGATACCCCTTTGATGGTTGGCGGGGTCGCCGCCAACCGGATCGCCACGTCACAATTTCACGACACTAAACCCAAGCGAATCGAACGAAACTGTTGGGGACGCTGGGTCGTCATTGCTGAGTTGTCTACGTGCTGTCTACGTGTTGTCAACGTGTTGTCAACGTTTGTTTCATTTTGCTGAACTATAGTTCAATCATTCGAACGTGATGATCTCTCACTGGTTGTCGCGTTACAGAGTGGGAGAGTTGTGATGGCCAAGAAGAAGGACGACTCGAAGAAGGCGGGAAAGACGAACGCGGCGAAGACCAATCGCCATGGCGGCGTTGTCGATGCTTCGGATGTCGGCAGTGGCGAACTCCGCTATGCCGAGCGCATGTTCACTGCTCCATTCGACCATGGGATTGCCCAGGCCGATCGAGCGGTCACCAACGTCGAGCACGGGACCCGCGCTCATCTCGAAGGTGGCGTTGGCGATTCCAATGAACAGTATTGGTGGCAGGGAGGCGGACCAGCCACCGATGTCGCGGTCCAAAACATCACGATCTATCCGCCGACACGTGGTCAGCAGACCCAGGGTGACCCGTTTGAGCCCATCAAGATCGGCATCCTCATCGATATGGATCTGAATCAGTTGTTGGCTGACTGGATCGATCCGACAATCTTGGCAATCGAAGACGCGATGAACGAGGGAGTCTGGCGGCGCAGTCCCGTGCAGCTTGTCATCGCCGATGCTCGTGGTCTTCCTCGTGAGAATTATCGAAAATTGCTCAAGGGCTACGAGTGGTTGGTTGATGAGGGATGCATCATCGTCCTCGGGCCGTTGATTTCGGACAACTGCCTCCTTCTGCAGGACACGGCGAATCGTCTGGGCGTTCCCTGCATTGGTTGGACTGGCGCCCATAAGTTCGCCTCGGAGTATTGCTTCACGGTCGCCAATGGTGATGTCGCAACCGAGGGCGTGATGTGCGCGCAGTGGTTGCATTCTCAGGGCCACGACAAGGTCGGGCTCTTTTGGGAGGCAGGTTCTTCAGGCCGGGATTACGCCGATTACTTCCGAGACGCTGCACTCAACTTGGGGATGACGATCATCAGAGAGGTCAAACTCGAACCGAATCCGGTGGGGCTGAAAGAGGACCTCGAGAGCATGCGTGCTCTTGGTGCCGAAGGTTTGTACTACGGCGGTTACGGCTACGCCACGTTCCATTTCGCGTCCGCGCTCAAGGAACTCAATTGGGATCCGCCCCGCGTCATGGGCACAGCCTTCATGTTCTATTCGAACTCAAATGCATGGGCCGAGGGTCTTGAAGGTTGGCATGGGGTTGATCAGTTGGGAGAAGACGGTGCCAACCCGAACTACAACGCCATGATCGAACGATTCGTGAAGCGATTCGGACGCAAGACCGGCAACGTCGTCGTTGCCCTTGCATACGACACCGCTCGCGCTGCAATCCACGGAATCGCAAATGCTGCTATTCCCACTCCAAAGGATGTGAAGGAAGGTCTCGAGCGCATCCGGTGGATGCCGGCCACCAACGGTGGACCGAGTTGCTATGTGCAGTTTGGTCCGTATGACCGAAAGGGATACAAGGGAGACTTCCTCACTATCCGTGAACTGCGCGGCGGCGAACTTCGCTTCGACGGCTATCACCGTCCGCAGTGGCCATCGAACATCACTGGTCCTCAATGACCGCAACCCGTTCGCTCAATCCCCGCGAAGAACGACGACTTCTCCACCAGGAACTCAGCCGCACGCAACTTCTTGATGCTGCTGAGGAGATTTTTGGCCAGAAGGGATTCCACGACACCACGCTGAAGGAGATCGCCGATCGCGCTGATTTCTCGGTTGGTTCGGTCTATTCGTTTTTCCAGAACAAAGACGATCTGTACGTCAACGTGTGGCTCCGACGGGGCGCTGAGTTCCTCCCTGGTTTCGAGGAATCAGTGGCTTCGGTCAAAGATGGTCTTGAAGCGATAGCCAAAATTGTCGACTTCGAGGTTGCGTTCCTACGCGCTCGTCCCTCGTTCTCGCATCTCTACCTTCGAACAACCGGCTCGCTGGTGCCTACGTCGAACGAAGCAACCTCTGAGAAGGTGTTGGAGAATGCCGAGACGGTATTGCAAATGCAGGCCGACATCATCAGAAGGGGCCAAAACATTGGTGACGTTCGCGACGGAGACCCAGCAGTTCTTTCCCGTCTCCTTTCGTCCATGGTTCAGGCCTTTCAATCAGTTGATCCTGAATTGAATGACACTGGCACTCCGTCGATCACGCTCGAACTGTTTCAAGACATTGTTCGGTCGGCGTTCGCTCGGAGGTTGTAACCACCAAAGCTTCTGTCAGACATCGTCACGGGGGAATCATGGACTCAGCAATTTCAGGATCACGAGTGCTGGTTGTAGGCGCCTCGGCCGGGATCGGTCGCGAGTGTGCAGCGTCATTCGCCCGGTCGGGCGCAAGAGTGATGGCAGTTGGTCGACGCGAAGAAAATCTTCGTCAATTGGCAAGCGAAGTTCCTTTGGAATGGTGCGCGGCTGACATCACTGAGATCGGCGAGCCACAGCGGATCATCGCGGAAACAGTGAAATCATTCGGCGGCATCGACATCCTCGTCAACGTCGCGGCGGCGTCGCCGATGGTGAAACTCGCTGATGTCAGCGCCGACGAATTCGTCAACGTCTTCGCCAGCAACGTCGTCGCTCCTTCTCAGGTTTGTCAGGCGGCCCTCGCTTTTCTTTCCGAGAACGCCATTGTGGGCTTTGTGTCCTCGGAGACTGTTGGGCGTCCTCGTCACGGACTTGTTCCGTATGGTTCGTCGAAGGCCGCACTCGAGGAATTGGTAAATGGCTGGCGAGTCGAAAACCCCACTCACCGTTTCGCGACCATTCGTGTTGGCGCCACAATTGGTACTGACTTCGGCCGGGACTTTGGTGGCGAACTCCTCGGTGACTGTCTCCATGAATGGATCAAAGGCGGTCACCTGAGCGCTGCGATGATGACTCCCGGTGAGGTGGGTGGCGCGCTGGCTGAGGTTCTCGCCGTTGCCTTTCTGCACCCTGGCGTCGAACTCACCGATTTCTCGCTCCGTCCGCCGGGCCCGTTAGCTGACCTCGGCTAAGTGCTTGTGATCATCTCTGAAGGAATGTCATGACTTCGTACGAATCATCAACGCGTGCTGTGCTCGTCACCGGCGGGGCCTCTGGACTCGGAAGAGCAACGTCGCTCCATTTCCTCGCGAAGGGTCATCCAGTTGTTGTCCTCGACCGAGATCGCGAAAAGTGCGAAGTAATGACTTCTTTGCTCGGTGCTCGGGGCGCAGTAGTGCCAGGAAGCGTCCTTGTCGACGGTGATGTCCAGGCAGCTGTCGACGCTGCTCGAGCCTTCGGCGAACTTCGATGGGTTGTGGCCTGCGCCGGTGGAGGTGAAGCCGGAGGGAGGTTGGTCGGCAAGGGCGGGGTTCCGCACGACATGGGAATTTTTCAACGAACGCTTGATCTCAATGTCACCGGTTCGTTCAACACGATTCGGCTCTGCGCTTCGGCCATGTCAGAGAACGAAGCCGATTCTGACGGTGAGCGTGGGGCGATTGTCCTTGTGACTTCGGGGGCGGGATTCGAAGGGCAGATCGGGCAAATCGCGTACGGATCGGCAAAATCAGCGCTCATCGGCATGACACTGATTGCGGCGCGTGATCTTTCATCGGTGGGTGTGCGCGTCAATGCGATTGCTCCGGGAGTTATGGACACCACTGCGTGGGAACAGGCTCCGGCGGAGATGAAAGCGGCGCTTGAGGCGACGGTTCCGTTCCCGAAGCGGCTCGGTGACCCGGAGGAATTCGCTCGGCTCACCGAGCACTTGCTGAGTAACCGCTATATGAACGGCCACGTTGCGCGTCTCGACGGGGCCCTTCGATTTGCTCCCAAATAGC
>JBAXGZ010000101.1:0-7793 GCA_037139155.1 Actinomycetes bacterium | reverse complement strand
TCGGCACTGTCGAGCACACCGGTTTCGGTGGCCGGGTCGTACATGAATGGCTCGAGCATGTTCACCACATCAGTCATGACTGACCTCCGAGCAGACGACTCGCGGCAACGATCAGTTCGCTCGACGGTCGCCAGGCGAAAACACCGTTGCGCTGACCGTCGAGAACCGAAGTGTTGGGGCCGATCATGCCGCGCACGAACAAATAGTGCGTCTCGCCGATATGACGGTCGATGTCGTAGTTGGCCAGACGCAATTGCAGGAAGCGGTGCAGCGCGACGTTGTAGACGAGGATCTGCAACGGATAGTCGCCATGTTCCATGGCGTGTTTCATCGAGGACCGGCCGTAGTCGGACACGAATGCGATTTCGCCCGGGCTATGGAGTCGGTTGGTCTTGTAATCGATGACGCTGTAGACGCCGTCGGCATCGCCGATGCGAATCACCGAGTCGATGCTGCCGGTCATGAGTCCGGCCATAGCGGGCATGCGATTGCCGTCGGCCAGCGCCGTGAAATAGTCGGAGAACTGATCGTCGGAGTGCGCAGCAGCCAGTTCGAACAATGCACTGGGCGTAACGGGAGTGTCGCCGTCGGCCAAGGGGAAATGAAAGACCAGTTCGTTGAGGCGTTGTGAACCGATGGTGCGCAGTGTGGGGCTGTCGGCCGCGGCGTCAAGCGGTGTGTCGATTGCGAGAACAAGACCCTGGGCGAGTACGTCGGGATCGGCATCGAATGACGCCGCTCGCCCTGAACGCTCAATAACCGCCCGCACTTCGGCGTTGAGATCGGGACTGGTGACATCGACTACCTCGAACAATTCGTGCACGAAGGTTCCGAAATCGGCGCTGGCCTGCATGCCGAGAAGGGGGCCGGTGAAGGTGTCGGTGCCGTTGTCGGTGCCGTTGTCGGTGCCGAGAACCGGTGCATCGGGGCCTTCGTCGGTACCCCCGCGAGCAGTGCCTTCATTGGCTGATCGGGCGCCCTTCGACAACGAGGAGTACGACCAGCGGTACCAACCGTTGCGCTCGATGTCGCGGTCTGGGAACGGTTGCGCGTGCAGGATGGCCGTCGAAGAAGGAACGGGGACCGCCCATTCGCGTTCGTCGGTCCAGGTACTGAGCTCGTCGAACGACACCGCCGGGCCGAGTCGCGCTGCGAGTTCCGACAGTTTGGTGCGCGCGGTGTTGTCGTCGACGGTGGTTTCAAGTTCGAGATTGTCGGTCGAACCAAACAGCACACGAGCGAGCGGGCCTTTCTGAGCACTGTCCTTTGGTGCTTTGCCCCACCAGATCACCAACTGATGCTGGGCGCGAGTGACTGCCACATAGAGAAGACGAAGTTCGTCGCCCTCGGCCTCGATCGCGTTGCGGCGCTTGCGTTCGGCCTGATCGAGCCCATCGATCGTCCAATCGATACTCGGCGCAGCGTCGACAAAGCGCGTGCCGTTGTTTTCATACACCGAAACCGAATTGGGGTTGAGTCCTTTGGGGAAGGGCACGAGGACGATCGGGTACTCAAGGCCCTTTGCCGAATGCATCGTGGTGATCTGGATGACATCGCGGTCGGTATCGATGCGGCGCTTCTGTGCTTCGGCTTCGTTGTTCATGGTGTCTTCGAGTTCGGCAAGGGCGCGAAGCACTGCGCTTACCGGAGCCCGTCGCCCACCGAGCTGCGCGTTGAGGAGTTCGATGACATGTTCGAGATCGGTGAGTCGACGCTCGGCTTCGAAATCTGAAGAGATTTCGTTGATGACCTCGTCGTCGAGTCGGAGCACCTGATACCAACCGACCAAACCGCGAGATTCGAGTTCGGCCGCCCACACTCGGCACTTGGTCTGCAGTTCCTCGATGGGATCGTGCAGCGTGAGTGCCGGGTTGTCTTCGGCCACCTGAAGCACGGGATCGGGAGCAAACCAACTCAACTGCAAGGCGCGCACCCGACGCACATCGGCCGGGTTCACCATGGCGGTAAGCAGAAGACGCAACTGATCGACGGCATCGGTTTCGAGTACCGAACCGATGCGGCTGCGTACAACGGGAATATGCCGCTTCTGGAGTTCTTTCACCAGCGGGTTGGCATCGGCATGGCCTCGCACGAGGATGCAGATGTCGTCGAGTTTCACTGGGCGGGGATCGTCTTTGGACCCGGGCTCGGGTTCGATCTGCGCGTGCTCCAGCAACGACTGAATGTGATCGGCCACGTCGATGGCGATCGCCGAACGAACAGGCTCGGCGTTCTGTCCGTCGGGATTGGCGAGAAAACGGAACTGCAGCGGTGCGTCAGCTCCGGTGAGTCGCGACGCGCCATGTTCGTCGGGGGTCG
Source organism: Actinomycetes bacterium (assembly GCA_037139155.1). Taxonomy (GTDB): domain Bacteria; phylum Actinomycetota; class Acidimicrobiia; order Acidimicrobiales; family Acidimicrobilacustridaceae; genus Acidimicrobilacustris. Next base: position 5,474 of record JBAXGZ010000101.1, on the reverse strand, counting down.
TGACGGGCACATAGGCGATTTCCTCGTCGCCGAATGTGACGCCGGTGAGCCATGTATTGAGGGCCTCGACCAATGGTCGGTCGGTGCGGTAGTTCCGTGTCATCTGACGCTTGGTCATTGACGGATCGGCAGCGGCCTTGAGATAGGCGTCGATATCGGCCCCGCGGAAGCGATAAATGGCCTGTTTGGGATCGCCAACCACAATGAGCGCAAGGAAGTCGTCGGGCACCTCGGCGATGTCGAAGACCTTCGAAAACAATCGCCATTGATAGGTGTCGGTGTCCTGGAACTCGTCGATAAGCACAAGGCGATAGCGCGAGCGCAGCACCCGGATGATTTCCTCGCCGAGGGTGGGGTCGTCGAGTCGGTCGACCAGATCGACGATGAGATCGTCGAAAGCCACCACTCCTTGATTGACCCGTTCGTTCTTGATCGCGGTGCGCAGTTCCTGAACAAGCGACGACCACTGACCAGCAGGCGACGAGTCGGCCGGCGGAGCCAGTTGCGCAGCGAGGTTGCCCGAAGTGGCCTTGAGCACAGTGCCCACCGAGGACTCGATGCCATTGGGATCTTTCGCTGCCATCGGATCAAGGGCAAGCGCGTTGGCGGCGAAACGATTCACCAACACATCGCGAGTGACTTTCTGGGCAACAACGGCATCGCTCTCGGCCGGCGATGGGGTTGTGGCGTCGCCCGAACGAATACCAAGGTCGCCGAGGGCTTGTTGGAAGAACCCATGGATGGTCGAGATGGTGGCCGAGTCGATGTTGGAAATGGCGTTGGCCAGTCGTTCGCAACGCAGTTCACGTTCGGCGTCGGTGCACGTGCGCAATCCGGTAAGCCAAGGGTCGAAGGTGGCCGAGGCGGGTGCGTTCAATGCATCGAGGGCTTGCAGCAACCGCTCGCGCACTTCTTGTTTCATTTCGGCCGCGGCCGCCCGGGTGAACGTGACCATGAGCAGTTCGTCGGCCCGCAGCCCTTGCTCGGCAACGTACCGAGCAACCAGAGCAGTGAGCGAATAGGTCTTGCCGGTTCCGGCGCTGGCTTCGAGCAATAGCCATTGGCGAGAAGGAAGCGCCGCCGCAAGATCGAACACGTTTGGATCGATTGCGTTGGTTTCGGTCGAGTTGGCGTCGGTCGAGTTGGTGTCGGTCACGTTGGCTTCGGTCATTGCTGCACCGTCGTTTCCGAAAAACAGTTCTGCAGCGCGCGGGCATAGGCCTGGAAGCGGGTGCCACTGTCGGCAAAACCAAGGTCGATCTCGTGCAACGAATTGGCGGGATCAGAGGCATCGGTGAACGTTGCGAATGTGCTGCCACCAAAGAGGGCCGAAGCGGATGGATTCTTGAGATCGCTCCTCAGACCAGTGTTCACATTGGTTGGTCGGGTGGGATCGGCCCACGAAGCTCGTTCGAACAGTGGAAGCGCCGAGCACAGCGCCCGACGGTGAACCCCGAGGGCGAAGGTAAGCACCTTGGTGGCCGACACCTCGCGTTCCTCGGCCGATTCGCCCGCGAGCACGAATCGCTTGACCGAAATCGATTCGTTCTTTTTGTCGGATCGGGCAATGACGATGGCTTGGCGCAGGTTGGCGGGATCGGCCAACGCAAGTGCAGCCAAGCGCAACCACGGGCCCAGCAGATGGCGATCGTGCGCACCCGAAAACGCGATCTCGAGAACTTGGGTAGGACCCACCTCGATGGTGTCGAAAATGCCGGCATCGTCGATGGTGAGTTCGATGGGAACGGGAACTTCAGCTGAGAACTCGACACCATCGACACTCAACATGGCCGCGACCTCGGCACCGATCGTGGCCCAGAACCGATCGCCCACCGCACCAATCGGCACGCCGCCCATGAGTTGATGTAGCCGTCGCTGATCGGCCGGATCGGCCCCATCGCGAGCGGCGCGTACGAGATCGGAACCGATAATGGAGTACTCGCGCGCACCGGGCCACAACTGAACCTGATCGTTGGAGATTCGTTCCTCGTTGGGCATGGAGATTTGCAGACGCTCACGCAGGTACAGCTCGGTGGGTTTGCGAACCGCGTCGATCAGGTTCTGAATGGACATCGAACTGCGGTCGAAGTCGGAAGGGTTCCAGTCGAAATCGGGCCACTCAATGGGATGAGGTTGTTCCCCGGCGACGTCGATGATCCGCTGCGCCACGACTGCGGCCACCGGATCGAAGGTCCAGGCGCCATCGACCACTTTCGTAACGTTCTTGGCGGGCACCTTGGTGTCGATGCCGAAGTTCACCGGATCGGTGAGTTGGCGCGCGTGATGGACGATGACCGGCTTCACCGTTGAGGTCTGAGTGTTGGTGGCATTGGCAGTGGTCTCGGCAATGACTGCGGCCACGGCATCGGTGAGTTCGGCCAGCGGAACCGCCATAGGCAGTTCCTTGTTGTTGGTGACATCGAAACCATTACTGGTGATGAGCACGGCATCGGTGGCGGCACACAGAAGATTGAGCAGACCGAGTCGTTCCTCGGCGTGGAAGTCGCGTTCGGCGATACGGGGAGCATCGAGAAGAATGTCGTCACCATTCCCGCGACCCGAGGTGAAGGCGCGATCGTCGAATCCGAGGATGGCCACGATGCGTGCAGGAACGCCACGCAAGCGAGAAAGCGATGCGACGCGTACGACATCGCCCCAGACCCGCGACCGCGAACGGATGCCGTCGAGTTCCTCGGCGAACAGCGCAGCGATTTCACGGAAACCAAGTTGCGCGGCGCTGGCCGACACCGCGGCGTGGGCCCGCAGTTCACGCGCAACCTCGAACGCATCGGTGAGTTGATTGCGGTCGTCGAACGGAACCTCGAACATTGATTCGAACACCGATTCGAGCGTGTCGGCCCACTCTGCGGCGGTTCGATCGGTCTGGCAGAACTGAGCGAACTCGCTGAGTGCATCGACGAATGACGCGAGGCAGCCCACAAGACCGATGGAACTTCCACTGATGTCGTCGTACCCGACAACGCCGGTGAGGGTTTCGCGAGGTTCGGGCGACTGCACGAGGATGCCGTTGATGAGCCGATCGATGGCGATACGCCAGGTACCGGCCTCGATACCGGTTGGGTAGTTCCACGGATCGGCGGCACGGTAGGTGTCGTCGATGCCCCAGTGCACCTGGAGGTCGGACAGCCATCGTTCAATGGTGGCGAATCCGTTGTCGTCGATAGCGAACCGACGACGAACGGGCTCGAGCGCAAGGAGTTCAAGCACCTTGCTCAGTTCAAGGCGATTGCCGATGGCATCGAATAACGCCGCGAGGGCATCGGCCACGGGCGTTGAGGTGCTGGTGGTTTTATCGATGATGGCGATGGGCAATTGCAAGCGCGCACCGACCGTGGTGTCTCCGGCGCCGTCACCAGCGGGTTCGTGGAACTCGGCACCCATCACCGGCTCGAGTAGCGGAGCGTAGGTTTCGAGATCGGGGCAGATCACGATGATGTCGCGTGGATGCAATGTGGGGTCGGCCGCGAGACGATGCAGCAACGCGTCGCGCAGCACCTCGACCTGACGCGTGGGCCCGTGACACTGATGCACTTCGATGGAACCATCGCCATTCTCGAGCACCTGTTTTTTGTGCGCGGGGATGACAAGTGGTTGGTCGAGAGCGATGGACTGCTGCAGACGACCAAGCACGGTTGGCTCAGGAGAATTTTCGAGTGTCTGCATTTTTGGAAACGCACGCGCCAGCAACGCCATCGATTCCAACCCGGCACGAGACCACGCCCGCACCAGCGGGTTGTGCATGGTGTTGGCAAGATCGAGATGGCTGCGCAGTTCATCGCCAAGCTCGACAGTACGAAGCGTGGAGATGCGTTCGGGTACCGGAAATACGGTGAAAACGGCGAGATCGAGCAGCGTTGAAAGTTCGGCCAACAGCGACACCTTGGCCGGTGAATACGCATCGAGGCCGAAGATCGATAGGCGGCCAGGAAGAGCGCGCTGCACTGCAGCAACATCGAGATGACCACGCGCAGCGATGAAGCGTTCGCCAGTGGATGCGCCGATGACGTCGTGCACCGCGTGCCAGAGGCGGTACTGCCACTGCTTGTCGGGCCGAAGCGGCTGGGTGGGATCGGACTCGGTGCCTACCGCCCACGTAGCCGGCATTTCGGGCCGATACACCGAATAGCGATCAAACAGTTCCGCAATGCGCTGCGAGGTAGCCAATGGGCTCTTGGCCTCGGCGAAGCCGGGAGCGAGCGATGGGTTGGCAGTGAGCAACCCGAGCAAGGTCCAGCGCAAGCGCGCTACTGACCATGGATCGTCGCTGGCACGTTCGGTGCCGATGGCATGGAGGTTGAATTCGTTGGGGAACCAAAAGTGAACGTTGGTGAGAATGGCTTCGCCCGCACCGGCGCCCTCGCCAGCGCCCTGAGGAACGAGCCGATGACCGAGTTGTTCGATGAGCCAATCACGGGTGCCGGCAGTGGGGACCACCACGATGTCGGGCAGGAAAGGATCGGCCAAGGGCGCGCGCAGACGGTCGGCCAGAAGGGGCAGCAGTTGCTGGGCCGATTGGGCAGAAAAAACCTGTGAACTGTTGGTCATGAACTCCGCCGTGTCGTCACCCTGGTGACGATAGACGGCACCTGTGACACTGGCCCGAGGTTCGCTCGTGTGGTTCGCGCCCAACGCCGCTCGACACACCCGCGACGATCAGATCGATCCGGTTCGGTTTGGTTCGGTCTCACTTCTGCAGCATCAATGCGGCAATGACCCGTCGGTTGATCGCGGGATCATCGCTCAGTCCGAGTTTGGCGAGGATCTTGCGCACATGAACCTCGACCGTCCGTTCCGACAGGAACAGTTCCTCGGCGATGCCCCTATTCGATCGACCGTTGGCCAAAAGCTCATAGACCCGGAACTCGGCCGGAGTCAGTTCGGCGGGAACTCGCATCGAGGTCGACTCGATGAAGAGAGGATCGATGACCTGACCTCCCTCGAGCGACATGCGCAGGGCCGATGGAACCGCAGCAACGGTTGAGGGTCGGTTCGAATCGAGCAGGGCCACGCCGCTCTTGCGGAGGTTCAACTGCAGAGCCGAGCGCACCGGCACATTGGGCCGGGCTAACACGACCATGGGCAGATCAAGGGGCACCGCCCTCAACCGCGCGTCCCAACCGCTTCCGAGATACTCGGCATACGTAGGAGGGGGCAAGAGCACCAGTGGGCTCATGGCCGAGGACAGTTCGCCTTCGGGCGCGTGGACAGCACCTTCGAACCCCTCGGCCAACAAATGACCCCGAAGGAGTTCCCCCGCCAGGGGATCCCAACTGATGACTGTCGGCGAAGCCGAGACCGCATCGGCCCCGACCCGCCCAAATTCCCGCTCCATGAAACCCGCCGCCGTTGCTTGGACGTCATCTTGTCGGCCCACCGGCCGCCCGCGTAGCGGGAATAACGATTCTCGTTGACTTTACGGGGTAACGCACTCTTTATTACGTGGTGTTACGTAG
>JBAXGZ010000100.1:0-8008 GCA_037139155.1 Actinomycetes bacterium | reverse complement strand
CCGTTGCTGCCCTTGATATCGGTCTTCACAACATTGACCGTGTTGCCCTTGGCATCAGTAATGGTGACCTTGCTGCCATTGACGGTAATGGTGAGTTCTTCACCGTTCACCGTCTTCACCTTGCCGGACTTAACGTCCTTGGCGAGCACCTCACCAGCGACCACGTGATAGGTGAGGATCGACTTCAGCTGCTCGGGGGTAAGTGAAGCGAGCGTGCCCGCCGGAAGCTTCGCGAACGCCTCGTTGGTTGGTGCGAACACCGTGAATGGACCCTTACCCGAAAGGGTGTCGACCAGGCCAGCGGACTTCAGCGCGCCGACGAGGGTTGAAAAGTCCGCATTGCCAGCGGCGATATCAACGATGGTCTCGGACTTCATGGGCATCGTCGTCGACGAGTTCTTCTTTGCAGTGGTGTCAGACGAACTCGAATTCGAATCACTGCTGCAGGCGACTGCACCGAGAGTCAGCGATGCTGCAACAACAAGACCACCGATGATCTTGAGCGGGCGAGTGGACATTGAGGCTCCTTGGGGGATGTCGGCACCTTGATGTGCGTCATCGGTACTCCGAAACCAACGACATCCTTGGATGACCCGTTGCCGAAATTTCTTTCGAATACCCCAATCAGATGAGCTGACCGGTCGCCATCGGATTCGAGGTGGGCGACACGCTCCCCTTCGCTGGTTCGCGAGTCAGCGCCAATTCGGTCACTGACCCATCAATCGGCACCAACGACATTGTGGGGTTGGACCCCAACATTCCCAACGAAACCATCGTGCCGTTCGCCGCCGACCAGAGCTGATAGGTCTCGCCCTCGGGGAGCGCAGGAAGAGGATCGGTCATCACAAAACCATGGCCCTGGGCATCGACGATGACCCATACCTCCATGGTGTTGGCCGGATCAGTGAGGACACCCTGTCGAGACCCTGGCTTCGAGGCTGCATCGAGCGCCATCGATTTCATCGTCGCGATGGAATCGGTTGGGGCCGATGAACGAGAGAGTCCGACGAGCGCGGCGCCACCGATGACGAAGACCGCGACCACAGCAGCAGCGGCGAGCAGGAATCGTCGACTCGATGTTGAAGACCGCATCGTGATTTCGTCGACTCCCGAGATTGTCGGACCGCCTCGGCCAACAGGAGTTTCCTCGACTTCGGAGAGAATGGAATCCCACAGATGCACAGGCGGCGCCATCTCAAAGGGATCAGCGAGGGAGTCGGCAACGGCTTGAAGTCGATCAATTTCGGCTGCGATCAAGGGATCGGCGGCAGCGGCCCGCTCAACCCGACGCCGCTCGACGTCGTCGACAGCATCAAGAACGTACGCCCCGATCAGTTCGGAGACGTCGTCGGAATCGGAGTTCATATTGGACTGATCATTCATCGCTCCTCCTCCAGCCCGCGACCTTCAAGTATCGACGATAAGCGGCGGAGGCCAGCACGAATGCGGCTCTTCACTGTTCCTTCGGGAAGATCAAGACGCAGCGCCACTTCGCGATAGGAGAGACCGCCGTAGTAAGCGAGCACGATCGCACGACGCTCATCAACTTCGATCGCATCGAGCGCCCGACGAACGCGCTCGGAATCGATGGACTCAACGATGCGCGATTCGACGTCATCGAGTGGTTCGCGATCGAGGCCGATGGACCGATCTTCTCGACGACGCCGCGCCTCTTCCGAACGAACACGCTCAACCGAGCGACTGTGGGCTTGACGCTGGAGGAACGAGCGCAATGTTCCCCGCTGGGAGTCGAACCGGCCGGGTTCATTCCACAGCCGGACAAAGAGTTCTTGAGTGACGTCCTCGGCCAGTGAATCGTCACCAAGCACACGCTTGCTCAGTCCAAAGACCGCGCCGCCATGGCGCCTATACGCCTCGGCCAATGCATCGGCATCACGTCCACCGATACCTGCGATGAGGTCAGAGTCGGAGGCGTTCGAGAGGGCCCGCAGGGGCGATCGTCGTGTCGACATAGGACGTGGGCCACACCGTGCCACAGAACTCGTAATGAGCGGCATCGGGGCAGAAAAAATATCCCTGTTCTTCGTCAGGAACGCCACCGATGTCATGACCTAGATCCGATCCTGCGGCGCCATCCGGATGACCGGCTCCTCGGGGAGTCGAGCTCGCAGCTCACCCATCGCAGGGTTCGGTAAGGACACAATCGCCGAAGCCGAGCGGCCCTGACCCGCTGTGACGACTCAACAAAACCTGTCTACACTTTCTCGAGTTTCGAGAACGGGATAACGGGCGTGTTTGGGAAGAAGTGGCTGGCAATCGTTGCAGCGCCCCTCGTCATCGCCATCGTGGCGGGGCTGATAGTCGTCCGTGCCAATAGCGACTCACCCAAGGCTGCTCCCACTCAAGGAGCCACGCCACCGGTTGCGGCGATCCAATCCTCCTTCCAGCCGATCACCGGAATCCGAACAACCGCACCCACCGCGATCTCCGGCGTTGTGCGCAACAACAGCAGCAACGCTGTTCCACTGAACATCACCTTCGGTGAGCTCCCATCGGGCGCAACTGTTCAATCGGTACTTCCAGACCAAGCGAATCCGGAGAACGGGAACTATTGGTCATGCACCAATCTGTCCTGCTCATTGGTTGCTGCATCTGGCGGTGTCGGATCGCTCGCTCCCAATGACACCGCGCAAGTGATGGTGCTCCTCGCAACCGGTACCTCAACAAGTGCAACCGCAACTCTCGGCGTAACTGTCAATGAGAACGCAGTCGTTCAGGTTCCCCTGGCGCTTGCCGATGCTCAGACTCCTCTCGCAGATAACGCGATCACCGCAAGGTTCTCGGGCCCCTCGGTACTGTTAAATGGATCCTCGTCGACAACACAATTCACCGTTACAAATCTTGCAACCTCGTCGGCCTCAGGAGTGTCGGCCGATCTTGCGGCCAGTGGATTCGACGGCGTAACCGTCTCGGCAAGCGGAACTGGATGGAGTTGCAACGGCTTGCTTTGCGCCTATCAATCTGCGCTCGAACCGTTCTCGGTGACATCGCCATTGCAGTTGACCGCCACATCTCCATCAGGACTGCAGACAGCAAGCGGATCCCTCAGCGCCAAGGTCAGTTCCTCGATTTCCGGAACGCCCAGTTCGGTATCGACATCGTTCCCGGTGGCGCAACGTCCCAGCGATACGAAGGCAGTATCAACCCGACTTTCATTCTCGCCTGCTTCGACTCTTGCCCCCGGGGCCACGACAGCAGTGGTCACGGTCACCCCGACCGGAAACAATTCAACCGCTGAATCGGTTTCCTTCTCGCTCTCATTACCGAACGGAATTTCGGCCGATTGGGACTCCTTCACAACCGCCGACCCGTTCAGTTGCAATTCGAGCGATTCAACGTGCTCTTCGACCTCGCCATTGCCTTCGGGTGTTGTGAATGTCATAGAGGTTCCTCTGACTATCGCCCCCAACGCTCACCTCGGGACCTCCAACATTGACGTGGTGACGACCGTGGACGGAGCGTCGTCCGACCCGACGACCGTGAGCGCTGGATTGGTCATTGTTCCGCCTCCCGTTCCTGAGTTCCGGGCCTCACTCACGGCACCCAACAACCCAGCCCCTGACGGAAGGTTGCTCGGGCAATCACTGACCTTCAGCCCCGGTCAACCCCGTGACTTGGCGATCACTCTCACCAACAACGGATCAGTTGCTGCTCCAGCCGGTGCGCAAATCTTCGTATCGGCGACTCCGAATTCTCCGCAGAAACTCTCCTCAGTCGGAGGTGATGGGTGGCGCTGCAACGTCTCACAGACCGCAACTCTTTCCCCAAAGAAACCGTTGCGTTGTTCGCAGATGCTGAGCAGCGCCGTCGATCCATCTGGGGCGATCTCGCTCCCCCTCACACTGCAGGGAACCACTATCGGTGATTCCTCATGGACCATCGGAACTGGAGCGTCAGCAAAAGAGAGCGAACAGTTCACGTCTTCAGCACGAGTTGACGTCGTACCCGATGCACCACTGCTCGTTGCCGATCTCGTCCAGGGCACATCGCTGTACGACGGCGGCAGTGGTCGCGTCGATGTCATCATCAGAAATGTCGGCTCGCAAGTGGCCAACGGAGGAATCGTCGTCATCTCGGTCCCCGCCGACGCTGATGTCACCAACATCGATTCCGGATCATGGAACTGCTTGAGCATCGTTCCTAGTAGCGCCAGCGGAACACTCACCTGTGCCACCACGAATGTGACCGTAGGTCAGACCTCCGCTCGACTCATCTCTCTTCAGATCGCGCCGCGTAATCGGCCGAAGTCGTTGACGTTCTCAACTTGGGCGACAACAGTCGGCCAATACAACCTCGTATCGAGCGGCCGAGCGACGACGAAGACGTTTGCAGTTGCCGGATCACTCTTGGTCGACGCCGGTCAGAACATTGCGGTCGTGACTCCACAAACGGCGACCAACGGCTCCTCGATACCAGCTGTGGTGGTACTCAATGGCGACGCCAACATGGCGGCATCGAAGCAGTTGCGATGGGATCAGTTGTGCACGCAACCCAACGAACCCGGCTGCGGAGAAACGACGAGCCCAAAGGTCAATTGGCTGGGTGTTTCGCCAGGCAAGGTCCCCACAACTCTCTCAGCAAAGTTCACGGCCCCAGCAATCACTGCGCCAACTGACCTGTTCTTCCAATTGAGTGCAACTGTCGGAACCGAGCTCATCACCGACACGGTGACGGTCCGGCTCGTGCCACCCACAACACCGACCAACTCAGGATCTGCGACTTCTTCATCGGGTGACTCGACCCCAGCGGCGAACGCGGCAGGAACAACACCCACTACTCCGACGACTCCTGTCGTCACCCCCGTCTCTGCATCTATCGCGAATTCTCAGTCGGTCCTACAGGTGCCGACCGCTGCTACGGCGCAACTGTTTGGTTCGGGAAGCGGTTCCGGGAACCTCACGTATTCGTGGACGCAGACATCAGGAGCAACCGCATCGATTCTGGGTTCAAGTGCATCGCAGGCGACTCTGCAGTTTGAGACTCCGCTGCTATCGCCAGACGATGACGACGAATCGCTCACTTTTGCGCTGACTGTTACCGATAGCACCGGGGCGACGGCCACCGCTTCTACAGAGGTGCAGGTGGTGTGGGGTGACGACGGCTTGCAGGTCACGCTCAACAACGGCGCCAAGAACATCACGTCCTCGATCGACTCGCCCGTGGTGATCAACTCTCAAGTGACATCACGCGGAGCGCCCTACACCTACGCCTGGACGGCAACGGACCTCACTCTCCCGTCGTCAACTGCAACGAACCTTTCGGCGCTTTCATTCACCACCACAAATGAACCGGCGAATGGTTCAGCACAACTCCAAGTCACAGACAGTTTCGGTCGAGTCACAACGACATCAATCCCGGTGATCATCTCGGCGTTGCCTCCGGGACAATTGCCACAGGCGTTCTGTAACGCATTACCCCTGTTGCGAAACAACCAGCCGGCGCAACTAAGTGGCCAGGGAGTGAACGTCACGATTACTGCGGCCACCCTTTCGCCACCGGCCGGCTCCTGCGGCGCTTCCACTACCGCAACGATTTCCTCGGGCTCGGCCACTCTGCCCGGAGGGATCTCGCTTTCGAACGTCACCGGTCAACTCACCGTCGCCGGAGTTACGGTGGCCTCTGCGACGGTTTCGACTCCATCGGCATGGTCCCTAGATCCTGTTGTCATAGGTGCTGCCGGACTCTTGATTCCGTTCGTCTCCTCAACTGCCGTCGGCACGCCATTAGGAACGATCACCAGTGCATCAATGCCCATCATCCAACTCCAAGGTTGGTCGGGGACGACATCGATCCAATTCGAAGCGACGCCATCTCCGCAAGCTGTCATCACGGCACAGGGCACCGGCCCGACGGCAATCTCTTCGCTGCAATTGTCGGGAACAAGTACCAGCGCATCACTGCAACTCACACTTTCGGCCAAGGGTCTTGTGAGCATTGCGTCTGTCGATCTCCCTGTCTCCGGATCAGTCTCGTTAGCGAGCAACGGAACTCCCGTGTTCAACACCGTGGCCTCGATCGCGTCTCCGACAGCATTGGGAGCGTCGAGCACCATCACCGGAGCGAACCTGAACTGGAGTCCGACCTCCACAGCAGGAACCTTGCAACTACAAATCGGGACGGAACCCGGAGCGGTCTCACTCGCCACTCAGGCCAGTGTCACGTCCAACCAGACGACCCTCACCGTTTTACCTGCAGGTTCCCAGTGGATCCCCGCTACTGGAGTCTCGCCACTCTCGTTCGCTGGAACAGGATCCATCTCCTCAAATTCATTGGCGCTTGATCTCACCTCAACGTCAATCGCCTCACTCCCAGTAACCAATGATCTTTCGCTACAAAACCTCTCTGGAAAACTCACCGCCAACTGTCCTCTTGATGGATCGCAAAGTTGCTCACCTTCACTCGCGCTCAGCGCAACAGCGACGAGTCCGCTGTTTTCCAATTCCACCGCCGTCACTGGCGTGCTCTCGACAGGAACAATGACGGCGACACTCATTGGTTCGGTACCGTCGCTTTCGCTGCCGCCGCTCGCAATCGGCAACATGCAACTCTCGGTCGTACTCGACTCAACCCAAGATCCATCAGCAACCGGGACCGGATCGACATCGATTTTGGGTTCGGCCCGGACTGCTTCGATTGACTTCACGCAATCGGCGACCATCGCCACGTCCCAAATCGGGACTCAATCGATCTCTTCCACCTGGCAGATCAACGACGCAGTCGCCATCGCCACATCCGCGCAGTTCACCTTTACCCCTCCGACGGGACCCTTGGCCGGTGAAGTATCGGTTCCGATTCCGGCCCAACAACTCACCGGCGTGGGAATCACACAATTCCCTTCTTCGCTAACTGACGGTGTGCTCCCCGACGGGCTTACAAGCGCACTGGCGTCGTTCCCAATCACCGGAAACCCGGCCACGATCCAACTTGTGGCCCCTGCTCCTAGCGGTTGGTATCTGGGAAGCAGTGCCGATTCATCCATCTCCTTTGAGATGAACACAATCGGATTCATCATCACTCCATCCGGCGGCAACCTCACAATTTCGGTCACTGGCACGGCGACGTTGACCTCGGCGTCACTCACCACCGAGGGCGCAACCACGTCACAGCAATTCGTGATGACGGCTGGGAATTTAGCCCAAGGTCCCAATGGTGGTGTTCTCTCGGCGACCTTCGCACCCTCATCACCTTCGGCGAATGCTTTCGGGATTAGCGGGCTCAGCGCTTCACAGTTGACGATTTCAGTGAGCATCACGTCAGCATCGACGGTAGTCACGCTCAACGGCGCAACGAGCCTGCCGGCGTCGTTTTCCTCATCACTTGGTGTCCCTTCAGGGGCCACCCCCACGATCTCGGCGTCATTGAGCAACGAGAACGCGTGCATCTCCATCGATCTCGCCAGTGGCGGCGGATACGGGGTCGATTTCGGTGGCGCCGGTTTCCTCATTTCGAGTTCCGCGTATCTCGTAATCGCTCCCGAGGCATGCACAACGACGGGTGGCGCAGCTGTAGCTCAGGGAATATCACTCATCCTCGACGGTGGTTTCCTCGATGCCACCCAACCAAATGCTCCGGTGAGTGTTTCGCTTGCCGTGAATCCGACGACATTCTCGATTTCCGACACCATCGATGATGTCTCGATCGTATTTGGCGGCTGTGCGCTCTCGAACACCACCATTTCGGTAACGACCGACTCTGGAACCGCACAGATCACTGTCAGTGGCGAGAGTTCGATCAACGATGTCACGGCTCAATTCAACGGAACGGTTACTCCGCCGACACAACAACAGACTTCGGTCGGGGCACTAACGCTTTCGGCGTCGCTTCCGTCGCTCTCGCTCGATGGTCTCCCCATCTCTGGGGCCACTGTCTCCATCTCTGGACCCTCGGTCCTCAATGCCGATAGTGCCCAAATCATGCTCAGCGGTACGACATCGATCCTTGGAACCACCACTCCGCTGAAGATGAATGGTGAAACCACGAACGGAAT
>JBAXGZ010000099.1:0-8039 GCA_037139155.1 Actinomycetes bacterium | reverse complement strand
GTCGATGTTGGTGCGTCGACTCAGGTGTGGGCCTGCGCAAGTGCCGAAGCACTTGAACGCCCGGGTTCGTATCTCGCCGATCGTACGTTCACCGAACCTTCCGATTACGCGGCCGATCCCGAATTCGCGAAGCGACTGTGGGTGCTTTCTGAGGAACTGGTCGGAGAGTCGTTCCCCGAAGCCTGAACTCAGCGAGCGCGAAGTTCGAGCTGCTCGCGGTTGGTGATGCGGTAGCGACGTTCGGACTGCTCGATCCAGCCGAGGCGAACGAAACTGGCGATGGCTTTGTTGACGCGTTCGCGCGAGGCGCCGACCATTCCAGCAAGTTCTTCCTGTGTAATCGGAAGCGAGAATTCGTCAGCTTCGCCGGCAAGTTCGAGAAGTCGTTTGGCCGTTCGGCCAGTGACGTCAAGGAATACTGAATCGGCGAGTTGCCCGTCGGTATTGCGAAGGCGATTGGCCAGCATCTCGACGACGTTCCAGAGCAACTCGGGTTGTTCGTCGTAGATCGCTCGCAGTGGTGCGTAGGGAATAGCCACGACTTCTGATGGTTCAAGAGCGCGTGCTTCGGCAGAACGGGCCAGACCATCGAAAAGTGGCATCTCGCCGAGCAGGTCGCCGCGCTCCATAAGTGCAACCACCGACTCGCGACCATCGATTGAGCGATTGGCGATGGCGACTCGACCAGATACGACGACAAACAATTCTGTTGCTGCGTCGTTCTCGGTGAAGAGGACTCCACCACGAGCGAAGGATCGCTGTTCGGCTGCGGCCACAACGGTGTCGAGAGGTGCGCCGTCGAATCCCTTGAAGAACTCGATGGAGTTGAGGAGTTCGCGTTCGTTCACGCTTTGGACTCTAGCGGCGCTGCGCAGTCGTGACGTCCGTCCGTTCTCTACTGAATTTCGAGTGCGGGACTCGCCTAGCCTTTGCTTGCATGGTTGCAAATTGGTTGATTCGGCGATGAACGGGCAAGAACTCCCCGCTGATGGTCCGGTATGGACGGTTGTTCTCGCGGCCGGTTCCGGTCGCCGCTTCGGGAGTCGTCCGAAGCAGTATGAAGTATTGGGCGATGAACGAGTGATCGATCGTTCACTCGCAGTGAGTCGTGCCGCCGCCGACCACGTCGTTGTTGTTCTTGCCCCTGGCGAGGAGACCGAAGGCGATCGACTCGTCAATTCGGGTGCGGCAGATGTGGCGGTGATCGGTGGAAGTGAGCGGGCCGATTCGGTTCGGGCTGCACTCGCAGTCATTGACGAGGATGCAGCGGTGATCGTGGTGCACGACGCAGCGCGGCCGCTGGCGTCTGGAGAACTTCACCAAGCGGTTGTTGCTGCAGTGCATGCCGGTGCCGATGCTGCGATTCCGGGTCTCGCGGTTACCGACACGATCAAGCAGACAACTCATGATGAGCAAGGTCGTTCAGTCGTGTTGGCCACGCCTGATCGATCAACCCTCGTTGCCGTTCAAACCCCACAGGCGTTCCGCGCTGCCATTCTCCGAGATGCGCATGCGACATCGGCCGGAGCCACCGACGATGCAGCATTGGTCGAAGCCATTGGCGGAACTGTCGTGGTCATTGACGGTGAACCAACCAATATCAAGATCACCGGACCTCACGATCTGGCGATCGCTGCAATCCTGCTCGATGCCCTCGGGTAGGTTTAGGGGATGACGGTACGAGTCGGACAAGGTTTCGACGTTCACGCGTTCTCCGATGACCCAGATCGCAAACTGGTTCTCGGTGGCGTGGTGTTCGACGGTGAACGCGGGCTGGTTGGCCACAGCGACGCCGATGTGGTCGCGCACGCGTGCGCCGATGCACTGCTGGGCGCGTCCGGACTCGGTGATATCGGCCAGCACTTCCCCGATACCGATCCCCAGTGGGCCGGGGCCGACAGCATTGGGCTTTTGCGGGAAGTAGCTCGACTTGTTCGGCAATCAGGTTTCGAGCCTGGCAATGTCGATGCCGCCGTTGTGTGTGAACGTCCGAAGTTGGCTCCTCGTCGTGACGAGATGTGTCAGCGACTGACCGATGCAGTCGGTGCGCCGGTGACGGTGAAGGGAAACCGCGCTGAGGGACTCGGTGCGATCGGTCGGGGTGAAGGCATTGCCTGTTTCGCCGTTGCGGTGGTGGAGCGATGAGCCCCGCACGCAGTGGTCGGGGTGCTGCATCGTCTCCGAAGGGATCGAAATCATCCGGACCCCGATCTTCGAAGGGTGCGCCGAAGGGCAAGACCGCCGGGCCAAAGGCCGGGCGTTCGACCGCGGCACCTCGGGGGGGCACGAAGCGAGCCGCTGCACCCAAGCGCGGAGCAGCCCCCAAGGCGGCATCGCCGAAGGTCGATGCAAAGGGTCGTAAACCCATGTCGTCGGCGGCCAAGAAGGCGGTCGAGGCAAAGCAGGCGCGACACGCCGCAGCGTCGGTGCGTAAGTCTGATCGCCCAGGCGGCACCCGTCGTGCTCGCGGCGAGGGCGACCGTCCCATTGCGCGAGGCCAAGCGATTCCGCGTGGCCTCGGTGGCGATCAGGTCGAAGGTCGTCAGGCAGTGCGAGAACTACTTCTGGCCGGAAAGCGTCGTGTCCGAGAGGTCATGGTCGCCGAGGATCAGGACAACAACGACACGCTGCAGGACATTGTCGACCTTGCTCTCGACATGAAGATCCCGGTGCGTGAAGTCACGCGAACGAAACTGTTCAGCGTGGCGCGTACTGAATCACCACAAGGGGTTCTCGCCCGCGCCGACGAACTCGACGATTATGACCTTCTTGATTTAGCGAAGGGCAAGGGCGCAAACGGCTCGCCTCCGTTCCTGTTGGCGATGGACGGCGTGACCGATCCTGGAAACCTTGGAGCATTGCTTCGATCAGCCGAATGCGCGGGAGTCACGGGAATCGTCCTTCCCAAACACCGAGCGGTACACATCACGCCAACCGTGACGAAATCCGCGGCCGGTGCGGTTGAGTATCTTCCAATGGCGTTGGTGGGCGGTCTGCCAAACGCACTAAGCGAACTCCGGGCCGCCGGTGTTTGGGTGGTGGGACTCGATATGGGTGGCGATACCGACCTGTTCAATCTCACTGTTGCTGACGAACCGGTCTGCTTAGTGATGGGCGCCGAGGGTAAGGGTCTCTCGCGATTGGTGCGCGAACGCTGCGACGCGGTCGCCAGCATCCCTCTGCTTGGCGAACTGGCGTCGCTCAACGTGTCGGCCGCCGGTGCTCTCGCGTGTTACGAAGTGACGCGCCGTCGCCTTGCTGCCAAGAACGTCGACTAGTTCCGGTTCTTTCGCGCCAGACTCGCCAACAGTTGCCGAGTCCGTTCTGCGCTTTCGGCCCGTTCACCATTGCTCGCTCCCACCGCGAATGTCATCGCAGCAAGATCGGTGACTCCGGATGCTTCATAGGACGCGAGACGTTCGGTGACTTCTTCCTCGGTACCGATCACCGCCACTTCGGCGGGTGAGCCGCTTTCACCCAGTTCAAGCATGCGCGCGTAATTCGGCATGTGTCGGTACATCCCGAACTTGAGTTCGGCTACTTCTTTGCCGGTCGCGCTGTTGTCGCACACTGCAACGGGAAGTCCTGCGATGACGCGTGGGGTCGCGCGGCCAACGCTCTCGGCTGCCGCCGAAAGTCTGGGCAGGACATGCGTTGCGTGAGTGTGCTCGTCGCACATCCACGTGATCGTTCCGGCGGCGCGTTCTCCGGCGAGTTTCAGCATCAACGGGGCGAGCGCTGCGAGGTACACGGGAACAGTCGTGGCACCGGGAACATCGAGCAATGACTGCACCTGATAGCGATCCCCTTGGAAGGAAACGGTTCCGCCCATGCCTCCGGGTCCACCGTTGGTGTCGTTGGCTTCGACCTGCGCGGCCGAACACGCATCGAGGACGCTGACGTAGTCGCGCACATGGTGAATGACAGCGTCGTAGTCGGCGCCGTACCAGTTCTCGGCCACGTTCCGGTGTGAAGGACCGATCCCGAACGCCAGGCGGCCATTACACGCGGCCTGAGTCGTCAGCGCGTGCTGAGCCATGCCGTAGGGGTGATGGGACCACGTGGGTACGACCGCAGTGCCGAGTTCGATGCGTGAGGTCTCGCGTCCGACAATCGCTAGCGCAGTGAGTGCATCGAGACTCCACGGGATGTGGGGAACCCAACCGGTATCGATGCCATTCGTCTCGGCCCAGACCGCGCGCTCGACAAGATCGTCGATCGTCGAGCCGTGGACACTGGTCTCGGAAATGAAGATGCCGATACGCATGTCAGCGACCGTTGATCGCGTTCCACACCCGTTCGGGGGTGAGCGGCATATCGATGTGACGGATTCCGAGGTGTGAGACCGCGTCGATGACGGCGTTCTGCACCGCCGGGGTGGATCCAATCGTTCCTGATTCGCCGATTCCCTTCGCCCCGAGAGGGTTGATGGGTGAGGGTGTCTCCATTTCGATTCGTTCGAACATGGGGAACTCGGCCGCTGAGGGCATGAGGTAATCGAGCAACGTTGTGCTCAGCGGATTCCCGTCCTCGTCGTACCGAACCTCTTCGAAGAGCGCTTGTGAGATTCCCTGAGCGAGGCCACCGTGAACTTGGCCGTCGACCAACAGAGGATTCAGGATTATCCCGGCATCGTCGCAGGCGATCATCCGACGAAGTTCGACTTTGCCGGTTTCGCTATCGATGTCGACCACGGCAACGTGGGTACCGAATGGAAATGTCGGTCCGCTGGCGGTGAAGTCCGAAAGCGCGAACAGTTGCGCGCCCTGTTCAACCGAGGTTGCTCCCAGATCAGACCAGCCCACGCTGACTGCGGGAGTTCCGGCGACGTGGAATCTTGCGGACTCGGTGTCGAGCACGATGTCATCGGGATTGGCCTCGAGCAGATCGGCGGCGCGTTCACGGGCGATGTCAACGAGTTTATTCGTGGCGTCGAACACCGCGCTGCCGGCGATCTGCAGAGATCGCGAACCGCCCGTGGTTTCGCCCGTGGGAACAAGATCGGTGTCGCCATAGACCACCTCGATCCGATCAAGCGGAATGCCGGTCTTGTCGGAGACGAGCATCGACCAAGAGGTGACGTGTCCCTGGCCATAGGGATTCGACCCGGTGACGACTCGCGCACTTCCGTCGGCCAAGACCTCGACCGAGCCGTACTCACTGCCCACTCCGGCGCCGGTGATTTCCACGTAGGTCGCCATGCCGATTCCCATCAGTCGGGGATCGCCCTCGGCGCGACGACGGGCCTGTTCGGAGAGGAGCTCTTCGTAACCGGCGGCAGCAAGAGCACGATCAAGAGATCCCTCGTAATTGCCACTGTCGTAGGTGGTTCCGGTTGGGGTGGTGAAAGGAAAGTCGTCTGGCTGCACGAAGTTGCGTCGTCGCACCTCTGCTGGATCGAGTCCTGCTTCGTCGGCGAAGAGATCGACGGCGCGTTCGAGAGCCGCACTCGCTTCAGGACGACCGGCGCCGCGGTATGCACCTGTTGGCGTGGTGTTGGTTGCGACCGATTTTGACGACACTTCAACCGAGGGAATGTCATACACGCCAGTTGCCATAATCCGAGTGGCGTAGGGAAGAACCGCACCCATGTTGGGGTAGCCGCCGGCATCCTGAATGATCTCGATCTTGTAGGCGAGGAGATTGCCGTCTTTGGTGCCGCCCAACGTGACGGTCTGAATCTGACCGCGGCCGTGGCCCATCCCGGTCATGTTTTCCGATCGAGTTTCGGTCCAGCGCACTGGTCGACCAGTGCGGCGTGATAACTCGCCGAGCACGACAGCCTCGGGAGCGGCGTGAGCTTTCGCTCCGAATCCTCCGCCGACATCGGGACAGATCACGCGCATCTGATCAGGCTCGAGTCCGTAGATTTCTGACACCGTGTTGCGAATTGGATGCGTTCCCTGACATCCGAGTTCAAGAATCAGTCGGCCATCCTCCCACCACGCGATGGCACTGCGATTCTCGATAGGTGCTGGAGCGAGACGCTGATTGACCGTTGTTTGCGTGATGACGACATCGCATTCCTCGAACGAAATCGGTGCGCCGGGGTGGTCAGAATGCAAAGCGATATTCGTCTTGACGTGCGGGAAAAGGTGAATGGAATCCTCGGCGATGCCGTCTCGCGGATCGATGATCGCTGGAAGCGTCTCAATGTCGACGATGACCAGTTCCGCGGCGTCAACCGCAGCAGCTCGCGATTCGGCAACGACGGCAACGATGGGCTCACCGACATAACGAACCCGATCGCGAGCCAGAACCGGACGGGTGATCAATTGATTGATCATCATGAACGGCTTGATTTCGCCAATTGTGAGATCGGCGTTGGTCACGACATCGACGACACCTGGCGCCTCTCGCGCTTCGGTGATGTCGATCGACGTGATCTCGCCATGGGCGACCATCGACCGGACGTAGACGACATGGAGAGCGTCATCGACACTGATGTCGTCGACGTAGCGGCCCCCTGTTGTGAGAAGCGCCGGGTCTTCTTTCCGGACAACTCGATTCCCCAAAATGCTCATGCCCTGACGCTATCGGGGCCGGACCGGCTGGGCCGTCGAGGCTTGGGAACGACGCGTTCCTCACCGAGGAACTCGCGGTAGTTGCGCACGGGCGCTGAGCCGACAACCATCACCGTTTCAACCGATGGGGGAGAGGTCAATGGCTGGAACGACGTGGATTTGGGAACCGCCGGCGGGAGCTGACGTCCTGTTCGCTCCTGGAGCACCCTTTGAGATCGCCGTCGAACCCGTTCTTGGGGTGGAGTGCAAGGTCTTCAAGAATCGCCTCGGCAATGTGCGCGAGGTTCTGACGACATTTACAACTCGCCATGGCGACCTCCCCAATTTGGTCTTCCCCGAGATCACCCTTTCGTTCAACGATGTGCAGGCGTCGACGGCTCGAGTCGCCGCTTGGTTCGCGGAACGCGGAGTGGTGAAGGGCGATCGCGTGGCGTTTGCGTCCGCCAATGTCGCGTCGTACGTCATTGGTTGGTGGGCGACGCTGGCGAGCGGTGCTGTTGTCTCGAGCCTCAATGGCTGGTGGACTCCAGCTGAGTTGCTGCACGGTGTTGAACTCTCGAAGCCGCGCCTTGTCTTCGCTGACGGCCCTCGCATGAAGCGATTGCTTGAAGCAGGCCTGTCTGCCGATGTCGAGGTTCATGACCTTTCGGAACTCGACCACCTTCTTGGCCCGGCGCGTGATGACGATCCGGCGCTTCCCGATGTTGCGATCGACGAAGACGATCCCGCCGTGTTGTTGTACACGAGTGGAACGACAGGCCGGCCCAAGGCCGCATGTCTTTCTCATCGCAACTTCGTGCATTTCCCTCTTGCCGCGACGCTTGCTGGCGCAGTCGGCGCGGTACTTGCGCCTCCACCCCCGCCTGCCCCCGATGCGCCCAAACCCAAACAGCCCTCGAGCATTATGGTCGGACCGCTCTTTCATGTTTCTGGCGTCGTTCCGCTGATTACGGCGCATTACACCGGTTCAAAGTTGGTTTTCCCGCCGGTTGGTTCATGGAACGAAATCACCCATCTCGAACTCACCCAAGAACATTCCGTGGGTGGTTGGAGCGCGGTGCCCACGCAGTTCTGGCGGCTTCTTGAACATCCCGATTTCGACAAGTACGACACCTCGAGCGTGACGACGGTTGGTGGCGGTGGCGCGACCTACTCACCGGAACTGTTGCGACTTATGGCTCGCAAACTGCCGCAGGCCCGTCTCGGAGTCGGATACGGAATGAGCGAGACCCTCGGTTCGGGTTCGCGACTCGGTGGCTTGGCCATGGACGAATGGCCGGCATCGGTGGGCACCGTTGAATCGATGTGTGAACTTGAGATTCGTGACGAGGACGGAAACATCGTCGAGGACGGCGAGGTCGGCGAAATCTGCATTCGTGGCGCGGTCGTTTTCCTCGGGTATTGGGACAACCCCGAAGCATCAGCCAAAGCGCTCGACGAACGACGCTGGTACCGCACTGGTGACTACGGACGCATTGCCGACGGAGTGCTCTTCCTTGAAAGTCGGATGCGCGA
>JBAXGZ010000098.1:0-8290 GCA_037139155.1 Actinomycetes bacterium | reverse complement strand
AGTTGCTGGCGCTGCAGCCCGACAGTTCGTGCACGACGGTTGATGAGATGTGATTTGAGATGGTGATGCATCGACTCGGAGTCTTTGCGAAGGCCGAACAGTCGATGGAACTCGTCGGTTCCCGGTGGGTCGCTGCGCAGATCTCCGTTTTGCCGCGTCAGTTCGACGGAGTCAGCGTGACCACGCCGCGCTCAACGGCGGCGGTCTGCACGAACGAACCATCGGTGACGGTGAAGACGAACACGGGACCGCTCCGGATCTGGCCGTCGGCATCGAACGACAACTGCTTGGTGATCCCTTCCACATCGGAATCGTCGAGGGCCTTCGCCATCTGGGCACGGGAACGCGCGCCGTTCACGATCGCGTCGAGCACCAGTCGAGTCGCATCGGCGTATTCGGTGGCGTAGGCGGGAGGACTGGAGCCGGTGCGACGTTCGAAGGCGCGGCTGAAGTCGCGCGCGGCGCTGCTCGAACCGCCCCCGATGGTGCATGGACACGTGACGATCGCGCCACGAGTGACGTTCCCTGCGAGCGAGATGAACTCGGGCTGGAACACACCATCGCCGGCGACGAAGAATGCCTTGATACCGGCGTCGCGCAACTGTCGCACCAGTCGAGCGGCCGGGTCGACGACGCCACCGAAGTAGACAGCATCGGCGCCGAGTGATCGCACGGACTCGACGGCGGAGCGATAGTCGAGGCGGTCGGCCTCGATCTGCAGGCGCGGCGCAACGACCACGCCGCGGCTGCCGAGCGCGGTGGCGACCAGATCGGCGAGTCCCTTGCCGTACAGGCTGCCGTCATCGATGACGGCGACGGACTTCACCGCCAACTGATCGACCATGAAGGCGGCCGCTGCCGGTGCCTGTGTCGCGTCGTCGACGACGACGCGATGGAAGAACCGCCATCCCTTCGTCCCGAGTGCCGAGTTCGTCGCCGAAGCGGTGATGACAGGAACGCCGGCGGCCTCGAGGATCGGCATGGCCGCTGCAGTCTCACCCGAGAACGCTGGTCCGACGACCGCGACGATCTGCGGGTCCTCGGCGATCGCTTCGGCGAGCGCCGCAGCACGCGTCGGATCAGCGCGGGAGTCGAACGAGACGAGACCCACGGGACACTTGGCGAGAGGCCCCGACTCCGACGCCACCGAAAGTGCCGTCTCGATCGCGCTGCGGAACGACCGACCGTTCGCGCCGTCACTGCCGGTGAGCGGGCCCATGAACGCGATCGCGCGCTGCGGACAATTGCTCGATGCATCGTTGCTGCCACAGGCCGGCGCCAGCAGCGCGACGACACCCGCGATCGCGACTGCTGCGAACGACGACCGGACACGACGAGAGCGCGAACGTGATCGGTTCATCCGTTGCCCTTCGCCCGGCGGCGCATCTCGGCCGCACGACCTTCGAGGTCTCGGAAGAAGTCGCTGTCGGTGACCTCCTGGACCTCCTTGCGACGACGCTCCTGATCGACCTCGACCTTCAACGACCGAACCTGCTCCTTCAACCTCCGTTCACGCACTGCGACCTGTTCGGCCATTCGTGCGAACACCCGTGCCAGGCGACCGATGTCGTCGTGTGACCTCCCGATCCGCTGCAACTCGTCGTCGTCGGGTGGAGCACCGTCCTCGACCGCTCGGGCGGCGCGTGTGAGCGCGCCGATCGGTCGCGACAGGCGACTGGCGACGAGGAGGGCTCCGATCACTGCGAGGATGCCGACGACGAGCAGAGCGATGGTGATGGTGTTCACGAGTCGATCGATCGGAGCCATGAACGCCCGACGGGGTTGCGTGATGATCGCAGTCGCTGCGCCTTCGGTGGTCGCCCACGCTGCGACCTGATCGCCGCGACCGGAGAGCGCGGTCCGAGCGACGCTTCCCTTCGGCTCCGACGAGATCTCGGTGGCCACCGTCGTCATTCCCAATTCATCGAGCGTGCGTCCCTGCAGGCGACCATCGCGTGCTGTGATGACGGTGCCAGCGTCGTCGACGAGGATCGCTTGGCCGCCGGGACCGAGCGGGGCCTGATTGAGGGCGAACAGGAGGTCGTCACCGCTCACCTGCAGCGCCGCGACTCCGACGACTGCGGCACCGGGTCGACGAGCGGGAGCGGCGACCGTGATGAATGATCGACCACCAGTGGCGGTGAGCTCGCCGATCGCTGGCTTGCCGGCAACGGCCTGCACGAACCACGGTTCGGTTGTCACCGACGTACCCAGCTGGTCGGTCGGTCCGGCGACGATGGTTCCCTTCGAGTCGGCGACGAGCGTCGCGACGACATCGGGGGCGCTGCCGAGGGAAGGTGGGCTTCCACCATCGGCCAGGAACTCGACGACTGAGGGGTTGGTGCCCAACTGATCGGCACGCGCGGCGACACCGTTGAGGTACTCGTCGACTGCAGCAGCGCCCACGGTCGCTGCACCCTCGGCGGCGCCGAGCTCCGATGCCACCACTGCTCCTTGACCCGTGCGCGTCGCCATGACGGAGACCAGCGCCATCGGCACGAGTGTCGCGAGCACGAGCGTGACGCCGAGTCTCGCTCCGAGGCTCCACCGTCGAGGATCGATGACTCGTCGGAGTGGGGAGCTGCGCGATGCTCCGACGAGCGGAGCCGTCTCGTCTGGAGGGGGAGCAGTGGTCACGGGTCTCCGGATCGGTAGTGCTCGCTGGGGCAGTGTCCGACGACACCAGTCGAATCATGATAGGCAGACGTCATGACGACTCTTGTGTCCATCCATTCCTTCCGTGGCGGTACCGGCAAGAGCAACACCTCCGCCAACCTCGCCGCCCAGCTCGCCCGCACCGGTGCGCGGGTTGCGGTGATCGACACCGATATCCAGTCACCCGGCATCCACGTCCTCTTCGGCTTCGACGAGGACGACCTGGGTACCACCCTCAACGACTACCTGCATGGCGCGGCGCCGATCGAGGCCGCCGCCCACGAGGTCACGGACCAGATCGGCGCTGCGGCCGACGGTGCGGCGCTGTTCCTGGTGCCATCGAGCATCAAGGCGTCCGAGATCGCCCGCATCCTGCGCGAGGGCTACGACGTCGGTCGACTCAACGATGGATTCCGGGAACTCGGAGAGGCGCTGAACCTCGACTACCTCCTCATCGACACGCATCCCGGTCTGAACGAGGAGACGCTCCTGTCCATCACGGTGTCGGACATCCTGATCCTCCTCATGCGTCCCGACAAGCAGGACTTCCAGGGCACTGCAGTCACCGTCGACGTGGCCCGCCGTCTCGATGTCCCCGAACTCCTGCTGCTGGTGAACAAGGTGCCGTCGTCGGTCGATCGCGACACGCTCGCTCGCGATGTGGCCGAGGCCTACCAGTCCGAGGTCGGCGGCGTGCTCCCGCTCAGCGAGGCGGTCGTCGAGAACTCATCGGGTGCGCTGTTCAGCATCACCAACCCCGACGAGGAGTGGTCGAAGACCCTCGTGGCACTCGCGGCGCGGATCGCCGATCGGTCGTGAGCGACGACGGCCTGTTCAGCCGCGACGAGATCATCGCCGGCGGAGCGTCAGCTGGCGATGTCCGCCGCGCCCGGTCGTTGGTGTACCTGATCGAGCAGGAATCGCAGCGGGCCTCCGACCTGCAGCAGGCGGTCACCGCGTCGGCGATGTCGGCCAACCAATTCGCGTTCATGTCGTTGGAGTCGATCCTCGACCCCGAGGCCCTGCGTGGCTCGCTCCCCGGCGAATCGGACGAAGCGTTCGTCGAATCGTTCCGAGCGGCCCGACGGTCGGCGAAGAGTCCGCAGCTGAAACTCATCGAACGCCACACGCGTGACTGGATCGTGCTCCTTCCACCTCGCGTCGATCTGCGCGCTCGAACCTTCGACCTCCTCTGTCAGCGGTACGCGATCAATCGCAAGAAGTGCAGTCGGATGTGTGCGGCGTTCGGCGTGGACGATCCGGCATTCGCCGAGACGTTCGCACGCGTCGCGCAACGTCCGCTCGACGAAGCCTGTCCGACCGGTGGCGGGGGGCTGTTCTCGCGCTTCCGCAAGAGCTGAATCCACCTAGGCTCTCGCCATGTCTGCTCCATCAGCGCCGCACACCGCTCCACCGCTGTTCCATCTGCTCCTCGACGGCGACAGCGGACGGATCGCTGTCGCGGGAGCAGTCACCGAGGAGGCGGGGCGGAGTCTGGGCCTCTCCCCGCTGGAGGCGGGACGGGTCCGTGTCCTCGTCGAGGCACTCGTCGCCGACGCCGTCGAGCGGATCACCTCGCGCGTCGACGAGCCGGTGACGGTCACCGGGACACTCGAGGGCACGCTCCTCCGACTCACGGTGTGTGATCAGGGGACGCCGACCGATCACTCCTCGCTCCCAGCCGTCGCCTCGGCCCTGCTCGACGCAGGAGTCGCCGAGGGTCTCCGCATCGATCCTCCCGGCCCGCACGGCAACCGGGTGACGGTGGACGTCGCCCTTCCCTCCCATCTCGAGACGGTCGTCGGTGACGAGCGCGTCGACGGCGACGATCTCGCGCCGTCCGATGAGCAGTTGCACTACCGGCGCATGCGGCCGGACGAGGCCCTCGCGCTCTCCCGCGGCATCCACAGTTGCTACGGCTACGGCTATCCCGATCTCGTCTACTACTTCCCCGAGCGTCTGGCCTCTCGAGTCGACGCAGCGGACTGGCACTCGTACGTGGCGGTGAATCCTGCCGGCGACATCGTGGCCCATCTCGAGCAGGACTTCAGCGATGACGGACACATCGTCCATGTCGGCGGCGCGTTCACCGACCCGCGCTACCGCGGTCGCAACCTGTTGCTCAAGCTCTCCGAGTCTGCGATCCGCGATCGCAAGGAGCGGAACCCGGGCCCCGTCATCCGTTACAGCGAAGCGGTCACGACCCATCCGATCACGCAGCGCATCGGTCTCGGTGAGGGACAGATCGAGTGCGGGATCCTCCTCGGGTGGCTACCGGCCCTTCGACAGGAGGGGTTCAACGACGACGTCGTCGGACTGCAACGTGCCTCGGTCCGTCCGGGCGTGATGTTCATCCGTCCTCCCGAGCAGAGGACGGTGCACCCGCCGGCGTTCGTCGCCGACTACGTGCGACGGGTGATCGAACAGCACGACCTGCCCCGATCCGTGGAGGCCCCGCGTCCCCGATCGCTGGAGGAGGCGCCCGATCGCACTCTGCGCGTGGTCGAGGTTGATCGGGAGATGGCGGTGGCCTCGATCATGGTCACCACCATCGGGCGTGATCTGGGCGACGTCCTCGCCGCCGATCTCCAGACGCTGCAGGGCCAGGTCGTGCACGTCGACCTCCGCCTGCCGGCGGGGGATCCCGTGCTGTCGGTCGCGGCGGCTGGTCTCGACGAACTCGGCTTCGTGTTCTGCGCGTACCTGCCCGAGTACCGCGCCGCCGGGGACGAACTGCGACTCCAGTGGTTGCCGAACGCACAGTTCGATCCGGACGCACTGGTGCTACACACCGAGTTCCTGCAGGAACTCGTCGCCGATGTCATCGCCGACGTCCAGGCGGCCAAGGATCGAGAAGTCGATCAACGTCGTCGTCGGGCGACGACCCGACGGATCTTTGCGGCGTTGGACTGAGTCCTCTACCGGCTGCTGGCGGTCAGGGGACCAGGCTCAGCAAGACGAACGAGGCGAAGACGGCGAGGTGCTGGGGCGTCACTGAAAACTTGATGCAGGTAGATCGGTGTCGCTGATGTCGAGGATTGCGGAACTGAGCTCTCCGTTAACCGTCTTCCTTGTTTTGCATCGGTTTCGGTTGCCTGCTTCCAGGATTGACAGATTTCGATACCGGAAACGGTTGCTTCGATGGCACGTGACCCAGCAGCCGTTCCACCAACCGACCATACGATGTTGGGCATTTCCATTTCGGTTGTCTCCTGAGTGGTGAATACCACATCGAGGACGACGTCATTGATAGCCACGACGCTCGGCATCATTGTGAGGGACGGTTCAATCTACTTCGCATCTGCCCTTTCCCCTGAGCTACGAGGGTGGGGATGTCTGTCGGAGTCGTGTACACCGGGTAGATCAGGTTCCTGACGATTTCATTACGCGTCGGATGGAAGGTCGGTTGTGTCAGACTGCTTGAACAGTTGATGTGGCGGCGCCGCCGTCGTCCTGTTGAGGCCCAGTCGGTCTCCCGAATCATCCACGCCCTCTCACTGGCCGAGGAGATCAACGCTTGGCTCGTGGTACTGGCGCCACGGAGAGAACACTCACTTGTCGTGAAGAAACTGGCCTGGTCATGACGCCCGCTCATCCACTGTTAGGAAGCAAATGCGAAATCGACTTCCATTGATCCCAGTTTCATTCTTCGGAATCGTGCTTGGCCTTATCGCCCTTGGTGACTGCTGGCGCGCCGCACACTTCGCATGGGGCACGACCACCGTGGTACCCAACATCATCATGATCAGTGCCACCGCCGTGTGGGCCGTGCTCATGGTTCTGATCATGGCGAAGTGGGCGCTGCGACGCGATGTAGCTCTGGCGGAGTTGCGACATCCCGTGCAGTCCAGCTTCATCGCGCTTATCGGAGTGTCAACCCTTCTCGTTGCCTATCTCGCCGACGAGTTTTCGCATGGACTCGCTGTGGTGATCTTCGCAGTTGCTCTCGTGGGTGAGCTCGCCTTCGGCTCGTACTTCACCGCTCGGCTTCGGCACGGCGATATCGACGTCACCACGTTCACTCCCGCTGCCTATCTACCGACGGTGGCCGCCAACCTCGTGGCCTCATTCGTTGCCGCGTTCCTGGGTTTCCACACACTTGCGATTTTGCTTTTCGGTGCAGGCGTGTTCTGTTGGCTCATGCTCGAATCCAAGATCGGATTTCGGCTCGCCTTCAGCGCTCCACTTCCCCCGGCCCAACGAGCCACCATTGGAATTCTTCTCGCCCCACCCGCAGTGGCGTGCATGGCCTATCTGTTCATCACGGGAGGTCCGAAGGGTGGAGTTCCTGACAACGTCGCTCTCGCGCTGATTGGATACGGGCTGTTCAGCTTGCTCGTGATCGTTCGCGATCTTCGTTGGCTACTCGTACAGCCGTTCAACACCTCATACTGGGCGTTTAGTTTCGGCATCGGCGCACTGGCTTTCGACATCGTGCTTGCGCGTGCTCGCGGTATGGGCGGGTTCTTCGACTGGCTGTCTGTAGCGAGCATGGTCGTCGCCAATCTTGTGATCGGCGCACTCATCATCGGCAGTCTGTGGCAGCTCTTCACCGGACGCCTCCTCGCGAGTCCACCGGCCACGGCCAAAGAACCAGCTCCTTCGTAATGAGTGGCATGGGCGGGTTCAGTTTCAATTCGAAGTCATAGACGAAACTTGAACAAGCACTGTTGCTGCCGGAGGATGGCGCTGAACGCGGTGTTTCTCTGCGACGGCCCGAACGCCGTGGGGTGGTGATCGCTCGGGCGATCTAGGCCGGTCGAAAGGCCAGTGGAATCAAACTGACGTTGTCAGATGACGACCAAAGCCACGCCTGTGAGAACGACGCCAAGAGCAGCGATCTCGGTTCTGATCATTTTCTCTTTCAGAAACAGAAATGCGAGGAGCGCAGTGACGGCCGGGCTGGTTGAGGAAAGAACTGAGGCGATGCCGAGGTCGCCATGATCGGCAGCGGTATAGAACGCGATTCCGGCCAAGCCGAGCGCAATGCCTGTTCCCAGCAGCGGACTGATGTCGCGAGTCCGCATTCCGCCGAATGATCTTGCCGTCGCCACCATCAACAGGCTTACTGCGATGACCGGAAGTTGACCTAGAAATAGCGTTCCGTAGAGGTTGTCCCTAGTCCCGACGTCCAGCACGACGACAGCAGCGCCGTAGAAGATCGCCGATGCGAGGGCGAGAGCAACGGAAGCCAGCGGCCTTCTGCCCGGCGCAGAAGCGCCCTCTTTCTGGAGAAAGAAAATCGCCAGACCGATGATGATGACGAGACCACCAGCGATCTCGTTGGCGGAAATCGTTTCGCCGATGGTGAGCGAGTAGCCGATTGGTATGAGCACGTACGCGGCGTTCACTCCCGAGGCGACTCCAATCTTGCCCATCGTGAGCGCTTTGAGTAACAGCACAGAACCAAGGAGATTCAGGAATCCGCCGAGCAAGCCGTCGCGGACGTCGATCGAGTCAATTCTGATGTCGTGGCGAACAAGTCCGGCGACGAGAAAAGTCAGAGCTGCGCCGGATGCACTGAACAGAAGGACGCTGTAGCGCGACATCACGCGCCCGTATCTTCCGTATCCGAATCCCCACACACCCCAGAGCACGCCGCTGGAGAGGGCCAAGAAGAGGTACATGCGGCAAT
>JBAXGZ010000097.1:0-8305 GCA_037139155.1 Actinomycetes bacterium | reverse complement strand
CGAAACATCCTGCGTGTCTTGGGGCCTCTCATCAACCGCCCTCGGGTCGCAATCGGATGGATCGCATTCTGCGGCTTTCTCTCTGGCCTTGCTGATGGCATTCTCGTTGTGCTGGTGGTCCGCATGGCCCTTGAAGCCGCCAATGTTGATGTCAACCCCGTGCGGATTCCGTTTCTCGGGTCGTCGCTCGGAGAGGGGGCGACCATTGTCATCACCATTGCGTTGGTTGTCTTCGCCGCTGCGCTCCACCTACTGACCTCCTCAAACGCTGCGAGACTCGCGACTGAGGTTTTGGCCGCGGGCCGCAGAAGGGCCTACAAGGCTCATGTTGATGCCCGATGGGAGCACCAACAGGGCGAGCGTCAGGGTTCGTTGCAGGAAACAATTTCCATGGCGAATACTGTTTCCGACAGTTCTTTAGCCATGGCCGAACTGATCACGGCAACGCTCATGGTCGTAACGATCCTCGGTATTGCTTTGACAGTTAGTGCGGTATCGGTCGGAGTAGTTGTGGTTTTTGCAGTTCTTCTCACGCTGCTCCTCCGCCCACTGGGTCGGCGAGTTCGCTCTGAGTCTCGGCGGTCGGCCGATGCGTCGGTTCTGCTGGCGGAGAAACTGGGCGAGGTCACTCTGGTTTCGCGAGAGTTGCGCGCCTTCGGCGTTTTTGGTTCGGTGACTGTGGATCTTGACGAGTTAAACACCGAAGCGGCCGCGGCCCGAAGACGAGCGTTGTTCCTTTCGCTCTACGTCTGGCTACTGCATAGTGACATCGTCGTGATGTTCCTTGTTGTAGCAGTGAGCGTCATCTACGGAAGTCGCACTGTCGAATTCGTGGGAATCTCGACCGTGGCTCTGCTTGTCGCACGAGCCCTGACCGCAGCGAATCAGTTGCAGCAGTCTCGAAATCGGCTCGATGAACTCGGGCCGATCGTCGAACTTTTCGATGACCGCATTTCGGCTCTTGATGCTGAGGTCAAAATCTTCGGTGACCGCGAACTGCAGTCGATTGGAGTGCTGAATCTCAAAGATGTCTCCTATGAGTACAAGCCGGGGGAGCGAGCGCTTGATTCGGTCACGCTTGATCTCTTCATGGGCGAATCGCTGGGAATTATTGGCCCGTCGGGTGCGGGAAAGACCACCATGGTCAAGATCATTGCTCGACTTCGCGAGGCGACATTGGGGTCTGTCTCGGCAGACGGATGCGACGTCGATGAGTTTTCGGAAGCAAGTTGGACACGTGTCGTTGCGATCGTTCCACAGGAACCCCACCTCATCGAGGGAACAGTGCGCGACAACATTCGCTTCTATCGGGACTGGATCGACGACGAATCGGTGATCGCCGCAGCTCGCGACGCGAATCTTTTGCACGAAATCGAACGGCTTCCGCAGGGATTCGCTACCAAACTCGGTCCTCAGGGTTCGGGTGTGTCGGTAGGGCAGAAGCAACGTTTGGCGATTGCTCGTGCCCTAGCTGGCAAGCCGAAGTTTCTCATTCTCGACGAGCCGACAAGCGCGCTCGATCCACGATCAGAACGCAGTTTGCGAGTGACAATGGAGAACCTGCGTGGTTCAGTCGCACTCGTGATGGTCACGCACCGCATGTCCACTGTCGACGTTTGCGATCGACTCATCGTGGTCGATCGAGGTCGGATCGTCGCCTCGGGCTCGGTGGAACAAATCATGGGTGACGAATCCCTCCACGATCTGACACGGGCGACGCTTATTGACACTGCCGAACCATCGCAGAATGGTTCCTCAGTAGTGGAGATGATCAGCGACTGATGGCCACGGGCGCGTCCCCTAGCCCTGCGATACGTGTCGTGATACCGGCACAGCGCGCCGGAGCTTTACTGGCACGCCAACTCGACGCGCTCGTCGAACAAGACAACGCGCCAGAATTCGCGGTGGTAGTAGTGCTCGACCTCGACGATCCCGGGGCAACGTTGGTTGCGTCCTACCAAGACCGACTTTCAATCACCTCGGTGGAGCGACCGATGCGGGGAGCTGCCGCCGCTCGCAATGTCGGTGCGGCCAGTTGCACTGGCGCAATCCTTCTGTTCTGCGACGCCGACGACGTCGTCGGGCCTGGTTGGGTGCGGTTGATGTCAGTGCAGGTGCAACAGTCCGGCGTTGCCGGATCGCCAATGCGCGTTGAATGGCAACTCTGCCCTCGATGGGCTCGGCCCTATTACGAGGAGATGGATCGCTCCTCGCTTCATCTGTTCTATGGAGTTGCCCCATTCGTGGTGAGCGCGTCGTTGGGTATTGATCGATCGCTCTTTGAGGCGGCGGGGGGATTCGATGAGTCGTTCCTCGGCGCCGGCGGCGAGGAGGTTGATCTATGTATTCGCCTTCTCCAACTCAGCGAGAACGGGAACGATGATGTGCGGCGATCGGTGGAGTACGGCCTTGTGCATGATGACTCGGCGATTGTTCGCTATCGACCCCGATCGACGTTTCGTTCAATCGCCCGTCAGCGCGCTGGCTACTCGCGTGGCGCGGCACGCGTTATTTTGAAGCATCAGCTCACCGGTATTGGGACCGTGGCATCGACCGACATAGATCTGCTGCGGTCCACTCTCCGTTCTCCCCGGAGGATTGCCGTTACCGCCTGGTCGTTTCTTGCCCTGCGCAGAGGGTTCCGTCAGGGACGCAAGGAAAGGGTGGGAATCAACGAACGGGGTTCTTGAGAGGATTTTTGGACAACGCACTACCGAACCAACATGGCAATCGGAACACCGATGCCCAGCCCACCTGTGTTTAGGCGTTGATGTCGATTTTCTCTTGATCGGACTTTCGGGCCTTTGATCGCACAAGAGCCACGATGATCGCACCGGCCGCAAGGAGACCAACTCCGATTTGAGTCAGCCACGAAGAGGACGAACTTCCGGTGAAGGGAAGCCCGCCGCCGCCACCGCCATCGGCGACAACCCGGAAACTCGTGGTGAGGTCATTGGTTCCATCGGTAGCACTGACTTCAAATGTTCCGAGATTCGGCGGAGCCTGAAAGTTGAACGAGAACGTTCCAGTCGGCGACGCCGTCGTGGTGCCCAACGGCACGCCATTAAGGAAGATTTCGATGGTGGAGTTGGGGATGAATCCAGCTCCCGTGAGAGTCATCGGACCTGACGGGGGAGTAACTGGCTTGGTGTCGATTACGGGAGGGGTATAGGACAACGAACCAGCGATGGTGCTTCCGCCGAAGAGCATCGAACCGCTCAGCACGAACGTCAGGGCAACGAGCCCAAGTACCATTCGAATCTGCCGGCCGGTTGTTCGCATGACTTGAAACTACTTGCGAAAGCTGGTGGCAGCAAGGGACCCATGCTCAGGTTTCCTTTATGGGCCTTACAAATATGCGAATCCAACTCGCAAAAGAGGAGTACTTGATGGATTGCGCTGGTAAGCGATGTGAGTTGCATCGTTAGCGATTCGGAATCAGAACGTCGAACTTTTCTGTCGCAAGGAGTGGACCGTCCATCACCGCGGTTGGATCTGCGCCTTCCACGGTGATGTGCACCTGGTCGGGGACAGCCAACGCCGGCGGGATGACGTCAAGCCGATACATCGGCCCAGCGTCGATCAAGCCGCTGAGGTCCCACGTGACTGTGACGCTTGCACCAGGTGCAATGGTGATCGGAACCGAGTAGACCCAACCTCCGAACTCGGACTGAACCTGTGCACCGGCGGGGACTCCGTCGATTGTTATTGCATCGACCCCGAGCGGTGAATAGAGGGCAAGGAGGTTCTTGTTCGTTCCAGTTGGAGCGAGCAGCCCTGTTCCGATCACATAACCGGGAAGACCCCGAGTGGGGGCTGAGTTTTTGATTATTGCTTGCACTCGAGAGTGCACTTCGCCGGTCGTCGGATCGAATTCGGTCCTGATTGAAATGTCTCGAGTCATGAAATAGTCGATCTTGGTGGGCAGCATGTTGGCTGATCGGAGTGAGAAATAATCAGCACCAGGGCGTGTTTTCCACTCGCCACTCAGTCCAATGTCGTCGAGAAACGCGGATTCGGCTGGTGAAGCGAAAGTTGCGAGTCGGAGGTGTCCGCCGGCGACGACGGGTCCGAGGACTGATCCCAATCGACTCAAACCAGGAAGGGGCTGGTTCGTTAGAGCGTCGAAGACGGCGCTGGTGACATCGCTTAGGGCATCGAGGCGCTGCGCGTTGTCGGACGTGAAGCGGACGTATTGCTCAAGGAGTAGATACTCAACCACGTTTGTGGAATCGAGGTTTCTACCGAGAGATGGGACCCGCACCGGACCGGTCAGTTCGAGGAGGGCGGCAAGGGCGATTGGGTCGGCGTAGAGCACTCCGTCAACCGCTCCAACATCGGGATTGAGCGCAGCGATCTGGCCGGCGACGAAGGCGTCGTTCGGCCATGAAGGGCTGGCAGAGAGATTGCCGGGAAACATCCCGACATGGAGCGATCCATATCGTGTTTCCCAATCAGGGGGGAGCGCGAATTCTCCCGCTCGTGATCTCGGCGATGCGAGGTCTCTAGTTGTTCGTGATGAATCGAATGAGAGTGCGCCGTCAGTCGCCGTCATGATTCCGAACGAACCGACGAATCCGCCACCGTCGCGACTCTCACCTGGAGTCGCAAGTGCGAGTAGATAGCGACGCTGCCCGTTTCCTCCGAGTAAATCTGGAGCGATATCGAGTCCTGATGATGCAAGGCGAGCTTGTCCCTCGGCATTTGTGACTTCGCGTTTGAGTGAATCAAGACGTGAGGTCACCGGGCCGATGAGCCATGGTGACCTCACGCTGTTGATGGTGGCGAGCGCAGCGGTCGTTGCCGCGGCAGCGGCAGCTGCAGGTTCTCGCATCGCTTCAATAGTCACCAGATTCACCCGCCCACCAATTGCAGTCAGGTTGCGCCAATCGGCCGTGGAAGCAGCTTCGCTTGCGGTTGTCGCGAGCGCGGCTCCGGCGGCGCTCACGTCGCGCATAGCCGTGAGATGTTGGGCGACCACTGGTACCGCACGCCCCAACCATCCGAGTGGTCCGCTCGCAGCGTCGTGTACTTCGTCGAACTGTCCGGCAGCGTCGGTGAAGCTTGTTGCCGCAACCACAGTGTCGCCATCGGAGAGTTGCGTTAGCGCTGCCCGCGACTGTGACTCAGCATTGGCGAGTGGTTGTCGGACACTGAGTGCGGCAAGGACAGCGGTGGAAATGGCGATGGCGGTTAGGGCGAGGAGTAGCCCAATGACAATTGCGACTGAGGTTCGGAGACGGCCGGAGGTTGTGAGCCAGGCCGAGACAAAGACGGGGACGATTGCAAGCGCGGCAACGGCGGTTGGCACGCCGACCGGTCCGAATGACGGTCCGTTAACGATGGCGACCGCAGCAACCAGTCCGGCGACCGCACCCGCGAAGCGAGCACCGTGTTCACTGGAAGGTGGAATGAGGGCGAGACAGAAAGCAACGGCAAGCGCAGCGAACCCAAAAATGATTCCGACGCGAGTTCCGCTTACTCCAAGTACTGCCGATAGGCCCAACATCCACAAAACTGGAATTCGTTTCGCCCGAGACGCTGCGGCCATCGCAACCAAGACGAATCCAATGTTCCAAAAGGAATCGGCGATGACGGAGCCCGTGGGCTTTGCCGACGAAAGGAGGCCGGCGAGTATGCCGAGATCCACGAGCACGACAACTCCAGTGATGGCCAAGATACTGGAGACACCTGTGGCCGATGCCCTTCTTGAAACCTTGGGGCGAACGTTCACCGCACAATCATCGCACTCACACTCTGACCTTTACAGGCGAGGTCTGCGGATCGGGGCTGAGGAGTCAGACGGGGCTCTCGGGGACTTTGGAACTTTGTCGGTTCTTTCGGCGTCTCGCACGATCGCTCTACCTTCGACCGAGCACTGCCTCCCACAGGCGTTGTCCAATGGCGATCACGAATCCGAACCCGGAGATCGCAGTATGGATGAAGTGGAGAGGGATGCAAAGAAGTGCGAACAGGAAACTGCGTCGTTCGGCGAGCATTTTCCAAAGGCTGGCGTTGACAATGAGGAATGCAATGAATGCGATGAGCGCTCCCCAACCCGCAACTGGGAAGAACGGAGTGACAAGAAGAGCGAGGAGCACGATCGCCACAGCCAGAGCCGACAACACCTGAGGGGGTGACGTCACGAACGGATCGGAGCGAAACCGACTGGCGATCATGAGATGCGACCATGGGATAGCTCGATTCCTGAGGTCGAGCCGCACCATTGATCGAAGGGTAAATGACTTGTAGTGCGTTCCGCAGATGTCAGGCATGACTTCGATGTCGTACCCCGCATCGACGATTCGGTGCCCGAATTCGACGTCCTCGATTTCTCGAGCCCATTCCCCGGTATCGAGTCCGCCCACCTCGAAGAACACGTCTTTTCGAACAGCACCGATACCGGTCCAAAAATGCGAAGCGAACGAACCGTGAGTGTGATGCACGTGGTGGTGGAGGAGATTTCGGTACTGGCTGATCCGACCGGTGTCATGGGGGTGATCGTCGTAGGCACCGATGATTGCGGCTCGTTCGGGGTTTGCCATAAACGCCGCACGGAATCGTTCGAGGGCCGACTCTTCGATCGCCACATCGGAGTCGACGAAGACCAAGACCTCGCCGGTGGCCAAACGGGCCCCGAGATTTCGGGCCGGGCCGCGGCCAATGTTTGTGGGGCTGGTGATCGCCGTAATTCGTGCGAGCAGATCTTGATCGAGAGTCGCTACACAACCATCGGTTGAGCCGTCGTCAACAAGGAAGATTTCGTCGTCCGGACCAGCGGCCCGCACTACCGCCTTGATGCTGGCCTCGATACTCGCTCGTGAATTGAACGCCGGGATCACCACTGAAAGGCGGAGACCGCCTTCGGTTGATTCTGATTTGGGAGCGGATTCTGAAGTCATCGGGAAGGTTCTGTAGCGGGGAGGATTCGCAACTCGGTTGCTCCTCGACGAGAACTTTTTCGGTCCAGAATCGGAGCGGATGCAAGGAAAAACTCTGTGGTAAGCGTAGGTCAAAATTGCAGGCAACTTGGTGAATCAGAGGTCGTGTAGTTGTCGTGATTGAGAACGACGACAGTTGAGAAAGTTGACGAAGAGGAGTTCTGCTTCAAGTTCGAAAGGGTTTGATCTGTAGAGGGCGGCTGTTGCGTGATTCTGACCCGTACCTGCGGCGCTTGTTGTAGACGGGCCTATGCTCACGAGGTTCTTTCGGAGTACAGCAGGCTGCAGCGAGGGGTGGCATTGAATGGTTCACGTCGAGGAAGATTCGCGATCGAGTTCGATGTGGCCAGCGGGGGCAGCGGGGGGAACGGTGTTTGGCGGCGCGGTCCGGTCCCGGTGGTTTGTCCCCGTGGCAACCCTCGCCTTTGTTCTCTACTTCTACTGGGTGATCACCAACGGCACCTTTGCGCCGGATTACCGATCGATGCGGTGGATCATCTCGCCGCAGTTTTTTTGGCTCCAGGCCGATGCCATCCTTCACGGTCGGCTCAATGTCGACCCAGCCCTCTTCGGAGGGCTAAATACTGACCCGAATGGATTCAGAGGCGAGTGTGTGTATTCGGGTGGTGAGTGCTTCGGTTATTTCGGTGTCTTCCCGAGCGTCATCCGCTTGCCCTTTGTTGTCCTCTTAGGCAACGACAACAGCGGGTACACCCCAGCGTTCCTCACTGCATCAATCGGGGTGTCTTACTGGTTTTCGATGGATCTCGTCCGTAAGGTTCTTTTGGAACGACAACCGTTCAAGGGAAAGGGATCGGAAACGCGCGAGGCCGCGT
Organism: Actinomycetes bacterium; assembly: GCA_037139155.1. Taxonomy (GTDB): domain Bacteria; phylum Actinomycetota; class Acidimicrobiia; order Acidimicrobiales; family Acidimicrobilacustridaceae; genus Acidimicrobilacustris. The sequence goes on along the minus strand of JBAXGZ010000097.1, from coordinate 528 downwards.
GGTTAGTCCTCTGTGCTGTTCTTCTGGGCCCGGCAAGCGTGTTGCTCTTCCTCGGGCAGCCGTACTTTTATCAAGAGTCTCTCGGTTGGATGGTGGCAGGTCTCTGCCTCTTCACCAACATGATGTGGAGATGGAGCCGCGACCGAAAGAACTCTCAACTCGTGTTTGCCATTTTTGGGTTGGTGGCTGCGACTGGTTGTCGCCCGACCGCACTTCCTGTTAGTGCCATCGCCGGATTCGGGGTGCTTCTTTTTTTCTTTTGGAACGGCCAGTTGACCAGAGCGATCCTGACCAAAATCGCGGTTCTGATGTTTCTGCCTATTGGCACTGCTGTGGCAATCAACCTGAACAAGTTTGGCGCACCGCTGCCCCCGATCAATAGCTACGTCAATTACGACACCGTGTTCCTCAAGTACCGCGAACTCAATGGCGGCAAACTTACCGGGGTTAGATATCTGCTCACCAATCTCTTCTCCTACTTTCGTCCGGATTCCTTGACGGTCGATAGCGCGGAACCGTGGTTTCAAT
>JBAXGZ010000096.1:0-8404 GCA_037139155.1 Actinomycetes bacterium | reverse complement strand
GTGAACCGCGCTGGCATAGTCGCCTCGAGTTCGAGCTGCAGCGGCCGCAAGATCGCCATCGGCCTTGTTCACGATGACGAGATCAGCCAATTCCATGATGCCGCGCTTAATGCCCTGCAGTTCGTCGCCGCCGCCTGGAGAAACGAGGAGCGCGAAGAGATCCACCATGTCGGAGACAGCGACTTCAGATTGGCCAACACCGATGGTCTCGATGATCACGACGTCGAAGCCCGCAGCCTCGCAAAGCAGCATGGCCTCACGGGTTCGCCGGGCAACTCCGCCTAGTTGCGACCCGCCCGGCGATGGACGAATGAACGCTTCCGGACGATTGACGAGTTCGCCCATCCGAGTTTTGTCGCCGAGGATGGAGCCGCCAGTGCGTCGGCTGGATGGGTCGACGGCGAGTACTGCGAGCCGGTGGCCTTGGTCGATGATGTGCGACCCGAAGGCCTCGATGAATGTCGACTTGCCAACCCCGGGCGGTCCGGAAATCCCGAGCCGAACTGCGTTACCGGTTGCCGGCAGGACCGCGTCGAGCACTAGGTCGGCCACCGAACGATGCTCGGCTCGCGTTGATTCAGCGAAGGTGATGGCGCGAGCCAACGAACGCCGATCTCCCGCTCGGATCCCCTCGATGAGAGACGAAGCGTTCTCGGCGCTTTCAGTCACGTATTTGGACTCTGGGCGGAGATGAGCGCCAGCACCTTGCGGGCGGCGGAAGGAATGTTCGTTCCCGGACCAAAGATTGCGGCCACGCCAGCCTCGTTGAGCATGTCGTAGTCCTGAGGGGGAATCACTCCGCCGCACACCACAAGGATGTTGGTGGCACCGGCATTTCGCAGTTCCTCGATCAGCATGGGTACGAGAGTCTTGTGGCCAGCAGCCTGGCTGGAAACACCGACGACGTGGACATCGTTCTCGATGGCGTCTCGCGCCGCCTCTGCCGGGGTCTGGAACAGCGGACCCATGTCGACGTCGAAGCCGAGGTCGGCAAATGCTGTTGCGATGACCTTGGCGCCGCGGTCGTGGCCGTCTTGGCCCATTTTGGCTACAAGCATGCGTGGGCGTCGTCCCTCGACCTTGGCGAAGGCCTCGATCTCTCCCTGCAGTGCAGTGAAATCTTCATCACCTTCGTAGGCCTTTGCGTACACACCGGCAATGGTACGGACTTCGGCCTTGTGGCGTCCGAATACGGCCTCCATAGCGTCGGAGATCTCGCCGAGCGTGGCACGGGAGCGGGCTGCCTCGATGGCAAGAGCGAGCAAGTTGCCATCGGTTCGTGCGCCTTCGGTGAGTGCAGCAAGTGCCGCGGCGCAGGCAGCGTCGTCGCGGGTCGCACGCACTGTGGCCAACTTTGCCAGTTGTTCCTCTCGAACCTTGGTGTTGTCGATGTCGAGTACGTCGACCATCTCGACGTTCTCCGGTACGTATTTGTTCACGCCGACAACGGTGTCTTCACGTCGATCGATACGAGCTTGCTTTCGAGCGGCCGATTCCTCGATACGCAACTTCGGCATTCCTGATTCGACTGCCTTGGTCATACCGCCAAGTTCCTCGACCTCGCCGATCAGTTTCCATGCTTCATCGACAAGCGATTTCGTGAGCGACTCGATGTAGTACGAGCCCCCAAGCGGATCGACAGTGCTGGTGACTCCTGATTCCTCAGCGAGAATGAGTTGTGTATTACGCGCGATTCGGGCGCTGAAATCAGTCGGCAATCCGAGCGCCTCGTCGAAGGAGTTTGTGTGGAGACTTTGCGTTCCACCGAGGACGGCAGCCAGTGCCTCGATGGTTGTGCGCACCACGTTGTTGTAGGGGTCTTGTTCGGTCAGTGAAACACCCGAGGTCTGGCAATGAGTGCGGAGCATCAGAGAGCCCGCCTTCTTGGGCTCGAACTCGCTCATCACTCGGTGCCAGAGAACTCGTGCGGCACGGAGTTTCGCAACCTCCATGAAGAAGTTCATTCCTATTGCGAAGAAGAACGAAAGTCGGCCAGCGAAGAGATCAACATCGAGCCCCTTGGCCAGAGCAGCGCGCACGTATTCCTTGCCATCGGCAATGGTGAAGGCGAGTTCCTGCACCGCAGTCGCTCCGGCTTCTTGCATGTGGTATCCGGAGATCGAAATCGAGTTGAACTTCGGCATTTCGTTCGCCGTGTAGTCGATGATGTCGGCGATGATCCGCATGCTCGGTGCTGGCGGGTAGATGTAGGTGTTGCGAACCATGAACTCTTTGAGGATGTCGTTCTGGATCGTTCCAGCCAACAGGGCTCGGTCTACGCCCTGCTCTTCACCAGCGACGACGAACATCGCCAGAATCGGAATGACCGCACCGTTCATTGTCATCGAAACGCTCATCTGATCGAGGGGGATGTCCTCGAACAGAATCTTCATGTCTTCGACCGAATCAATGGCGACTCCGGCTTTGCCGACATCGCCGAGGACGTTCGGATGGTCTGAGTCGTAGCCACGGTGGGTGGCGAGATCGAATGCTACGGAAAGTCCCATCTGTCCGGCAGCGAGGTTGCGGCGGTAGAAGGCATTTGACTCTTGGGCAGTGGAGAAACCTGCGTACTGGCGGATCGTCCACGGGCGATTTGTGTACATGGTCGCCCGAACCCCTCGGGTGTAGGGGGCGAAGCCTGGGAGCGTGTCGACGTCACCGAGCCCTTCGAGATCGGCGGCGGTATAGATGGGCTTGACCGCAATGCCCTCGGGGGTGTCCCAAGTCAGGTCAGCGGGATCGGCGCCCTTGAGGTCTTTCGAGGCCGCATCGGCCCAGGCGGTGGGGAACTGTTCTGAGGAAGTCACCCCTTCAGACTAAGAGGGACGGCGCGCGGGTGTCATGCTGGCGTCTATGGGGGATGAGCGGGCAGCGACGGACACACCGGAGGACGCTCCGGCAATGGTTCTTGAATTCGACGGCGTCTCATTGGCTGGAGCCGGTGGTCAGCCGCGGTTGGATCGGGTCTCGCTGGCGGTTCCGGCCGCATCGGTGACTGTGGTTGCCGGGCCCTCGGGTGCGGGGAAGTCGACGCTATTGCGTCTCGGGAATGGGCTTGAGCTCCCCAGCGCCGGGATCGTCCGATTTCGGGGGACCGACATCTCACAGATGGATCCTCTTGTTCTTCGTCGCCGTGTTGGGATGATCTTTCAAAAGCCAGTGCCGTTTGCCGGCTCGGTGCAACAGAATCTCTACGTTGCCGCGTCTGAGGCCACCGACGCCGAGTTGGCCACCGTGCTCGAACGCGTGGGACTGGGTGAGTCATTCCTTGAACGGTCGGCCGATGAACTCTCCGGAGGTGAATGCCAGCGCATGTGCCTTGCCCGTGCTCTCTTGACTCGACCAGAAGTGCTTCTGATGGATGAGCCGACGTCGGCGCTCGATCCCGAAAATCGATTCGCCATTGAAGGCCTCGCCCGCGATCTCACGCGAGAAGGCTTAGGTGTGATCTGGGTGAGTCATGACCTCGACCAAGCGCGGAGAGTTGCTGATCAGATCGTTGTTCTGATCGATGGCCGGAACGCGAACCCGATGGAGGCCGAGCGCTACCTGGGACAGTCCGGAACTGGAGTTGAACAGTGAACTCGACGGCGATCGGTTGGGCTGGCGTTGTCTCGTCCACAATTCTGGTTGCCGTAGCGCTTGGGCTGTCGTTCTCACAGCGACTCCACCTCACGCGCTCGATCCTGTGGTCTGTCGCTCGTGCGGCAGTGCAGTTGTTGTTGGTGGGTTTTGCCCTGCGTCTCATTCTCGACTCCAAAGCATCGGTGTGGTGGGCGTGGCTTTGGGTCGCGATCATGATCACCTTCGCAGGTGTGACGATCCGCAGTCGTGCCAAAGAAGTTCCTGGCATCCTTCTGCTTGGCACAGTGTCAATGCTTTCGGTGGTGGTCGTAAGCCTTTCTGTGATCTTCGGTTTCGGGATCTTCCCGCTCGAGGGTCGGACGATCGTTCCGCTCGCCGGGATGATGATCGGCAATTCGATGACGGCCTGTGTCCTTGTCGGCCGTCGGATCGTGGGGGAGTTTTCCGACAAGCGTGACGAAGTGGAGGCTCGACTCGCGCTGGGACTGCCCTGGTCCGACGCGGCGCGCCCCTATGTACGATCTGCGTTGCGCACGGCCCTTATCCCGCAGATTGAGTCAACGAAGGCGGTCGGGTTGATCTTTCTCCCGGGGGCAATGACCGGATTGGTGCTGGCCGGAGTCGATGCAGTCGATGCCGTTACGGTTCAACTCGCGATCATGTACTTGATCCTCGGGTCGGTGGCCACGAGTGTGACGGTGATCGGACTCGGTCTGACGCGTCGACTGTTCACCTCTGATCATCGGCTCCTGCCGGTGGCACGACAACCGCACTGACCGTTCATGGCTTCTGTGTGAACTCTGTTCGAGGATGATCGATCTCGCAGTGTGTCCCGGAACCGACCGGTAGCCTCAGGTTCTATGGCGAAGCGATTCGTGATCATTGGAGGAGGGCCGGCGGGCAATACCGCTGCGACCTATGCGGCTCGTTTCGGAGCTGAGGTAACGATGATCGAGCGGGATCTCGTTGGTGGTGCGGCTCATCTTCGTGACTGCATCCCTTCCAAAGCGATGATCGCCACGGGCGGGGCACTGGGCACGATCAACGATGCGCAGCGGATGGGTCTCACCGACGTTTCCGCCACCCTTGATCTCAACGCCCTCCGACATCGCATCGCCACCATCAGCGCCCGACTCGAGTCCTCGACCACGACGTTGCTTGAGAGCCAAGGGGTATCGCTCGTTCGTGGAACCGGGCGCATGGTGGGGCCAAACGAGGTCATCGCTGACACTGCTAATGGTCCCATCGAGATCGAAGCCGACATCGTGCTGCTATCAACCGGCAGTCGCCCCCGGATCCCTGATTGGGCCCATGTCGACGGTGAACGGATGCTTACGACCCGCGACGCTTATCCGCCATCGACGATTCCCGAGCACCTGATTGTCATCGGATCGGGGGTCACCGGGGTTGAGTTCGTGCACATGTTCAAGTCGTTCGGCAGTGATGTGACCTTGATTGTCAGTCGACAGCAAGTGCTTCCTCTCAAAGATCCCGAGGTCGCTGCGGCTCTTGAAGCCGACTTTCTCGCTCGCGGGGTGCACTTGTTGAAAGGGGCGCGCGCTCGCAGTGGCTCGGTTCATGGCGGTGGCGTCACGATCGAATGTGACGATGGTCGAGTCGTGAACGGATCTCACGCGTTGTTGGCAATCGGTTCAATTCCCAACACCGATTCGCTCGGGTTAGCCGAAATCGGTGTCGAACTTGTCGATGGCTATGTGACGATTGATCACAACTGCCAGTCGACAGTTCCACGTGTGTACGCAGCCGGCGACATCTCCGGGAAACTCCCGCTCTCTTCGGTGGCGTCGCTGCAGGGACGAAAAATTGCCGAGCACGCGATGGGACTGCATGTCGGTCCGCATCGACACATTGATTACGAAAAAGCCGCAAGCGCAATCTTCACTGAACCGGAAATCGCCGATGTTGGCTTGGCCGAGGCCGACGCCTTCGCAATGGGTCGCAAGATACGTGTCACCAAGGTTCCCTTTTCTGCCAATGCCAAAGCTCTGATCGAGGACGACGCTCGCGGCTTCGTGAAGATCATCTCGGACCCTGCAACCGGTGTTGTGCTCGGTGGTTCGATCGTCGGCCGTCATGCAGCCGAACTCATCTCTGTCGTTGCACTGGCGGTCAGCGCGGGCCTACGGGTGTCTGACCTTCACGAGTCGCTCTTCGTGCATCCTTCTATGGCCGAGGCGCTGTCTGATGCCGCCGAATGAGCAGACCGATCCGATCGGTGCCCCTCGAAAGGTGCCGACGGCCAAAGATTTTCCGAAGACGGGTCCGTTCAGTTTGGCCGCGCCCGGTCCTCGTTTCGGCGCTCGCGGACTCGACCTGTCCTTGATTGCCCTGCCTGCGCTTGTCGTGATCGCAGTGAGTGCCTCAACGGTTGATGGGCAACTCCAACTCAACGTTCCCGTCTGGTTGATTCCCGCGGCCCTCACTGTGGGGGTGCTCTACGACTTCCTCTCGGTGCTGCTGGCCCAGCGGACTCTCGGGAAAATGCTCTTCGGCATGAAAGTCGTTCGTTACCTCGACGGTGGTCGACCGGGGCCAACCCAATCCTTTCTTCGGGCGCTCCTTCCCTGGTCGGTTCTCGCCCTGCCGTTGGGTCCATTCAGCATTGCTGCAGTCGTCCTCGTGTTCGGGACCGGGGTGGGTGGCCAATTGCATCGGGGTTGGCCGGATTTGGCTGGTGGCACGCTCGTAATCTCCACGCGCTGAGCCGTCTCGGCCTACCCTCAGAATGGGTCGGCCACGGTGGTCGCAACAGATCGGGGGAGTGAGATGTCGTCACGGGTGTATCGCGTAGTGCAGTGGACCACCGGAAATGTCGGCCAACGTTCGGTGATCGCTTCGGTAGCGAATCCCCAACTTGAGATCGTCGGATGTTACGCATGGGGATCGGACAAGGTGGGTCGGGATGTCGGTGAACTGTGTGGCATCGAACCGATCGGGATCCTTGCGACGAACGATGTCGAAGCTTTGCTTGCGTTGCGCCCCGATTGCGTGATCTATAACCCAAAGTGGCCCGATATCAAACACATGGTGCGAATCCTCGAGAGTGGCATCAACATCACCGCGACTGCGGGCTTCATCACTGGCCACGCGCTCGGCGCCGATCGTCAGCGCATTCTTGACGCTTGTGCACGAGGTAACTCTTCGATTTTTGGATCCGGAATGAACCCCGGCATGGCCAATTTGCTCGGGATTGTTTCTGCCGGAGTCTGTGATCGCATTGATTCGATTCGCATGTTGGAATCGGTCGACTCAACCGGTTACGACTCTGGAGACACGGAAAAGTCTGTCGGGTACGGGCTCTACCCCGATGACCCCAATCTTTCGGCGATGACGCAAAAGGGAACGGCGGTCTTCGGCGACGCGGTGTATCTGATGGGCGAAGCGCTTGGCGTGGAGTTCGATGAGGTTCGATGCGAGACCGAGTACGCCATCACTACTGAAGATCTTGATCTCGGATCGTGGTCGATTGACGCCGGTTGCGTCGCTGGAGTCGCTGCGAGTTGGCAGGGCTGGATCGGAGATCGCAAATTGGTGTCGTGCGATGTTCGCTGGCGCAAGGGACGCACCCTTGAGCCCGATTGGAAGGTTGAACATGGCTACATCGTCGAGATCGATGGGATGCCCTCAGTGCGAACGAAGCTTGAAGTGTTTCCGCCGGCTGACTTCAAGGCGAAATCATTCACCGACTACATGGTCTTAGGCATGGTGATGACAGCGATGCCGGCGGTGAATGCTGTCGCATCGGTCTGTGACGCCCGACCGGGAATCGTCACTTCTCTCGATCTTCCTCTCCCCGCCCTCGGTGGGTGGGTTCCGCGGTAGTAGGTCGTTTCTCACTGGACTGCACGCCTCGATGTGTCCTGCACTACTGTCATTTTCTAGAAATTCTTGAGGTTTGCTGGAGTTAGTTCATGCCCTTTGGGCCAGTTCGGGCGTTTGGCCCAACTGATGCGTCAGCGATCGGGGGGTCGGTCGTGCGGGATTCGGGGGACATGATGTTTGAGTCGTATGCACAGAATGGCGAAGACGTTGTTTTGTGGCGCGCGCTCGGGCATATTCCTCAAGGGAGGTGGATCGACGCTGGCGCCAACGATCCCGACACCGATTCAGTGACGCGTGTCTTTTCAGATGCTGGTTGGACCGGAATGAACATCGAGCCCATGGAGCCGGTGTTTACCCATCTTTGCGAGCAACGCCCCCGTGACGTCAATCTCCGGATCGCCCTCGAGGAGTCCGATGGTGAGCGTGAGTACTTCGCCGTGGGTGAAGGCAGAAGTTTGAGCACAGCCGATCGCGCTGCGGCCGAGCACTATCGCCAATCGGGATTGATGGTCGACGGCGTCGTGGTTCCGGTTCGGACTCTCGCCTCGGTGTGGAACGAGTATGTCGATGGTGAGATCCATTTCCTCAAGATTGACGTTGAGGGCGCTGAAGAGCGTGTGCTCTCAGGGGCCGACTTTTCTTGTCATCGTCCGTGGGTCATCGTGGTCGAATCGATCGAACCGGTGAATGCAGACGAGCGGGATTTCAGCGATTTGGGGTCTCGACCGATTCCGGCATCTCGACATACCGAGTGGGAACATCACCTGACCGAGAACGGCTACCGATTTGTTCTTTTTGATGGACTGAACCGCTTCTATGTGGCTCAGGAACACGACGAGGAACTAGGGCCGAGACTCGAAGCCCCCGTGAACGTGCTTGATCACTCTCTCTCGGCATCGGCCCGAAGAGTTATTGCGAGGATCGAGGATCATCTCGGGCAGATCGATCGCGATCGGATGCAACTCGCCGGCCG
>JBAXGZ010000095.1:0-8410 GCA_037139155.1 Actinomycetes bacterium | reverse complement strand
GGAGAGGACACCTACACAGCCTCCGACGGGTTCGCCGGAATCGAGCATCGCAAGCTCTCGCCTGAAGATCTCGCAACGATCTAACCGTGAAACCTGCCGTTCCCTACATCATCGGACGACGGCCAACGAAGGCGGAACTCGCCCCCTTTCAGGGCGCGTACGTTGACGATCTCCTGCCGACGACACTCAACCTCCTCTTCGTGGGGATTAACCCCGGGCTTTGGACTGCAGCAGTGAACGCGCATTTCGCCCGACCGGGCAATCGGTTTTGGCCAGCGTTGCACCGTTCGGGAATCACGAGCACTGAGGTCGACGCTTCTCAGGGACTTCCTCAAGATGTCCGTGAGGAACTCGAAGACAAGGGAATCGGGATTTCCAACATTTGCCCGATCGCAACAGCGAGGGCGGATGAACTCTCGAAGGATCAACTTCGTGAAGGTGGTGAGATTCTCCGTTCCCTCGTTCGCGCCACCCGGCCACGAGTCGTCGCCGTTTTGGGAGTTACCGCATACCGTCAAGCCTTCGGAAACGCGAAGGTGGCAATTGGTAAGGCGGACGACGCCTTCGAGGGTGCCGAACTTTGGATCCTTCCCAATCCGAGTGGGTTGAATGCTCACGAGACAATTGCGTCTCTGGCGCGTTGGTACGGAGAGGCGGCCGAGGCCGCCGGAGTCAGTCTCAATCGCTAAGCGTGGAAGATTTCAGCCAGGTGTTGGTCACCAACGCAGAGCGAACGGCGGTTCAGTCCAAGCCGGGAAGACGCCCGCCGGCAGCGATCCACTCTCCGAAGACTCGTTCACCCTCTGTCGGGTTGTAGACGTCTTCCTGATAGGAGAACTGCCCATTACCGGCGTACTCAAGAATGGTGATGCAGCTGAAGCGGAAGGGTTCCCCACCGGTGGGATGGGGTAGTACCTGCCACGGGTAATAGACGACTCGATTGCCGTCGATAACGACCCACTCGATGGGAAATTCCATGGTCGATGGGGCCTGAGCCATGACGTCGACGATTGCCTTTCGGATTTCCTCGCGTCCATGAAACGTTCCGAGATGGTGCTCAACCCAGAGTCCGTCTTCTGTATGGAGATCTGCCCATGCGTTCCAGTCACCGGAGTCGCCAACGGCCACGAAATTGTCGTAGGCGGCTCGGACCTCTTCAGGAGGGAAGTTCATTCTCAGTGCCTTTCAGTTCACAGGGGTGAAGCGGACAGGCATTGATTCCGGTCCACTGATGAAGTTCGAAGCGCGGAACTCAAGTTGCTCATCGGAGGCGAGTCTGATGTCGGGAAGTCGAGCGAGGAGTTCCTCAAACATGATCTTGAGTTCAAGGCGAGCCAACGACGCACCGAGGCAGAAGTGGGGACCGAAACCAAACGCCAAATGGGGGTTCGGGTTCCGGCGCACATCGAGGAGGTCGGGATCAGCAAAGACGCGAGAGTCGCGATTGGCTGACGGATAGAACAACATCACCTGATCGCCCTCGCGCAATGTCTCTCCATGAAGTTCGACAGGTTTGGTCACGGTCCGGGCCATGTTCTTGATGGGGGAGACCCAGCGCAGCAGTTCCTCAACCCCGGTTTCAACGAGTTCGGGTTGTTCGACCAGAAGGTCTCGTTGCTCCGGGAACTCGAGGAGGGCGAGCATCCCGCACGTGATGACATGACGACTTGTTTCATCGCCGCCGATGAGGATGAGCAGGGTTTCGCTCACGATTGATTCATCGTCAAGTTTGTGACCGTCAATTTCAGCATTGACGAGGGTGCTGATGAGATCGTCCTGCGGTGGCCGTGATCGACGATCGGCAATCACCTTCAGCTGGTACTCGCGAAATTCGATTCCGGCGTTCATGGCTGCGAGTTGAACGTCGGGTGTTGGTGTGCCGGTCGTGCCGCGGATCATGTCATCAGACCATCTCAGGAGGTCGTCGTAGGCGTCTGGTTCGAACCCAAGCATGTCAGCGATGAGGAGCAGTGGTAGGGGAGCGGCGATGTCCCACACAAAGTCGCACTCGCCCCTCGGCGAAACATCGTCGATGAGTTTCTGGCAGATCGCTCTGATCGTGCGATCGTGAGCTTGAACTTTTTTTGGTGTGAAACCGCGATTGACAAGCGAACGGCGTCGTTGGTGTTCGGGATTGTCCATCGAGATCATCATGGGAAGAGGTTCGCCGTGCGGTCGGGGGGCGCGCATCGATGAAAAAGTCTTCGCGTCCTTCTCGATCGCAAGGACATCCTCATAACGGGTGATTCCCCACACCTCATTGCGTTCGTCCCAGTACGCCGGCGCGTGCTCTCGCATCCACGCCCATTGTTCATAGGGTTGCTGCGCGTACCAGTGACCATCGAGAAGGTCGATGTCGTCGCGTGTCTGATGGGCCATTGATCCCCCCGGAGCAAAAGCGTGGTCGAGTCGTTGGATGACGCTACCGGGTGATCCTCACCTCATGTGGGCGGAGGATGGCTCCTCGAGTCGTCCATCGGGGTGAATGGCGAAGCGTCCCCGATCCCTTTCGTGAACCGGTCCATCGGTCGGCCATGGCCAGCCCCCAAAACCAGTTCTCTGGTAATCGACAAAGGCCTGACGCAGGCCGGCGTCATCGTTCATCACGAAGGGTCCCTGCTGGGCTACCGGTTCTCCGATCGGACGACCCTGAAGAATCAGGCAGTCGGCACCACTTGCCGAATGGAGGGTTGTGGGAAGCGTCGACTTCAGCACTGATCCCGTCGCTTGTCCGAGATGAGTGTCGCCGATCTGGACGCCATCACCATCAAAGACATAGAGCGTTCTGATCGTTGCCTCCGAGGCGGCTGGAGGTAAGGCAAGTGCTGAGCCCGGGTCGAGATGGAGATGCCACACCGCGACATCCGAATCGGTCTCAGATGCCCACGAGTGTGGTGGCGGTGGAAGGGGATCGGTGTCGGCCCAGGAGCCTGCGATAACGACAATCTCGGTGGATCGACCTTGATCATCGGTCGAGCGGATCTTGGGTATCTGGTCAGACCAAAGCATCGAGAACTGCGGTTCGCACATCTTGTTGGTCGCGGGAAGATTGAGCCAGATTTGAAACAGTTCAAGTGGGTTCGGAAGCGAACGATTGCGCAGCGGCATCATCTCTGAATGGACGATGCCCGAACCGGCAGTGAGCCATTGCACGTCGCCCTCGCCGAACCGTGCTGTTGCCCCGAGCGAATCGGAGTGGTCGCACATGCCATCGCGCACATAGGTGATCGTCTCGAAGCCCCGATGGGGATGTTGAGGAAACCCGGGCACGACGGTGCCGTGGTACATGCGCCATCCGTCGATTCCCTCGAAGTCCATGCCGAGGTTGCGGCCGTTGAGTGACGCATCTGGACCCAACTGCTCATTGCCGACGGGGTAGGTGTCGTCGTGGTGGGCGCAGAACAAAAACGGATCGATCGTCGGCCAGTGCAGGCCGAGAGGAACGGTCTGGAGGATGACGTCGTCAGACATGGCCCAAGGTTAGAGGCCCCGCCTGGCAAAGCGTTCAACGCTCGAAACGTTGGAACCGTTCGCGACGCGGTACGACCTTGCGTCCCTTGATGGTGGTCTTCTTCATGGCGCGGATGATGTCATCAGCTGATTTCTCGGGAACCTCGACGAGCGTGAACTTGTCGGCAATTTCAATCGACCCGATCTGCTTTCCGGCCAGCCCGGTTTCACCCGTGATTGCTCCAACGAGATCGCCGGGACGAATCTGTGAGGAGCGACCGATTGGGAAATACAAACGGGTGGAATCAACGCCGATTGAACGTTCCTTGCCCTTCTTCCCCTTCTTGTCGCCGCGATCACTGCGATCACTGCGATCGCTTCGTTCGCCTCGTCCATCGCGATCGTTCCGATCACCCTTCCGATCCTTTGAACGACGAATTTCGACTTCTGGGATTTCGACCTCGTCTTCTTTCCCGGTTGTTGCCTCGTGAGTCAGCTTCACCGCAGCGAGGGCGACATCGAAGAGATCGAACTCATCGGCAAGAGATTCAACAATGGTCCGGTAGCGGTCGAGATCATCGTCGAGGAGTGTCTCGCGGAGAGTTGCGAGTGTGAGTTCCATGCGGCGGTTGCGAAGATCGGAGATCGTCGGAACCTTTTCGAACGCGATCTTGTCGCCGGTGACTCGCTGAATGTTTTCCAACATGCGGTGCTCGCGCGGTTCGGCGAGCGTGATTGCGACTCCCTCTCGTCCGGCTCGTCCCACGCGTCCGATGCGATGAACATAGGACTCGGGGGCCGAGGGAACGTCGTAGTTCACAACGTGAGTGAGAAGATCGATATCGAGGCCGCGGGCGGCAACGTCGGTGGCAATGAGGAGATCGGCGGTGCCATTACGCACTCGTGCCATCACTCGGTCGCGACCCTCTTGATTCATTCCGCCATGAAGTGCTTCAGCGCGATAGCCGCGGCCGTTGAGAGTTTCGGTGAGTTGATCGACCTCGTGTCGCGTGCGACAGAAGACGATCGCTGCGGCTGGTGCTTCGACATCGAGGATCCGCCCGAGAGCGGCAGGCTTATGCGAGCGAGGAACAACGAACGCAAGTTGCCGAACTTTAGGAGAATCGCCCTTTGCAACGACCGGTGCCTCGATGCGGATCGTTGTGGGATTGTTCAGGTGGCGCCGAGCGAGTGCCTCGATGCGTTTGGGCATCGTGGCGGAGAACAGCACGGTCTGACGAGTGTCGGGGAGCGCCCCGAGGATCGCGTCGAGGTCCTCAGCGAATCCCATGTCGAGCATTTCGTCGGCCTCATCGAGAACCACCATCGCGATATCGCTGAGAGGGATCGTTCCCCTCTTGATGTGGTCGACAGCTCGCCCCGGAGTGGCGACGACGACATCGACACCGCGGCTAAGGGCTTGGAGTTGGCGAACGATTGGCTGACCGCCGTAAATCGGCAGGACCCGCGCGCCGAGCGAACGTCCGTACTTGTGGACTGCTTCAGAGACCTGCATCGCCAGTTCCCGAGTCGGTACGAGGATGAGGCCGGTGGGATTTTTGGACCGGGTACCCGCTTCGAGATGCTCGAGCATCGGCAGCGCGAACGCCGCGGTCTTGCCCGTTCCGGTCGCCGCCTGTCCGAGAAGATCCTGACCAGCGATAAGGGGCGGGATGGACTCGCGCTGAATGGGGGTCGGTTCCTCGTAGCCGAGGCCGGCCAGGGCGTCGACCAATTCGGGCCGTAAGGCCAGATCAGCGAACGTCAGTATCTCGGGCGATTGATCCATTAGATGCTCTCCTCGACCGGTCTGGCCGGCCTCCACGCTCCCACGCTGTGGCCTGCAGGACGAATCGACGCTTCTCCCACCTCCGAATCCAGACGGGTTTGGCCCAAGAGCGCGCGTGGGGCCGATGACATGGAATGATCGGGCCATGGAACTGCGCCCCTTCGCCACCTTGACCCTCGCTGTCGCCTCCGATGGCCTCTACATGCTGGGTGCGACCCCCGCAGGCACGAGGATCGTCCAGGAAATCAACGAGGCCCGAATCTCCGGCCCCCGGCTCAATGCAACTCTCGTCGGTAATGCCGCGGCCGACTGGTTGGCGATCGATGCGCAGGGCGTCGGAACCTTCGATATTCGAATGACGCTGATGACCGATGACGGCGTTCCGATCTATTTGGCCTACAAAGGTCGAGCGGACTGGTCCGGTGGAATGGGCAAGTCACCTGTCTTTGTGGGGATGGAATTCGAAGCGGGCGACGAGCGCTACCGCTGGCTGAATGCTCTGCATCTCTTTGGTCGTGGTGAGGTCGGCGAGGGCGGGAAGCTTGTATACGAGATCTATGAACCGATCTGATTCGTCAGGGACCGAAACGTTCACGACGAGATGACCATGTTCGACAATCGAATTACCCAAATGCTTGGCATCGAGATTCCGATCGTTCAGGCACCGATGGGGTACATCGCCCGGGCCCAGTTGGCCTCGGCCGTGTCCAACGCCGGTGCGATGGGCATTATCGAAACATCCTCGGGAGATCTGGCGACCACCCGTGAGGAGATTGCCAAGATGGCTGATCTCACTGACCGACCCTTTGGTGTCAACATCGCGCAAGCTTTCGTACGAGATCCCTCAATCGTGGACTTTGTTGTCGATCAGGGTGTTCGGTTCGTCATTACCTCGGCGGGCGATCCCCGTACCTATACAACGCAACTAAAAGAAGCTGGGCTCACTGTCTTTCATGTTGTGCCGACACTTCGAGCAGCGTTGAAGGCGCTCGCTGCGGGTGTCGATGGCCTCGTTGTTGAAGGTTCCGAAGGTGGTGGCTTCAAGAACCCAAGTGATGTTTCCACCATGGTGCTACTGCCACTGGTGGCCACAAAGGTCGATGTCCCGATTGTCGCTGCCGGCGGATTCCTCGACGGACGAACGATGGCCGCAGCGTTCGCCCTCGGTGCTGAGGCGATTCAGATGGGCACCCGTATGGTCGCCACGGTTGAGTCCCCAATTCACGACAACTGGAAGCACGCCATTGTTGCGGCGACCGAGACCGACACCGTGTTGCTGAATCGACACGCTGCGCCCGCGCTTCGTGTCCTGCGTACCGAGCGAAGCAACGCACTCGAATTCGATCACACCAGTAACGCGATGGAGCACATGGCTCGACACCAAGAGTTGTACTTCGGGGGAGACATGGACGCTGCACTCGCTCTCGGTGGAGCGGTCGCCGGCCGGATCGAAGCGATCGAACCCGTCGCCGATGTCATTGCGCAATGTGCCGAGGAATGTTTGGCGATCATCGCCGAACTCGCTTCGGTCTACGGCAACTGACTAGTCGATCGGGAGACGGGCCATGAGGTCGGCCTTGCGCTCTTCAAACTCATCGAAATCGATGACCTTTTCGTCGAGTTGTTTATGGATCAACTCGATCTGGGCCAGCAACTCGGGGGCGGAGAGTTCGCCTTCGGTTGTGAGTTCGACCACGACCTCTTCGCCGTCGGCGCCGATCCTGGTCTCTCCGGTCTGACGTCGTTCACGCTTGACCGCTTGCTTCGCCTTCTTGTTGCGATCTCGCTGAAGTTTTTCGAAACTCGTTCGTTGGGCACCCATTGGGGGCCTCCTTCGTCGGCATATTTCCGCCGATCTGATGATGTCGATCTGGTCCTGCGCGCCGAGACATTGGTAACGGCAGAGCTCGCTGAGAGCCGATCCTCTGACGTTACCGGGTGGGGGAGTCGACCCCGTGCACCCCGGCTCGGTCATCAGCCACTCCCCGGGGCACATTGGCACGAGGGGGATGGATAAGGTTCCGGTTTCGCAGCATTTTCAGGGGGAAATCATGTCGTTCATTATCGTCGAAAAGCCCATTCCATCGGTCACGGTGATCACGCTGAACCGACCAGAACGTATGAATGCCATGGCCTTCGACGTCATGCTTCCACTGAGAGAGCAACTTGAAGCGGTTGCGCACGACAACGACACGCGTGCGGTGATCATCGCTGGTGCGGGCGAAGGGTTTTGCTCTGGCGCCGATCAGAAGGTTTCCGGAACCATCCCGCATATCGACGGATTAACGCCAACGGTGATCGCCCAGCGAGCTGGAAAACTTCTCGACGACATCATTTTGGGAATCCAGGACATGCCTCAGCCGGTGATCGCTGCCATCAATGGCGCAGCAATCGGCGGAGGCTTGTGTCTCGCCGCGGCCTGCGACATTCGAGTGGCGTCACCCGAGGCATATTTCCGTGCTGCGGGAATCAACAATGGACTCACCGCCACCGAGCTTGGACTGAGCTTCATTCTCCCGCGCATCATCGGGGCCGGCCGGTCCAGTGAACTGATGCTCACTGGTCGCGATATGGATGTCGAGGAGGCCGAACGCGCGGGACTTGTCTCGAGAGTTGTTCCCCGCTCGATGTTGCTCGAGACGGCGATCGAAATCGCCGAGCAGATCGCGTCGCTTAGTCGGATCGGAATCGAACTCACCAAGAAGATGATCCTCGGAGGACTCGAGTCGACGAGTTTCCGATCCCATATGCGAAATGAGATGACCGCGCAGCTCTATGTGCGATTGACCACAAAGAACTGGGACGAATCGGTCTTGGCGAGATCAGAGGGTCGGAAGCCAGTCTTCCGCGACTGAGCTCAGGCGCCAGCGAGCAGCTGGCGCAACCAGTCGGGAGCTCTGGTTGCGCGCCCCTGTGGATCGACGACTCCGTGGACGGTGGCGGCGACTGCACAGGTGTCGTCACCGAGAGAGAGCAAGTAGTCCATCTGGAAGGTGGCGGCCTTCATCGACGAAACCCTCGTTCGAACGGTCACGATGTCATCGAATCGGGCCGATCGCTGGTACTTGGTAAAGAGTTCAAGCACTGCGAGATCGAGTCCTTTGGCGCGTATTTCTGGATACGGGGTTCCGAGATCGCGCAGGAATTCGACTCGTGCTGCTTCGAGCCACG
>JBAXGZ010000094.1:0-8470 GCA_037139155.1 Actinomycetes bacterium | reverse complement strand
TTCTCGACTGCGCTGGGATATACCCGTCAGTTCCTCGTCAACAACCCCAACAACGTCATCATGTGGTTCATCGGTGACTACGTGTCAAAGTCCGACACCGAAAAGATTCTGGGCGAGGCAAAACTTCTTGACCGGGTGTGGTTCTACGACCCCAATGCGCCCATGCCGACCCTTGGCCAGCTCATCGACAGCAATCGGAATCTCATCATGATCTCCGAGTTCAGCGGCGCTCCCCCAGACTGGAATGTTCGGGGATACGGAATCTTCCAAGACACGCCATTTACCTTCCGCAAAGATGCCGATCTGTTCGCGCCAGGGTCGTCGAAATACACCGGAACGGAAACGGTGACCGGTCCTGTTCCTGCCACCGCTCCTGGACTCGACGGCACCGAGCAATGGACCCCGGCCTGGACAGGGCTTCCGAGTTGTGCTCCAAACCGGGGAACTCCGAGTTCACCCCTGTTCCAGATCAACCATTGGATCACCCCTGCCGGTTCGGCCCCCACTGTCGATCAGGCCCGAATCGTGAATGGCTACGACGTCCTGATGCCGCGGGTCCAGGACTGCATGACCCAGCGGTCGAAGTTCCCCACCATCATCGGAGTGAATTTCGTCGAAATCGGCGACGCCCGCAGGGTCGTCGATGAACTCAACTCAACCAATTGGACCCCGGCCCCGGCCCAGTGACTCCCAGTCGGGTCCAGATGGGCCTGAAGCTCTGCGGGCCGATAGATTCAGGGCCCTGAACGCCCGGCCGATCCGGGTCATGAGAAGGGGAAGTCATGCTGACGTACGACAAGTTCTTCATCGGTGGCGAGTGGGTTGAGCCAGCCGGGAACGAAACACTCAAGGTTCTCTCGCCGACCACCGAAGAGGTCATCGGTTCGGTTCCTGTTGCGACCAACGCCGATATGGATCGCGCCGTTGCTGCAGCGAAGGCAGCACTCACCGGCCCATGGGCCGACTACACACCGCAGGAGCGCTCCGCTCTGCTTTCGAAGGTTGCCGAACTCCTTACTGCTCGCCAGGAAGAGTTCACCAACCTCATCGTGAGCGAAGTAGGTGCGCCGTATTACTTCTCCATGTTCGGTCAGGTCCTGTCCGCAACGATGGTCCTCAACTCATTCGCACAGCACACGCTGAACTTCCCGTTCGAAGAGCGTCGTGACGGTGCACTCGGTGGACAGATCATCGTTCGGCGCGAACCAGTCGGCGTTTGTGCCGGCATCATTCCGTGGAACGTTCCGCTCTTCATCACCACCCTCAAGGTTGGCCCGACGCTTGCTTCGGGTTCGACCATCGTGTTGAAGCCCGCTCCGGAAACCCCTCTCGATGCCAACCTCTTCGCCGAGGTCCTCATCGAAGCTGGCGTTCCTGCTGGCGTCATCAACATCGTTCCGGCTGACCGCGAGGTCGGCGAATACCTCGTCCGTCATCCTGATGTCGACAAGGTCAGCTTTACCGGTTCAACCGCAGCCGGTCGCAAGATCGGTGCAATCTGCGGCGAGCAACTCAAGCGCTGCACACTCGAGCTTGGTGGCAAGTCCGCTGCAATCATTTGCGACGACGCCAACATCGAAGAAGCAGTTGGTCACATCATCCAGGGTGGCCTCATGAATAACGGTCAGGCGTGCGTGGCCCTGACTCGCGTTCTTGCTCCAGCCAGCAAGTACGACGAGATCCGCGATGCGCTTGCCGCTGCGGTGAGCTCACAAATTGCCGGTGACCCCGCCAATCCCGAGAACATGTGCGGACCGCTCATCGCCGAACGTCAGCGTGAACGCGTCGAGGGCTACATCGCCAAGGGTGTCGCTGAAGGTGCAACCGTTGTTGTCGGTGGCGGCCGTCCCGACGAAGCAAAGGGCCACTTCGTGTCCCCCACGCTTTTCGCCGATGTCACCAACCAGATGACCATCGCCCGCGAGGAAATCTTCGGACCAGTGCTGTCGCTCATCAAGTACGACACCCTCGAAGATGCCATCGCCATTGCCAACGACAACGATTACGGCCTTGCCGGTGCGTGCTACACCTCCGACATCGAAAAGGGCATCAACGTTGCTCGCAAGGTTCGCACCGGCACCTTCGGCGTGAACACTGCTCAGGGCATGGACTTCAACGGCCCATTCGGTGGCTTCAAGAGCTCGGGCGTTGGCCGTGAGCTTGGTCCCGAAGGCATCGAAGCATTCTGCGAGTGCAAGACCATCTCGCTCCCCGGTGGCATTGATCTTCCGATCGGCGGCTGATCGCTCCACCAAACGTTGTGCATTACCCGGGGGTCGACCACAAAGTCGGCCCCCGGTTGCGTTTTGCGTTCGAGTGAAGCGGTTAGCTGAACGTCGGCCAGGCCACAACAGGGCCAGCAAGATCAACAAGTTCCGCTGCAGCAGCAAGGTCAACCGCCCAAGTCTCAGCATCGGGAATTCGACCAACGAGAGTTCCCATGCATGCGTTACGTTAAGCACACGTACTTCTGGCGGAGGTTGAGATGAATACCAGATTCCGGTCACGTCGAACGTCTCGCACCCGGCGGATCGCCATCACGATGGTTGCGCTCACGGTTCTCGCGACTGTCATTGCGACGTCATGTTCCTCCGGCACAAGTCCGAGTTCTGCGGATGCCTCGCCTGCGGAGACGTCGGCTACCACGATTTCAGAATCACCATTCTCAGCTCACTTTGAGATTGATCAACGAGAGATCGTGGCTGGGAATCTCGGCCGTGCAACCATCGTCGTCGTAAATCGAACTGGCGAACCAATCGTCTCAACCGCTTGCCCCGCCAACCTCTACAGCGCAAGCCTCGTCGGAAACGGGCATGAGCCCGAAGGCTCGCAATTGGCATGTGCTGGATTCCATGAGATCCCAATTGGCGAAACGCGACTTCCAGTTCAATTCTTGACTCGGGTTGAAATGTGTTCGCAGCCACCGAGTACTCGATTCACTCAATGCCTCTCAGATGGAACACAACCGACTCTCGTCCCGGGCGAGTATGAACTCATCGCCTGGTCGCAAGATCAATCACTTCCGATTCCTTCACCCATCAAGGTCAAACTCATCGGCTAGCTGTAGCAAATCGGCTGCGAGCTTGGCCCCGAGGTCGCGGTCGGCCCCCGGTTTCGTTTTGCGTTCGAGTTGGCGTTCGAGTGAGCCCGTTAGCTGAACGTCGGCCAGGCCACAACAGGGCCGGCGAGATCAACAAGTTCCGCGGCAGCCGAAAGGTCGACGGAAACTCCCCTGACGCTCAGACCTGAGTCACTCATTGCCGCAACAAGATTTGCGCGGTGTTGTGAAGGATCGCCGCCTTCGACGTCGTCTCCCCATTGTTCAACGACAATGCCGAGGTCGAGCGATACGGCCAGATCAAGGAGTTCGTCTTCGATCAATCCGCCAGGCATGGTGATGGCGACCGAACGATTGCCATCAAGAGCGGAAACGATGGCGGCGGCGATAGCGAATCCATCAGAGGCGCGAGCGGGAACCACAACGCGGCACATCGGAACGGGAACGACTCCACGAGCAAACCAAAATCCAACGGGTCCGCCTTCGACATACACCTGAACATCGTGATCGATCGCATCGAAGACATCGAGCACCGCGCGAACGGGATGCAACGGCGAGGTCGTGGCGTCACGATGATCACCGAACACAGCGGAACACGCCTCAACAAGTGACGAGCCGGCAAGCGCGGAATCGGGCGTGGGCCAGTCGGTGGCGAGAAACGGAAGATGCCAAGGTTCGACTTCGAGCAGCTGCGCATTCATCGGGAGCGACTCGCCAAGTTCATCATCGTCAACACCGACGGCGATCACGAGTTCGCACAGATCAAGACCGCCGAGCGCAGGGTCATCGGCCTGAACGCCAACAACACCGCACCACGACGGATGGTCGAACGGCACGACTCCGACTGCACCCATCGTCGTCATCACCCCGGCGCCAGTGCGCGTGACGAAGTCGGCCACATCGCCAGCCGCACCTTCACGGATCACACCTGGGCCAACCACAATCATCGTGCGGAAGTCTGCGAGACCAGGCGAGAGGCGAAGCAGTTGATCGCTCCGCTGAAGCACGAGTGGCTGCGCACCCTCGGGGGATTCAGCGAGGAGGTTGGCAGGAAGTTCGATCTCGACCGCTCCGAAGGCGCGACCCAACGACCAGCCGGCAATTGCCGCAGGAAGATCTTCGACGCCGATTGAAAGTGCTTGCGTTTCCTCGCCGGGCTGGGAGGACAAACGCAACCGACGACCAGGAAGAAGGGCGACACCTGGTCGAGCATCGGGAGCTACGGAAAGTCGTCCGTCGGCATCGGCTAACGCGATCGCCGCGGCCTCAGTGGCCACGGGAATAAACGCAAGGCCTTCAAGTGACTCAAGGCCGTGACCAGCTACCGCGAATGCACGTGTCGCACCCACTGCGCGTAAACAGCGCGAAACGAGAGACGCGACCGATTCGGATGTCACGAGATCAATTGTCGAGAAGCAGATGAGCGACTCGGCGGCGATGCCACAGAGCATCTCCCCAAGTTGAGGAAAGGGCCCATGAACGCTTCAGCCAGAAGTGAAGGTCGTGTTCGGTTGTGTAACCGATCGCACCGTGTGTTTGCAGTGCCTTACGAGTAACAACCTCGGCAGCGTCGGAAGCGAAACACTTGGCCATCGAGACTTCGCGATCGACGTCAGCGGAGCCCGTGGCCAGCCCGTAGGCCGCAGCCCAAACTGCAGGGCGAGCGAAGGACACTTTGAGTTCAGCATCGGCGAGGTGATGCTTCACGGCCTGGAAACTTCCGATCGGCACCCCGAACTGCTTGCGATCGACCACATAGGCAACCGTCATTGCGATCATCTGTTCCGACAATCCGATGAGCAACGCAGCGGTGGCGGCTGCTCCACGATCGAAGGCACGGTTTGCTGCCTGCAGCTCAGCTTCGCCCGAAACAATGAGATCAGCATCTGCTTCGTCCCATTCGACGCTGAAAAGTCGCCGAGCACCGTCGACCGATACCTGTGCGGTCGAGCGAACCTTGTCAGCCGGTACTGCGAACAGTCGGTCGGCACGTTGTGCGACGAGAAGATCGGCGATGTGCATGTCGTTCACGAATGGCTGACCATCGAGCTGGATTGTTGCGATCATCGAACCATCGGCAATTCCTGGCAGCCACTTTTCGGCTATCGCGTTTGGAGCGGCTTCGGCGAGAAGAGGGGCGACAACCGCAACGGTCTCAACCAGTGGAGCCGGGTACGCGTAACGGCCTGCTTCAGTGAGGATCGGGAGAAGATCGATCTCGTTCATGCCCATTCCACCGAAGGCTTCGGGAACGGTGAGACCGGTGACGCCCATCTCGGCCAATGCAGCCCAGGTTGACGCGTCGCGACCGACAGCGTCGTCCCATGACCAGCGCACCTTTTCCGGTGGGCATTCGTTGGCGAAGAATTCAGCGACAGCGTCGCGGAATAGCAGTTGATTTTCAGTGAAAGCGAATTGCATCTCGGCCTACTTCCGGGGCAGACCGAGCACGCGCTCGGCGACGACGTTGCGTTGGATTTCGTTCGTCCCGGCATAGATCGGGCCGCTAAGTGCGAACTCGAATCCCTTCATCCATGCGCCCCCGTCGACTGCATCGGGTGAGGTTTCGATGAGTTCGGCGGCAGGACCGAGCAAACGAAGGGCGGTTTCGTTGAGATTCACGTCGAGTTCCGACCAGTAGATCTTGGTGAGACTCGAGCGGGCACCCTGTGAGACGCCGTTCACCAAACCGGTCACATCAGCAAGTGTCGCGAGCCGATAGGCCTCGGCTTCCATCCACGACTGCGCAACGGCTTCACGCATTGAATCCACCCGCTCAGGATGTTCGCCAGCAGCAGACTGGCGCTTCCAAAGTTCAACGAGCCGATCGGCGGCGGCACAGAAACGACCGGGCGAACGGAGCGTGAGACCGCGTTCGGATGATGTTGTCGCCATGGCGACTCCCCAGCCTTCGTTCACGCCACCAAGGACAAGGTCGTCGGAAACGAAGACATCGTCGAAGAAGACTTCGGCGAAACCTTCATCACCGTCAAGACGCTCGACACCGCGGACGGTGACACCGGGAGCATCAAGCGGAACCATGAGATAGGTCATTCCACTATGACGAGCTGCATCGGGATCGGTACGGAACAGACCAAACAACCAGTTGCAGAATGCGCCGCGCGTGGTCCATGTCTTCTGACCGTTGATGAGCCAACCACCACGTTCGTCATCGCGTGCCGCACGACTCTTAATACCTGCGAGGTCAGAACCAGCATCGGGCTCGGACCATCCCTGACACCACAGATCGACAGCGGAAGCCATGGCCGGAAGGAATCGGGCCTTCTGCTCGTCGGTGCCGAACTCGAAAATGGTCGGAGCGAGAAGGAAAATTCCGTTCTGCGTGACTCGCTGCGGGCCACCGGCGCGGTAGTACTCCTCTTCAAAGATGAGCCACTCCCATAAGGATGCGCCGCGGCCGCCATATTCCTCGGGCCACGACACCACCGACCAACCGGCATCGAACAATTTCTTTTCCCACTCGACGTGAAGGGCGAATCCCTCCGCGGTGTCACCCGAGGGCAGACCGACGGGAACGTTGGCCTCGAGCCATGCGCGAGCCTCGGCTCGGAAGGCCTCTTCGGTGGGGGTAAAGGTCAGATCCATGGGGACTCCGTCTGGGGGAACGAACGCTCCGGGAAAGCGATCGTAGGCCCTCAGTCGTCGGTTGGTCAGGTTCGGAGACCCCAGCGACGAACGTCACTCATCCGAGCTCGAACAGAACCTGACGGGTCGTCAGGTTCTGTTCTAAAGTTCCGCACGCGGGGAGAGGCCCCGATGCCACGCCCTTGAGGAGAGCCATGACCATCACCGCTCCCAATCCCGCTTCGCCCGATACGAAGCGCGTCATTCCGAAGATCGTTTCCGTCGATGACCACATCATCGAACCGGCCGATGTTTGGACGAGTCGCCTCCCGAAGAAGTACCTCGACGTTGGCCCCCGCCTTGAGCGTTTGCGCGTCGACAACCTCAAGTTCGATGGCATGAACTACTCGTTCGACATCGTCGGCGACAACAGCCCGGGCGGAAAGTTCGCCGACTTCTGGTGTTACGAAGACCTCAAGGTTCCGATGCGTCGCATCATCACTGCCGTTGGCTTCGACGTCGAAGAGCGCACCATGCTTCCAGTGACGTATGAAGAAATGCGCAAGGGATGCTGGGATCAAACCGCTCGCCTTGCCGACATGGACGCCAACCACACCGAAGCATCGCTTTGCTTCCCGACCTTCCCGCGTTTCTGCGGACAGACTTTTGCTGAAGCCAAAGACAAGGAACTCGCACTTCTGTGCGTCCAGGCGTACAACGATTTCATGGTCGAAGAATGGTGCGGCGGCGCCGGCAAGGGCCGTCTCATTCCGCTCATCATTGTTCCGATGTGGGATGCCGAACTCGCTGCTGCCGAGATCTACCGCAACGCTGCACGCGGCGTGCACGCGGTGTGCTTCTCCGAGGTTCCGCACTTCCTCGGTCTTCCCACTATTCACTCCGGCGAATGGGACCCGTTCTTCCAGGCATGTAACGACACGCAAACTGTCATCAACATGCACATTGGTTCTTCCTCACGCATGCCGGCAACCTCGCCTGACGCACCTGCCGCGGTGCAAGCAACGCTGAGCTTCAACCAGGGCATGTCGTCATTGGCTGACTGGATCTTCTCCGGCATCCTGCCCCGTTTCCCTGACATCACCTTGGCCTATTCCGAAGCGCAAATGGGCTGGATTCCGTACTTCCTCGAGCGGGCCCAGAACGTGTGGTCAGAATTCCGTGGTTGGGCCTTCGACCCCGAAATCGTCAGCGAACCGCCCGAGTTCTACTTCCGTCGTCAGGTCTATGCCTGCTTCTTCCGGGATAACTTCGGACTCAAGAATCTTGCGGACATCGGAGTGGACAACGTCACGTTCGAAACCGATTACCCGCACTCTGACTCCACGTGGCCGCACACCGAGCAGTTCGTTCGCGACATGGCAGTCGACCTCGACGACGAGACGCTCTACAAGATTGTTCGTGGCAATGCCATCAAGATGCTGCATCTCGATCTGGTCTGAGCCGCACACAACCTGAACACTTCGATCGAGGGGGCTACGGTGCAGCCGTGGCCCCCTCGTCGCGTTCCCACACAAAGCGCACCAGCACATTGCGCGCCTACGGACCTCCGTTCTGGCGCGATGTCATGTTCTGGATCACCGCTGCGCTTTCAGTAGGCATTGGAGCCGTGATCGTCGTCGTGTTGTTCATGCTGTTGAGCACACCTCGCACCGGCTCCGGTTGGGCGTGGACTGGTGGACTCTTTGTCATCGGCATATGGATCGGTTTCGTCACTCTTTCGCTGGGCCTGAACACTGCCCGTGGAGTCCAACGCGGCACCCAGGAAGCCGATGCGGCCCGGGGAGATCGCCTCGAAGCACACGGCCG
>JBAXGZ010000093.1:0-8526 GCA_037139155.1 Actinomycetes bacterium | reverse complement strand
CACGCGTATATCGACGAGAACATGGGCACGTCATGAGCACAAAAGACACAGCAAAACTTGGTGCCTCCGCGCCGTCATCACACGCGGGGCCAGCTATGGCCACCGCCGAAGTCCTCATCGAGGCGCTTCCGTTCATTCGGGAGTTCTGGGGCAAGACCATTGTCGTGAAGTACGGCGGAAATGCCATGGCCGATCCCTCTCTCGCTGAATCCTTTGCCGCCGACATTGTCTTGTTGCATTCGGTCGGCATCAGAGTGGTTGTTGTTCACGGTGGAGGCCCTCAGATCGGCGATCTTCTCGATCGGTTGGGCATCAAGTCCGAGTTCCGGAACGGTCTTCGAGTCACCGACGCCGACACTCTTGATGTGGCGCGGATGGTGCTTGTCGGGAAGGTCAATCGCGACATTGTTGCGTCGATCAATGTCCACGGTCCTTTGGCAGTAGGTCTCTCTGGAGAGGATGGCGGACTCATCCAGGCCAACCTCCGCGATCCTGAATTGGGTTTCGTTGGCGATGTTGCCAAAGTCAATCCCGCGATCGTTGAGTCGCTGCTCGCGCAGAATCTCATTCCAGTGGTCTCCACCATTGGTGCCGATCTCCTTGGGCAGTCCTACAACATCAACGCCGATACCGTCGCTGGTGCACTCGCTGGTGCACTCGGCGCGACCAAAGTCATCTATCTCACCGATATCGCCGGTCTGCTGCGTGACGTCACCGACCCTTCGAGTCTCATCGCGGAGACAACGCCTTCCGAAATCGCCGCCCTCATTTCCGAAGGTGTTCTCTCCGGCGGGATGATCCCCAAGATCGACGCGTGCCTTGAGGCCATCGAAGCGGGAGTGCCGGCGGCGCACATGCTCGACGGACGGGTTCCCCATGTCGTTTTGCTGGAACTGTTCACGAAAGCCGGAGTCGGCACAATGATCACAACCGAGGAGTCATCATGAGTTCTCATTCTCAATTGATGCATGCGCCCGCCGGGCTCGACCATTGCCCGTTTATGCCCACCTATGGCGCGCCGGCCGTGCGCATTGTGCGCGGCGAAGGATGCCGCTTGTGGGATGAGGACGGAAACGAGTACCTCGATTTCCTCGCCGGTATTGCCGTGGTGGGGTTGGGGCACGCGCATCCGGAGATCGCCGACGCCATCGCCGA
Organism: Actinomycetes bacterium; assembly: GCA_037139155.1. GTDB lineage: Bacteria > Actinomycetota > Acidimicrobiia > Acidimicrobiales > Acidimicrobilacustridaceae > Acidimicrobilacustris. Next base: position 7,371 of record JBAXGZ010000093.1, on the reverse strand, counting down.
ACAAGCTCGGACCCTTGTGCATGTCTCGAATCTCTATGGAACTATTCCTGGAACCGATGTCGCCATCACCCTCGACCGGCTGCTCGGTGGTGGGGGACAGATCTTCTTCACGAATTCCGGTGCTGAGGCAATCGAATGCGCCATCAAACTCGCTCGTAAATGGGGAGGGCCCGGGAAGTTTGGAATCGTCAGCGCAAACGGGTCGTTCCACGGACGGACACTCGGTGCATTGCACGCGACCGGACAGCCGGCGAAGTGGAAGGGATTCGAACCGCTTCCCGAGGGATTCCGGCATGTTCCCTTTAACGATCTCGCTGCCCTTGAAGCGGCGATCGATCCGTCAGTGACCGCGGTGCTGCTCGAACCGATCCAGGGCGAGGGTGGCGTCTACCCGGCGACTGCTGAGTATTTCGAAGGAGTTCGGCGTCTTTGTGATGAGCGCGGACTCCTCATGATTGTCGACGAGATCCAGACCGGCCTCGGTCGCACCGGCGAATGGTTCGGTTTCCAGCACTTCGGTGTTGAACCCGATGTCGTCACCATGGCAAAGGCCCTAGGCAACGGCATGCCCATCGGCGCGTGTTGGGCCAAACGAGAAGTTGCTGCGGCATTCGAACCCGGCGACCACGGCACGACCTATGGCGGCCAACCGATTGCGGCGTCGGCTGCTCGGGCCACACTCTCGATCCTCGAGCGGCTGAATGCACCGCAGATGGCCGAGCGTGCCGGCGCGCAGTTCCGTCACCTGCTCCAGACCGTCGAAGGTGTCACTGAAGTGCGGGGGCTTGGGCTTTTGCTCGCAGCCCAACTCGCCGATGGACTCGACGCGAAACTCGTTGCTGCCGATCTTCTCAAGCGAGGACTGATCGTCAACGCGGTGTCGCCAACCTCAATCAGGTTCGCACCTCCACTCATCGTTTCCGAAGCTGACATCACCGAAGCCGTTGATCTTGTGTCGGCCGTTCTCGCCGATCATCTCGCCGGAGCCCCATCATGAGGCATCTCTTAGAAATCGATGATCTATCGGCAAGCGAACTCGGCGATGTCCTTGATCTCAGTCGCGCGGCGACTGTTCCCCGGAGCCTTGATGGCCTTGGCATGGCATTGCTTTTCGAAAAGCCATCGGCCCGAACCCGCAATTCCATGGAGATGGCCGTTGTCCAACTCGGTGGTCATCCACTGACCATTCGGCCCGATGAAGTTGGTCTTGATACCCGCGAAACCGTTGAAGACGTGACCAACACACTGTGCTGCTATCACGCGGCGATTGGGGCGCGCGTCTTCGAACATTCGAAACTCGAGCGAATGGTCGCCGTGAGCTCAGTTCCGGTAGTCAACATGCTTTCTGACGAAGCGCATCCGCTACAGGCGATAGCTGATCTCCTTACGATCGCCGAAGAATTCGGTGGAGTTTCGGCGTTGGCCGGACGGACGATCGCGTATGTCGGTGACGGCAACAATGTGGCGCGAAGCCTGGCCCTCGGTGCCGGAATGCTTGGTATGCGCGTTCACATTGCAACACCTATTGGGTACGAACTTCCCCCGACCGATGTTGCGCGAATCGTCGCAACCGGCGCCGATGTTCATTTCACGAATGATCCTTTTGAGGCAGTTGCCGGCGCGTGCGCCGTTTATACCGACGTGTGGGCGTCAATGGGTCAGGAATCCGAAGCCGAACAACGGCGGAGTGCGTTCTCTGGTTTCACGGTGAGTCAGGAACTGATGGCTGCAGCCGCACCTGACGCGATTTTCCTTCATTGCCTTCCCGCCCATCGTGGCGAAGAAGTCGCGGTCGATGTTCTCGAGGGTCCACAAAGCCGAGTTTGGATTCAGGCCGAAAACCGTATGCACGGCGCCCGTGGTGCGCTCGTTTGGTTGATGGAGCACAGATGACCGAAATTAAGGAACCATCGAAGTTGGGCAAGACCCAGCGCCAGCATCTTGTTGCCCGCATGATCGAATCGCAGGTCGTCGCGAATCAACAAGCGCTCGTCGACCTCCTTGCGGCCGATGGAGTCATCGCAACCCAAGCGACGGTCTCGCGTGATCTTGAAGATCTCGGTGCGATCAAAGTACGGATGCCCGGTGGGGAATCGGCCTACGCCATTCCGGCTCTACCGAAGGAGCAGCGTGCTCCCGAAGATCACCTTCGCCGGGTCTTCGGCGATTGGGTCGTTGAAGTGGCGGCGTCAGACAACCTGGTCGTGATCCGTACTCCTCCAGGATCAGCTCATGTCGTGGCATCGGCGCTTGACCGTTCCGGATTAGCGGGAATCCTCGGTACCGTCGCCGGTGACGACACGATCTTGATCGTCGTCGCGGCCGACATTGGTGGCTCCGCCGTCGCTTCACAACTCTCTGACCTCGCTGGGCTCTGACTCCAGCAACAACTGATATTCGACTCAACGAAGGAAGAGCAATGGCACAACGTGTAGTACTGGCCTATAGCGGTGGTCTCGACACCTCGGTCGCAGTTCGCTGGATGATCGAGAACTATGGAGTCGAGGTAATCACTGTTGCGTGCAATCTCGGCCAGGAAGGCGACTGGGAGGGGCTTCAGGCCAAGGCATTCGCTGCCGGGGCGATCGAGGCAATCGTCGTCGATTGCCGCGAGGAATTCGCCGATGAATTTCTCGCTCCGTCGCTCAAGGCCAACGCGCTTTATGAGGGGAAGTACCCGCTTGTTTCCGCGCTTTCTCGGCCGGTGATCGTCAAGCATCTGGTCGAGGCGGCTCGACTCCACGGCGCAGATGCCGTGGCCCACGGCTGCACTGGCAAAGGCAATGATCAGGTCCGGTTCGAGGTTGCGACCCGGGCCCTCGCTCCCGATCTCGAGATTCTTGCGCCCGTTCGCAATTGGGGAATGTCGCGTGAAATGTCGATCGATTACGCCGAGAAGCACGACATTCCTGTTCTGGCGACGAAAGAAAAGCTCTATTCAATCGACGACAACCTCTATGGCCGAGCCATCGAATGCGGAGAGATGGAAGATCCTTGGGCGCGCCCGCCCGAAGGCGTGTGGTCGATGACGACGGTCAAGGCTTCTGAATCACGAGAGGTCGTGATCGGGTTCGAAAAAGGCATTCCTGTTTCGATCGACGGCACTGCTCATTCACTGGCCTCGCTCATCGTTTCGATGAATGAGATTGTCGGTTCCTACGGCTGGGGTCGACTGGACATGGTCGAGAACCGACGAGTTGGAATCAAGAGCCGTGAAACCTACGAAGCGCCCGGTGCGCTTGCGGTGATCCTTGCTCACCAGGATCTCGAATCTCTCTGTCTCGAACGCGACGTCATGCACGAAAAGCAACGACTCGAGGGTCGCTACGCCGATCTTGTGTACGACGGAATGTGGTACTCGCCACTGAAGAATGCTCTCGATGCGTTTGTCGATTCAACACAACAGTTCGTTACTGGCGAGGTTCGACTTCGTCTCGAGCCCGGCCGTTGCTTCGTTGTTGGACGTCGCAGCCCATGGAGTCTCTACGACTACGGTCTCGCCACCTACGACTCCGAAGATACGTTCAATCATGCTGATTCTGAAGGCTTTGTGAAGCTTTGGGGCCTCGGCATTCAAACGTGGGCGGCGCGACAGTCGACCGCCATAGATGGGAAGTAGTAGCCGATGAGCACGCTCTGGCACGGCCGTTTCGAGGGTGGACCCGCTGAGGAACTCATGGCGTTCACCGTGAGTCTGCCGTTCGACTCACGTCTCGCTGCCGACGACCTCGTTGGTTCTCGCGCGCATGTGCGGGGCTTGGCACGGGCCGGGCTGCTCACAGACGAGGAAGCAGAAACTGTGCTTGCTGCGCTCGACACGGTTGAAGTGGAGTTGAGCGACGGAACATTTGTTTTTGTAGTTTCAGACGAGGACATCCATACGGCGGTCGAACGGCGCGTGACCGAACTTGCCGGTCCGGCCGGCGCAAAACTCCACACGGGCCGAAGTCGCAACGACCAGGTCGCAACTGACCTTCGTCTGTTCGCGAAACGTGAACTGGGTGTCGTGATCGGGAAAGTCCTTGATCTCCAAAGAGTGCTGCTCAGCCGCGCTACTGAGGTCGGCGACGCCGCCGTGCCCGGCTACACCCATCTTCAGCGCGCGCAACCGGTTTTGCTTGCTCACCATCTCCTTGCTCACGGATGGGCATTCTCACGCGACATCGATCGGTTGATCGATGCTCGTCGCCGGCTTGACGTTTCCCCGTTGGGAGCCGGCGCTCTTGCCGGTTCCTCACTTCCGCTCGATCCTGCAGCGACGGCATCTGATCTTGGTTTCGCAGGGGTATTTGCCAATTCACTCGATGCAGTGAGCGATCGGGATTTCGTCGCCGAGTCCCTTTTCGTTCTTGCTCTTCTTGGCGTGCACCTCTCGCGACTGGCCGAGGAAATCATCCTCTGGTCGACCGATGAATTCGGATTCCTTGGTCTGGCCGACGCGTATTCGACCGGGTCGTCGATGCTTCCCCAGAAAAAGAATCCTGACATCGCTGAGCTCACCCGGGGAAAGACTGGTCGACTCATCGGCAATCTGACCGGACTGCTAGCGACGCTCAAAGCGCTGCCGCTCGCTTACAATCGCGATCTTCAGGAAGACAAGGAACCGTTCTTCGACTCTCTCGACACGGTGGTATTGGCACTCGGGGCAATGACGGGTTTGATCGCTTCATCGTCCTTCCGTCTTGACGTGATGGAGGAGGCGGCGAATGCACCGACAGCGGCGGCGACCGATCTGGCCGAGTGGCTCGTCGCGAACGGAACCCCGTTCCGAGACGCGCACGCGATCGTTGGATCGCTCGTTCGGCGCAGTCTCGACGAAGGCATCGCATTGCGTGACCTCGTGGCTGATTCCGCCGAACTCGGGCCCGATGCGGTCTTCCTTGTCGATCCCGGAGTAGCGGTGACCCGCCGGACCACCCCTGGAGGTGGAGGACCGTTGCCTGTCTCGATCCAACTCACGCAGTTCGCCGAGCAGGTCGCCAGCGACACTGCGCGCTGCTGACATGTCCGATCCGATTCTTTCGGGTGGAGAATTTCCAACCCGGTCGACCCCGTTGCTCCTCGGAGACGAACTCCTCGAACCCACGACCTCTATCGATCGTGTCATCGACCAACTTTCGTCCTATCAAAGTGACGATCTCGCGCAACGAGATGTAGCGCAGGTCATGGTCAACTTCGGTGGAGAGTTTGGCGACGAGGCGTTATTCCGCACCTGCATTCCTGGTCATTTCACCGCCTCGTCGCTTGTCGTCGAGCGCGGTACCGATCGCTTCGTAATGCTGTTGCACACCAAGTTGCAGAAATGGTTACAGCCCGGCGGTCATGTCGACGGGAGTTCGAACCTTCCTGCTGCGGCTCTTCGTGAAGCAACCGAGGAAACGGGAATTACCAACCTTCAGGTCGCGGTCCCGCCTATCGATCTCGATATTCACGAGGTTCGTCCTCCGAAGGAACACCCTCATTTGCACTACGACGTTCGATTTCTCGTCCTCGCCCCAACGGGTGCCGAACTCGTCCGCAATCACGAATCTCGTGACATTCGTTGGGTGTCGTTGAACGAACTCGACGGTCTCGGCGTCGACGAAAGCGTGTACCGGCTTGCCCAGCAAGGACTGGCTCTTGCTTCTCGAATCGAAACGACATCGAACTAACGATTCAGCGATGACGCCTTAGTAGTAGTGACTTATTCGATGTCGTCGGGTGTGACGCAGTTGTACATCTTGTTGAATGTCGCGAAAAAGTCGATCGGTTCGCTCACCTGACGTCGTTCCTTTGCGGTGACGTAGAACCGAGCCTGAGGATCGGCGTTCAATGCTCGGGCGTAGTTCTCACGATCGCCGACATAGGTCCGCCAGTCAGCGATCCACTCATTGATATTGAGAGCATCACCGGAGTCGGCGGGGCGGGGGAGAGCATCGAGACGGTCAAGCATGGCCGAGAGGATGACATCGGTCTTGGCGATGACCGCGGCCCGGTCGGTGGGACTCTTCGTTTCGAAGGCCTTCGGCAACTGCGCAAGTTCTGCGGCAGCGTTGGAACAGACCTGCTCGGCCGCATCAGGGAAGGCCCGATCCTCGATCGTTCCGGGAGCTTTGGTCGAGGGCGGGAAGAACAGCGCCCACCCCCAGAGGAAAACGATCACGAGTACTGCGAGGAGGGCGAGCACGCTCGCGGTGCGTGCTCGGAACGACATCGGCTCGCTCTCCTCGCCCGAGTCTGGGGAGTCGATGTCTTCGGTGGCCATGAGTCTCAACTGTTGCCCGTGGAGACTCTGGTGGCAAAGCGGGCTCGAAGTTTGCGCGCATCCGCGATCAGCAGCCCTATTCCGGCTGGACTAGGCGACGGAGAAGGGAAAGAGTGAACCCCTGTGAGTACCGATGACATCCTCGACGATCTTGCTGCTCGCGGCCTGATCCACGACACGACCGATCGCGACGAGCTTCGGGCCCGTTTGGGTCAAGGTCCCATTTCGGTCTACGCCGGCTTCGATCCCACCGCCGACAGCCTTCATGTTGGCAACCTCGTCCCGCTGCTCTTACTGCGCCGGTTCCAGCAGTTCGGACATCGTCCGGTCGCCCTTGCCGGTGGAGCTACTGGCATGATCGGTGACCCAGGCGGGCGTTCAACGGAACGAAACCTTCTCGACGCGGTCTCTCTTGATGCCAACCTTGCCGCCATCACGCCACAACTCGAGCTGCTGCTCGATTTCACCCCGGGAACGACGCAGGCATGTCTGGTCGATAATCGGGACTGGACCGCGCCGATGGGGGTCCTTGATTTTTTGCGTGACGTGGGCAAACACGTCACGGTGAACACGATGCTGGCCAAGGATTCGGTGAAATCCCGGGTCGAATCAGAGGCGGGGATTTCGTTCACCGAGTTCAGTTACATGCTGCTTCAAGCCAATGATTTCCGCCATCTTTTCAAAGAACTGGGCGTGGAACTGCAGGTTGGTGGATCTGATCAGTGGGGCAATATCACCGCTGGAATCGATCTCATCCGCCGCACTGAAGGTGCCCATGTTCATGGCCTGACGGTTCCACTCGTCACTCGCGCCGACGGTCAGAAATTCGGTAAATCCGCCGATGGGGCAGTGTGGCTGTCCCCCGAGCGCACCACCCCCTATGCCTTTTTCCAGTACTTCATGAATGTCGATGATCGCGATGTCGAGCGCTTTCTCCTGCAAATGACGCTCCTGCCCGTGACCGATATTGCCGAGGTAGTGGCCGAGCACCTTGGTGACCCTGGCCGGCGCCGGGCCCAGCAGGTCCTGGCTCATGCCGTGACCGCCCTGGTGCACGGCACCGCCGAGGCCGATCGAGCCGCGGGAGCGTCTCAGGGCTTTACCCGTTCGGCCGAGGAACTCAGCGC
>JBAXGZ010000092.1:0-9236 GCA_037139155.1 Actinomycetes bacterium | reverse complement strand
TTGCCGGCCTATGTGGCCGAAGGGAAGAGCTATCTGACGGTTGCTTTCGGGTGCACCGGGGGACGCCACAGGTCGGTCGCCATTGCCGAGGCAGTGGCCGACGCCCTCCGTTCTCGGGGTTTCCACCTCCGGGTCACCCATCGCGACCTCGACCGCTGACATCATCGCGGTCGCCGATTCCCCTCTATTGGTCGGGCTGGAGCGAGACCGGCCAAACGCGTGCGCTGTCTGGCGTAACGTCGGACCATCTTGTCAATGAAGCCGCCGAGCATCGGTGGCGTACCCAGGAGGCAGTGCCCACAATGACCATTCGTGTCGGCATCAATGGCTTCGGTCGCATCGGCCGCAATTTCTTCCGGGCGGTGAGGCAGTCCGGCGCTGATGTCGAGATCGTTGCCGCTAACGATTTGGGTTCGGTGCCGGCTATGGCCCACCTGCTCAAGTACGACACGGTGATGGGTCGCCTCGACGCAACCGTCGAAGCAACTGACGACGGCATCCTCGTCGACGGCAAGCTCCTCAAGATCACCGCGATCCGCGACCCCAAGGATCTTCCTTGGAAGGAACTCGGCGTCGACATCGTTGTCGAATCCACTGGTTTCTTCACCGATCGTGACAAGGCCGCCGCTCACCTCGAAGCAGGCGCTCCTTACGTGATCATTTCGGCACCGGCCACCAACGCTGATGCCACCTTCGTTGTTGGCGTCAACGACGACACCTTCGATCCGGCCAAACACAAGATTGTGTCGAACGCATCATGCACAACGAACTGTTTCGTTCCGATGATCAAGGTTCTCGACGATGCCTTCGGCGTCGAGAAGGGCCTCATGACCACCGTGCATGCCTACACCGGCGATCAGAACCTCGTCGATGGTCCGCATACCGACATGCGCCGTGCCCGCGCTTCGGCCGCGAACATCACGCCGTCGTCAACCGGTGCTGCTCGCGCTACTGGTCTCGTGCTCGAAGCCATGAAGGGCAAACTCGACGGCACCGCACTTCGCGTGCCCGTTCCGGACGGCTCCATCACTGACTTCGTTGGTGTGCTCAAACGAGACGTCACCGTCGATGAAATCAACGCAGCGTTTAAGGCGGCGGCAACCTCTGGTCCGCTTTCGAAGGTGCTTGTGTTTACCGATGAGGAAATCGTTTCTTCCGACATCGTCGGTCAGCCCGCATCGTGCACATTCGACTCGAAGCTCACCATGGCCATGGGCAACCTCGTGAAGGTGCTCGGCTGGTACGACAACGAGTGGGGTTACTCCAACCGCCTGGTCGACCTCGTGCAGGTCATGGCCAAAGCGGCGAAGTAGTCCCGCCCGATGAGCGTTCCTTCGCTGGAGGATCTCGGCGACGTCAGTGGTCGCCGAGTCCTTCTCCGCGCTGATTTCAATGTGCCGATTTCCAATGGCGAGATCGTCGATGACTTCCGCATTCGCGCGGCGCTTCCCACGATCGAGTATCTGACGTCTCGCGGTGCAACGGTTACTGCGTGCACGCATCTCGGTCGCCCGAAGGGTGCTCCCGATCCCAAGTATTCGGTCGAACCAGTTCGTCGTCGACTTGCCGAACTCGCACCGGGCGTCGAACTTCTCGACAACCTGCGATTCAACCCCGGCGAGACCGCCAATGATCCTGCGTTCGTGCAGGAACTTTTTGCTGGCCAAGACCTCTACGTTAACGACGCGTTCGGTGCTTCGCATCGGGCTCACGCGTCGATCGTTGGTCCTCCGCAGTTCCTTCCTTCGGCGGCAGGCCGACTTCTTCAGCGTGAAGTCGAGGTGTTGTTGCCCCTACGTTCCGATCCCAAGCGTCCGTTTGTAGTGATCCTTGGAGGCTCGAAGGTGTCGGACAAACTTGGCGTGATCGACGCGTTGTCTGAAGTTGCCGACGCACTCATCATTGGTGGCGGAATGTGTTTCACCTTCCTTGCCGCACAGGGACATCACGTTGGAGATTCGTTGCTCGAGGTCGACCAGATCGAAACGTGCAAACGGTTTCTCGATTCCGATGTCACGATTCACATTCCGCACGATGTGACGGCACTTGGTCCGGGTGGCGAAATCATGAACCCCGAAGCGGGGGGAGAGGTTCGCCAACTCGGAACCGATGTTCCCGACGGATGGAAGGGTCTTGATATTGGCCCGGGCACCGCATCGGAATTTGCCGACATCATCGCTGAAGCAAAGACGATCTTCTGGAATGGCCCTATGGGTGTCTTCGAAGATCCGCGATTTGCCGCCGGTACTCGCGTAATTGCCGAAGCAATGGCTGAAGCTCGTGGCTTCACTGTTGTTGGTGGCGGCGATTCCGCGGCGGCACTCGACGCTTTCGGTCTCGCGAACGAGGTCGATCACGTCTCAACCGGTGGAGGTGCGTCACTCGAGTTGCTCGAGAACGGCGACCTTCCCGGACTCGAAGCCTTACGAGGAGCATCAAATGCCTGACCGCAAGCCACTCATCTCTGGTAATTGGAAGATGAACCTCAATCACTTCGAGGCAACCGCAGCGCTCGACAAGTTGCGCTATCTCCTTTCGAAGGACGACTACGAGGTCGTTGACGTTTCGGTGCACCCTCCCTTCACCGACATTCGTACGGTGCAGACCTTCCTTGAAAGCGAAAAGGTGCCGATCTCTATCGGCGCACAGAACTGTTATTGGGAAGCCAGCGGCGCCTATACCGGCGAGGTTGCTCCTGGGATGCTCGCCAAGTTGAATGTGGCTTACGTCATCGTGGGCCACAGCGAGCGTCGCGAACTATTCGGAGAGACCGACATTCTTGTTGCCCGGAAGGTCAAGGCTGTCTTCGAAAACGCGATGACGCCGATCCTCTGCTGTGGAGAGACACTCGAAGAGCGTGAAGCCGAAGCGACTCACGGGAAGATCACTGGTCAGGTGCATGCCGGCATTGACGCACTCAAGCCCGAGCAGGTCGCGGCGATGGTTATCGCCTATGAACCGATTTGGGCGATCGGTACCGGCCACACGGCGAGCGCCGAGGACGCACAGCAGGTCTGCAGTTGGATCCGCGCCAAAGTCAAGGATATGAAGGGCGCCGACGCCGCCAAGGCGGTCCGGATCCAGTACGGCGGTTCGGTGAAAGCCGCCAACGCCGCCGAACTGATGGGTCAGCCCGATATCGACGGCGCTCTCGTCGGTGGAGCGGCGCTGGATCCCGAGGAATTCGCCCGAATCGTCCAGTTTCGCCTCTCCTGATAACGTCTCACACCGTGTTGATCGTCGTCCTCATCATTCAGGTGCTCTCTGCACTCGGTCTCATCTTCCTCGTGCTGCTTCACAGTGGTCGCGGCGGAGGCCTTTCCGACATGTTCGGCGGCGGTCTCGGAGCTTCCGCGGCCGGTTCAACGGTGGTCGAGAAGAATCTTGATCGCATCACCGTCGTCGCCGCTGTGATCTTCATCTTCGCTTCGGTGGCGTTGTCTCTCCTGCTCGACAAGTAGATCTCCATGGGTCAGCCGGACCCGTTGGCCCTTTCGCTTCGGAACGTCACGCTCGTCCGTGAGGGTCGAGTCATTCTCGACTCACTCGACTGGACCGTTGGTGCCAACGAGCGTTGGGTCGTGCTGGGTCGAAACGGGTCGGGGAAATCGACGCTGATGAAAATCGCCTCGCTGTATCTTCATCCGTCTTCAGGTGATGTTGAGGTTCTCGGTGAGCGACTTGGTCGAACCGACGTCCGTTCACTGCGTAAACGCATCGGTGTCGCCAGCTCGGGGATGGCTGACCAACTTCGGTCCGATCTGACATCGGTTGACGTCGTGATGACAGCAAAGAATGCGGCTCTCGAACCTTGGTGGCATACCTATGACACCGCAGATCGTGCCCGAGCCGTTGAATGTCTCGAACGGATGGAGATCGGTCGGTTGGCGCAACGGAGTTTTGCCACGCTGTCTTCGGGCGAGCGTCAGCGTGTCCTGCTGGCCCGAACCCTCATGCCCGAGCCGGGATTGGTCCTTCTTGATGAGCCCACCGCCGGGCTCGACCTCGCTGGACGTGAAGAGCTCGTTCGCAGCCTTGGGGTGCTCGTAGCTGGTGATCAGACTCCCGCAACCGTGCTTGTGACCCACCATGTTGAAGAAATTCCCGAAGGCTTCACCAACGTCATGCTTCTGCATGAAGGCCGCGTTCTGAGTGCTGGGCCACTTGATGAGGTACTGACCGAAGCATCACTGTCTGAATGTTTCGAGATGGAACTCCGACTTGAGCATCGACACGGACGATGGTGGGCGTGGGGCGACAACGAACGTCCCTAAGTCTGCGGCCGTCCCCGGTACCATTTCTCCTGTCGACCTCGGTCCCGTCCGTCGACCTTTCACTGGAGCCCTGAACCCCATCAACACTGCGCTCGGACTTCTTGCAGTACTGCTCCTTATCGGTGTGAACGGGTTCTTCGTTGCGGCCGAGTTTGCCCTCGTTGCCGTTGATCGGGCGAAGGTCGACAACGACGCTGAATCTGGGGGTCGGCGAGCGCGTTTGGCGAAGGGACTCCTCGCTCACCTGTCATTCCATCTGTCGGGAGCGCAACTCGGGATCACCGTGACCTCGCTCCTCATCGGTCTGCTCGCTGAGCCAGCAATCGCCGAATTGCTGCATCCCCTCCTCGAGCCAGTCCTCGGGGGTGCCGCAGTTATTGGAGTTTCATTAGCCATTGCGATCTTCATCGCGACGGTTGTGCAAATGGTGGTGGGGGAGTTGGTCCCGAAGGGACTGGCGCTTGCTCGTCCAGAGACGACGGTGTACCTCCTCGGCCCACTGGTCCGCATCTACGGAATCATTTTCGGCCCGTTAATCCGCTTCCTTAACGGTTCGGCGAATCGCACGGTGCGCCTTCTCGGTGTGGAACCCACCGAGGAACTGTCACATGTGCGAACGCTGTCGGAGATGCAGATTCTCGTGAGCGCCTCAACCGAGGGGGGAGTGCTCGACGACTCTGCGTCGAAATTACTCTCCCGCTCGATCCGATTCGAGGGCAAGAGCGCAGAGGACGTGCTCGTACCTAGAACTGCAGTCACTGCGTTGCGGACGACTGAGACGGTCGAGGATCTCGTCAGGGCGTCGGTCGCCACTGGTCATTCCCGTTTCCTCGTGTGCGGAGAGGATCTCGACGACATCGTTGGCACTGTGCATGTGCGCGCTGTTCACGGCGTTCCGCGTGATGAACGTTCGACTACCTCGGTGTCCTCGCTCATGCGAACAGTGCTCGCTCTTCCAGAGAGTCGCGATCTCGCCGATGTTCTGCGCGACCTCCGAAGGGAGAAAACCCATCTCGCGGTCGTCGTCGACGAATACGGCGGCACCGCAGGGATCATCACGCTCGAGGACATCCTCGAAGAGATCGTCGGCGAGATCGGTGACGAACATGATCGCCGCATTCCTGCGATGACGGTTCCTGGGCGACGAAACGAATGGTCACTACCTGGTGGGCTGCACCCCGACGAAGTCGCCGAACAGATTGGCTGTGTGCTGCCTGAGGGTGAGTACGAGACGTTCGCCGGATTCCTTCTTGATGAACTCGGACATCTTCCCATCATCGGTGAAACCGTCACATGGGGGGACTGGACCTTCGAGGTTGCCGAGATGGAACGACGTCGGATTGCTCAGGTGACGGCGCGAATCTCGACGGGCGCCGTATCCGGTGTCACTGAGGCTGAGCGACGTCGTGCGGGCGAGCGGGGGAATGGCTGAGATGTGGCCCTTTGTCGTGATCGTCGTTCTGCTTGCAGTCAATGGATTCTTCGTGGCTCTTGAGTTCGCCCTCGTTGGATCGCGTCGTAGTCGCCTTGAACCAATGGCCGATGCTGGTGATCGGTCTGCGCAACGAGCGCTCGCATCGATGAAGGAACTCAGTATCCAGTTAGCCGGAGCGCAGCTCGGAATCACGATCGCTTCACTTGTTCTTGGTCTCATCGGCGAACCGGCGGTGGCTCATCTGCTCGAAAATCTTGCTCGCCATGCTTCGTGGATCCCTGAACGGTGGGTGCACCCTCTCGCAGGAGTTCTCGGACTCCTCGTGATCGTTTTCGCTCACATGGTGATCGGGGAGATGGTTCCAAAAAACCTGACCCTCACTCATCCGGAATCGGTCCTTCGCATCGTGAGTTTGCCGAATCGGTTGTATCTCTTCGTTGCCCGTCCGCTCGTGATTGTCCTCAACTGGTTTGGGAACATGGGAGTTCGACTCTTCGGTGTCGAACCGAAGGATGAACTTTCCGATACTCATTCCGCCCAGGAGCTGGCCATCCTTGTCTCCGTTTCCCAGGAGGAAGGAGCCATCCCTGACTTCTCCGCTGAACTTCTCTCAGGGGTGCTCGATTTCTCGCAGCGAACTGTTGCCATGGTGATGGTCGGAAGGGAATCGGTGGCTGCTGTTTCGGCAACGGCGACGCCCCGAGAACTCGACGATGCAGTGCGGCGGTTGGGGCACACACGCCTGCTCGTGGTCGGGGATGGGGGCATCGACGATGCCCGGGGATTCCTCCACGCGAAGGATCTCTTGACTATTCCTGACGACGAGATCGATCGACCAGCGTCCTCACGGCTCTTCCGGCCCGCGCTCTTAACCCATTCGAGCGAGTCTCTCGAAACGCTGCTGCATTCGATGCAGCGCACTCGGTCCCACTTCGCTGTCGTCATCAATGACGATGACTCCACTGCGGGCATAGTCACCCTCGATGACCTGCTCGAGGAACTCTTGAGTGATCTGACTGATGATTTTCTCGATGACCTATCGGGTCCCCAAACCTGAGGTTCGGTCAGGCTCCGGTGGCGTGGTACCCGCCATCGACGTGCACGATCTCGGCAGTGGTTTGTGGGAACCAATCGGAGAGAAGGGCGACGCAGGCTTTCGCCACTGCACTCGAGTCCCGTACGTCCCAGCCGAGCGGAGCGCGCTCATCCCAAACATCTTCGAATTTCGAGAAGCCAGGAATCGAACGTGCGGCGATGGTCTTGATCGGTCCGGCAGCCACGAGGTTGACGCGGATCTGTTGGGGACCGAGATAGCGGGCGAGATAGCGAGAGGTGGATTCAAGTGCTGACTTGGCGACGCCCATCCAGTCGTAGGAAGGCCACGACACGGTGTTATCGAAATCAAGTCCGACGATGGAACCACCTTCAGTCATTAACGGGGCGACGACATCGGCGAGGGCCTTCAGCGAATAGGCCGAGATGTTCATCGCTACCGAGACGTCCTCCCATGTGGCATCCATGAAGGTCCCACCCAGACAGACCGAAGGTGCGAAGCCGATCGAATGCAGCGCGCCATCGACACGACCCCATTTTTTGGCCAGGTGCTCTCGTGCGGAATCGATATGCGCTGGTACTGAAACGTCCAGTTCGATCACTTCAGGTTCGACATCAAATTTCTTCGCAGCCTTGAGCGTGTGCTTCATTCCATTCCCGACCCCGGTCAGGACGATCTCGGCCCCTTCCTTCTGGGCGAGACGGGCGACGCCGAAGCCAAGGGACGAGTCATTCAGGACTCCGGTCATCAGAAGTCGCTTGCCGTCGAGCAGTCCCATGGTTCCTCCAGTTGCGTTGACGAAAGAGACGATACGTTGCCAGACCGTCGTTCCGGGGGAGCAGCACCGGGGAGGGACCTCGGTCCGCTACGGTTCGCCGCATGCAGATCGGAATCGTGGGTGCTACGGGCCCAGCAGGAAGTGCCCTCGCAATCAGACTCGCGTCGGTTGGTCATTCCGTTGTTTTGGGTTCTCGGAGTGCGGAACGAGCGTCAGAAGTACTCGATGCGATTCTCGCCCAATGGCCCAATCACAATCTCAACATCACGGCGTCGGACAATGCTGGTGCCGCTTCCGCCGAACTTGTGGTCATCGCCACTCCTTGGGATGCAGCGTGGACAACGGCGAAGTCGGTCTCGGAACTCCTCGAGGGCAAGGTTGTCATCTGCATGGCGAATGCCCTCATCCGAGTTGGTCATGAGTTCCAGCCCCTCGTTCCGCCCCGCGGATCTGTTGCAGCGAGTGTTCAGGCAGCAGTACCCCGTTCGTTGGTCGTCGGAGCCCTGCATCATGTTCCGGCCAAGGAACTCGCCGATCTCAACCATCCGATCGAGAGCGATGTGCTCGTGTGCTCCGACCACCCGGTCGCAAAACGTGTCTCGATGGATCTCATCAACGAGATGGCGAACATGCGTGCGCTCGATGCCGGAGATCTCACGCAGGCCGCTCCCATTGAAGCGTTCACCGCAGTTCTGCTCGAACTCAACCTGAAATACAAGACTCGCGTCGCGGTGAAGTTCACCGGAATTGATCCCGCCAAGCTCCGATGACCATGGCTACCCCAAACGGACCCATGCATCTGTACGACACTGCTCGACGTGAAGTCGTCGCGTTCGAGCCTGGTCCAGTTGTGCTCATGTACACCTGCGGCATCACTCCGTACGATGCAACACACCTCGGTCATGCCGCTACCTATGTCACCTATGACGTTCTGCAACGTCGACTTCGTGATCTCGGTCATGAAACCAGATGCGTCCGTAATGTCACCGATGTCGATGACGATCTACTGCGCAAGGCCCGGGAACTCGGAGTGCATTATCTCGATCTTGCAGCAGCCGAAACCGCAAGGTTCGACGCCGACATGGAAGCGCTCAATGTCATCGAGTGCTGGAGTGAGCCCAGAGCAACCTCGGCCATCGCTGACATCCGAGGATTTATCGGCATGGTGCTCGATCAGGGTCACGCCTATGAAAGTGGCGGATCGGTCTATTTCGATGTGAGTTCGTTCGATCGTTTCGGTCAGGTCTCGCACTATGACCGACAAGAGATGATCGACCTCGCTCGCCAGCACGGGGGCAATCCCGACGACCCGAATAAACGTGATCCTCTCGACTTCGTCCTTTGGCAACCCTCGGCCCCTGATGAACCGAGTTGGGAGTCGCTCTGGGGTCCGGGTCGACCGGGTTGGCATATCGAGTGCTCAGCGCTCGCTCTTCGGGAACTCGACACAACGATTGATCTCCACGGTGGCGGCTCTGATCTCATCTTCCCGCATCACGAATGTGAAGCCGCGCAGAGCGAGGCCGCAACGGGCCAGCCGTTCGTGCGGCACTGGATGCATCAAGCCATGGTTCGCATGGATGGCGAGAAAATGTCGAAGTCACTCGGCAATCTCGTCTTCATAAGTGAATTGCGGAAATCCTGGGATGTGCGCGCCATTCGACTCGCAATCGTCTCCCATCACTATCGCGATTC
>JBAXGZ010000091.1:0-9369 GCA_037139155.1 Actinomycetes bacterium | reverse complement strand
CATCGGCAACATCGGCAACGAACACGGACTCCAGTCACCCACCAACGACGCAGATCGAGAGCAACTGATATGGCTTACTCCGAGGTGGTTCCTTCGGCGTTAGCCGGAGAACGGATCGACCGAGTCGTCGCAATGATCACCGGGGCCAGTCGAACCCGCGTTACCGAATGGCTGGAACAGGGACTCGTGACGCTTGGCGGCACCCTGGTCACAACTCGATCGCGTCGCGTGGCCGTCGACGACGTAATCGTTATCGACGTCGAGCTTGATCTCGGACCGGCCCCGCTCATCGCCGAACCCGATATCGACGTGCCCATCGTTTATGTCGACGACGATGTGATCGTTCTGGACAAGCCCGCCGGATTGGTCGTGCATCCAGGAGCAGGCAACGCCACCGGCACACTTGTGCAGGCAATGCTTGCTCTCTATCCGGAACTTGCTTCAATCGGTGAGCCTGGACGGCCTGGTGTTGTGCATCGTCTCGATAAGGACACGTCGGGACTCATGCTCATGGCTCGTTCGCAGGACGCCTACGTGGAGTTGAGTTCGATGTTGGCTGCTCATGAGGTGGAACGCACCTACCTCACCCTGGTGTGGGGACTACCCGAAGCAGGGAGCGGACTCGTCGACGCGCCGATCGGTCGTTCGACGAGAGAGCCCACGCGGATGGTCGTGAGCGCGCAGGGGCGTGAAGCACGCACCCGCTACACGGTGCTCGAAACGTTCGAAGAACCAGAGCCCTGTGCCCTCGTCGAGTGTCGGCTTGAGACCGGCCGAACCCATCAGATTCGTGTGCATATGTCGGCGATCGGTCACGCGGTGGTCGGCGATGATCGCTATCGGGGCGCCCGAAAAGCAATCACGACGCCGCGCATCTTCCTGCATTCGGCCGCCCTTGAATTCGACCATCCCGTGCGGCTCGATGAGCGTCTCGAATTCGTCTCAGAACTTCCTGAGGATCTCGACGAAGTTCTGGTTCGACTCAGGAACCCGACGCCCACGGCGGAGTAACGGCGGGAGAGGTTGCGAGCTCGCTCGGCCACTTCCCCTGTCCCCGTGCCATCGAAACAATGTCGGCCAGTGTTGCGGCTTCGAGGTAGCGGCGCATGTGTTCACCGACGTCATCCCAAACGGCGAGAAGGACACACTGTCCTTCGTGGTCACACGCGCCGTCGGTATGCGGCTGACCAAAGTCTCCCGCCACGATCGGACCATCGACGGCGCTGACAATGTCAGACAGGCTGATCTGCTCGGGGGGATGGGCCAGGACATAGCCGCCTCCCACCCCACGTTTCGATCGCACCAAACCTGCGCCTTTGAGGGCGAGGAGAATCTGTTCGAGGTAGGGCTGGGGGAGACCAGTGCGCTCGGCAATGTCGCGCACCGACGTGGGTCCACCCTCGTCCGAGTGCAGCGCGAGCGACAGCAATGCCCTGCTCGCGTAGTCACCTCGAGTCGATACCTTCACGAACGGCATCGTAGGGGGAAGCGGCCGGGTCAGGGGCAGTGGTGCCCCCGGCACTACCGTGACCCTTGGAGGACAACTGTGGATTCGCGATCAACCCAACCTGGCCCGTCGCCGGATCTGCCGGTTCTGCCGGCCTACGGCGGAGCCTGTATCTCCAACATCGTCCCGGCGTTGCTGGATCCGGCCAACCCTTGGCCGGACTGGATTCCCGAAGCCGCCGCCGACGCCGACCAGGTCGTGTTGCTGGTTCTCGACGGTATTGGTTGGAATCAATTGACCGAGCGCCGCCATTTGGCGCCAACCCTTTCGGCCATGGTGGGCGGGCCGATCACGAGCGTCGCTCCGTCGACGACCGCAACAGCACTTACCTCGATCAGCACCGGAGTTGCACCGGGGCTTCATGGGGTCATGGGCTATCGCATGGCCATCGGCCGCGACGTTCTCAATGTCTTGCGCTGGTCAGCGAATGGTCGCGATGCCCGTTCGGCGATTCCTCCCGAGTCAGTGCAGACCCTTGACGCCTTTGAAGGTCAACGTCCACCAGTGATCACTCGGGCTGAGTTCCGAGAATCAGGTTTTACCCGAGCCCATCTCGATAGGACTCGTCTTGTCGGTTGGCGAGTTGCATCGACGCTCGTGGCCGAAATTTCGATTGCCCTCTCTCGCAACGAACCATTCATTTACGCCTACTACGACGGTGTCGACAAGATCGCTCATGAGTTTGGGCTCGGTGTTCATTACGACGCCGAGGTTGCGTTCGTCGATCGACTTGTCGCCGACGTCGTAGCCCTCTTGCCTCCGGGTGCCGTCCTTGTCGTCACCTCCGATCACGGTCAGGTTGACGTTGGCGACGATGTTGTGACTCCTGATCCTTCGGTGCTTTCGCATGTAGACCTGCAGTCAGGAGAGGGCCGATTTCGGTGGCTCCATGCTCGCCCGGGCCGCGCTCGAGCCCTCTTCGACGACGCGACGGCTCATCATTCGGATCGATCATGGGTCGTGACCCGCGATCAGGTGATTGATGAGTGCTGGTTTGGTGCGACCGTCACTGACGAGGCTCGATCACGTTTGGGCGATGTCGCGTTGGTCGCGCGAGAGGCCTTGGCCTTTGCCGATCCCGCCGACGGTGGTGCCTTTCCCTTGCGGGCACGTCACGGTTCGCTTACTGCTGATGAAATGTTTGTCCCGCTGCTCGTTGGTACTCGCTGAGCGATCTTGGGCAAGACTGTGCCTATGACTGAATCAATGAGCATTGGTGCCGAACGGGGTGAACTCATTGTTCCCGGTGACACTCCAGCGGCCGAGGAGGAGCAGCGCGAGGTCGTTTCGGAGCCGGCCAAGGTGATGCGAGTCGGCTCGATGATCAAACAACTCCTCGACGAGGTCCGACAAACCGAACTCGATGAGCCCTCACGAGTCAGATTGCGGGCGATTTACGACACATCGATCGAGGAACTCGGTTCTGCGCTCTCACCCGATCTGCGTGATGAGTTGAATCGACTTGCCTTCCCGTTCGCCGAGGAAGGCACGCCAACCGAGATCGAATTGCGGGTGGCCCAAGCCCAACTCGTGGGCTGGCTCGAGGGGCTCTTTCACGGAATCCAAGCCACGCTATTCGCCCAGCAAATGGCCGCCCGCCAGCAACTCGAGAACATGCGGGGTGAACTGCCGCCGGGTGCGGGCCGACCGGGTTCGCCGATGCCGGAACCCGAGGATCGCCCCGGGACCTACCTCTGAGGCGAAGTGATCGCTACGCGCGACCAAAACGTCGGTGGGATCTCGGACTGGGAGGTCCCAGCCCGAGATCCGGACATCGAATTCAGGAACGGGTGACGAGCGTGGCCTTGACCTTGCTCAAC
This sequence comes from Actinomycetes bacterium, assembly GCA_037139155.1. Lineage (GTDB taxonomy): Bacteria > Actinomycetota > Acidimicrobiia > Acidimicrobiales > Acidimicrobilacustridaceae > Acidimicrobilacustris. The sequence continues at coordinate 6,042 of JBAXGZ010000091.1, read as the reverse complement.
TGATACCCGGAGAACAGGAACAGTAGGCCCAGCAGAACGAGTGCGATTCCGAGCACGATTCCAAGCACGTCCTTGGTGGCATGCGGCCAGACCATGATGACAATGCCGATGCCGATCGTGATGATCGCTTCGAAAAGCAGCTTGCCTCGGCCCATCTCCTTGCCGAGCATGAATGACACAATGAGCGCGAGCAGACCGGTGATCACGAAATCGAGGCCGATAAGCCAAACAACCGCGGTGATCGTGGCGCTCGACCAGAAGATGAGGGCGAGTCCGATACCGATATTGATGAGTCCACGGATGAGCAGCAGACCCCAGTAGGAGCCTCGACGGTGGGTGGTAATTGCTTCGGCGCCCTGACCGAAGCCCGAGACCACGAGGAGAATGCCAAGGATCACCGCAACGACGTGATAGGTGCGACTGGGCCAGAACAGCAGCACCAAGCCTGCGATGAGGCTGATGAAGCCGATCGAATAGGCGGTGATTCGTGAACCTCGCAGGAGGTCCATTGTGGAACGATCTTCAGCAGCAGTCATAGGGACCCCCAGGTAGTCGGTGACCAGATAGTCGGTGAGTAGACAGATTGATGAAAGGCTACGACCGGCGTTGGTGGCGGTCGGGGATGCCTCGGAGCGCGACTCGGGGACGGACGCTACGATCGCCGGGCATCACATCGGTGTAATTCGCCGGCGTGTCCACGTTTCGATCGATCGTTCCCCGGAGCCTTGGTGCCCGATTCCTTCACCCACCTCCACTTGCATACCGAGTTCTCGATGCTCGATGGAGCGGCGCGGGTCGGCGAGGTTGTGGCCGCCGCGGCGGCCGACGGACAGCCAGCGGTTGGTATCACCGACCACGGCAACATGTACGGCGTCCTCGACTTCTACAAGGCAGCCAAGGAGGTCGGGGTCAAGCCGATCATTGGCTCGGAGCTCTACCAGGCCTATGACAGTCGGACCGAACGTCCGACGCGTCGAGGGCGTATGGACGACTCGGGCGGCGAAGCTGAGGGCGGGCGGAAGGCCTACTACCACCTGACCGCTCTGGCCGAGAACGCCACGGGCTACAAGAACCTCATCCAACTCTCGAGCCGAGCATTTCTCGAGGGTTACTACATGAAGCCCAAGGTTGACTGGGAACTTCTCGAAGAGCATCACGAAGGTCTCATCGTCACGAGCGGTTGTCTCGGTGGTCAGGTTCTGCAAGCGCTGATGAATGGCGACGAGCGCGGCGCTCTCGACAAAGCGGCTCGCCTCCAGGACATCTTCGGCCGCGACAACTTCTTCATCGAATTGCAGGATCACGGCATTCCTGAGCAGAAGACAACCAATCCGCAACTTCTCGAGATCGCACGTTCGCTCAAGGCGCCGCTGATTGCCACGAACGACAGTCACTATGTGCACCAGCACGATGCGGTATCTCACGATGCGTTGCTTTGTGTGCAGACCGGTTCGCTTATGAGCGATCCCAATCGTTTCAAGTTTCACGGCGATCAGCACTACCTCAAGACCGCGGCAGAAATGCGCTGGTTATTCGATGAAGTTCCTGAAGCATGTGACAACACGTTGTGGATCGCTGAGCGTTGCGATGTCGAAATCGAGTTCGGTAATCCGCAACTGCCGAACTTCCCGCTTCCCGAGGGTTTTGAAAACGACGCAGAGTATCTGCGTTACCTGACCTTCGAGGGAGCCAAGGAACGCTGGGGAGCGAAGGTCCCCGACCACATCGTCGAGCGCTTGGTCTATGAACTCCAGGTCATTGCCGACATGGGGTTCTCCTCGTACTTCCTCATCGTTTGGGACCTCATCAAGCACGCTCGCGACAACAACATCCGCGTCGGACCGGGTCGCGGTTCGGCGGCTGGTTGTGCGGTGGCGTACACCCTGCGGATCACCGATCTCGACCCCATCGAATACGACCTCCTCTTCGAACGATTCCTGAATCCGAGCCGTGTTTCGATGCCCGATATCGATATGGACTTCGACTCTCGTTATCGGGACGAAATGATTCGCTACGCGGCCGAAAAATACGGCCGCGATCACGTTGCCCAGATCGTGACCTTCTCAACCATTAAGGCGCGCGCCGCCGTTCGCGATGCAGCGCGAGTGCTCGGGTACCCCTATGCGGTCGGGGACAAAGTGGCCAAGCTCATGCCGCCGTTGGTGATGGGCCGCGACACGCCGTTGTACGCGTGCCTCGAGGAACATCCAAAGTTCGCTGATGGTTACAAGATGGCGGCTGACCTGCGCGAGGTGTACGCCACCGACGACGACTCCCGTCAGGTCATTGATGTCGCTCGTGGTCTTGAAGGACTTCGTCGCCAAGATGGCATTCATGCGGCTGCGGTGGTGATCACGAAAGAACCACTTACCGAGTACCTGCCAATCCAACGCAAGCCAGAGGCGGGTTCAGATCCTGAATTGGCCCCGGTAGTGACGCAGTACGAAATGCATGGGGTCGAGGAACTCGGCCTGCTCAAGATGGACTTCCTTGGCCTTCGCAACCTCGATGTCATCACTGACACCTTGGCGATGCTGAAAATTACTCAGGGAATCGACGTCGACATCGACACGGTTCCCCTCGATGACGATCTCACACTGCAAATGCTGCGCGACGGGGACTCCATCGGGGTATTCCAACTCGAAGGTGGACCAATGCGGGCCTTGATGCGCTCGCTCGCCCCGACCTCGTTCGAAGACGTTGCCGCTCTTGTTGCGCTGTACCGGCCAGGGCCGATGGCCGCGAATATGCACAACGATTACGCCGACCGCAAGAACGGTCGAAAGCCGATCGACTACCTGCATGATGATCTCGCCGATCTGCTCGGCGATACCTACGGACTCATGATCTATCAGGAGTCGGTCATGCGGGTGGCGCAGAAGTTTGCGGGCTACTCGCTCGCCGATGCCGACAACCTGCGCAAGGCATGCGGCAAGAAAGTTCGCGAACTCATCCAAAAAGAACGCGAGAAGTTCGTCGAGGGTTGCGACACTGCGGGCTACGGCCGCGAGATCGGATCGGCACTGTTCGATGTCATCGAACCTTTCGCCGATTACGCCTTCAACAAGAGCCATAGTTACGGCTATGGGCTCATCGCGTATCAGACCGCGTATTTGAAAGCTCATTATCCGGTTGAGTATCTCGGCGCGCTGCTTACGAGCGTCAAGACCAACCTCGATAAGGCGGCGATATATCTCAACGAGTGTCGACAAATGGGTATCGAAGTACTCGTTCCCGATGTCAACATCTCCGCGAGTGATTTCATCGCGGTGGACATGCCCGACGGGAAACGAGCCATTGCGTTCGGAATGTCCGCAGTTCGAAACGTTGGCGAGGGGCTCGTTGGTGTCATGCTCGCAGAGCGCGACGAGAACGGACCATTCGAGGACTTCTTCGACTTCTGCGATCGGGTCGATGTCAGCGTCCTCAATAAGCGCACGATCGAATCACTCATCAAAGCGGGCGGATTCGATTCGATGGGCTACTCCCGTAAGGGACTGCTCGGCTATTTCGATCGCATCATCGATGACACGGTCGCTCGTCGCCGCAAGGAGGCCGAAGGTCAGTTCGATCTCTTTTCCATGTCCGATGACGATGCCGACGGGTCGCTCGTGGCTGGAACACGCATCGTCATCCCCGAAGAGGATTTCGACAAGCGACAGCGACTGGCGTTCGAAAAGGAAATGCTCGGTCTCTATGTCTCCGATCATCCGCTGATGGGCGCAGAAGCGTCGTTGCGTCGTCGGACCGAATCGACCATCGCCGAACTTGAAGGAATTGACGACGGCACGATGAGGACCGTCGGAGGTCTCGTCACTTCGCTTCAGAAGAAGTGGACCCGCAAGGGTGACCTCATGGCAGTGTTCGTCCTCGAGGATCTCCAGTCGACGGTCGAAGTCATGGTCTTTCCCAAGACCATGCAGAACTACGGCCACTTGCTCGACGACGATGCGGTCGTGATCGTTCGTGGACGCGTTGATACCCGCGATGACCAACCCAAACTCATGGCGATGGAACTTGAGCGGTTCGAGCCTGTGGTCGACGGGAATCCGCCTGTTCGCATCAACCTTCGCCCGGCGGCCCTGAGCGATGAACTCCTCAGTGCACTCAAGGCCCTGCTGTCGGAGCATCCCGGCGAATCCCCGGTCTTTCTCCATATTGGGGAGCGCCAGGTACTGCTCCTCCCGGACACGTTCGCCGTCCTGGCCACGGCCGGATTGATGGCGGAACTGCGGGAATTGCTCGGCCCGGATGCCGTCGCTGCCTGACATCGGGGGCCGAATTGCGTTCCCGGGCATGTCAGGGTGAACTGGTACTCCGGTTTTGTCTGTTTCAGGGGCTGTTGAACCATGGCTATCAAGGTCGTAACGAAAGATTGCACCCAACTGAGCGACGCTGAGTTGGCCGAGATGGCAGATATCTGCGCGGACGGTCCGAGCCTCTATGAGGTCGGGCAGTTGTCGAAGCAGGTCGAGGCCTGGGTTCTCGTATCGCTGGCACGAGAGGGGAACGGACTCAAGGGGTTCTCGTTCTGCACTCTTGAGCGCATCGGCGGCACCCCCAGCGTGCTGATCGGGCTTGCATCGGTGAAGCGCACGTCGAAGCGCTCTTCGGTGCTTCGGGCGATTCTCGCTGATCAGTTCAAGCGCGCCGTCATGGCCTTCCCCGATGAAGACGTTCTCATGGGTACGCGCTTCGCGACGGCGAGCGGCTTCGAAGCATTTCGCACGCTTGATGACATCATTCCTCGTCCTGACCACAAGGTCACCGGCGAAGAACGAGCATGGGGTCGCCGTCTCGCCAAGCGCTTCGGCATCGACTCAAGCTCCTATGACGACAAGACATTCATTGCTACCGGCGATGGATCCTTCCCTCTTGCGCTCGACTACGAATCACTCGATGCAGACAAGATCGATCCGCAGATCGTTGCGCTGTTCAAGAATGTCGGCGCCAAGCGAGGCGACTCTCTCGTTGCCTTCGGCTGGGCGATGGCCGAGGATCTCGCCAAGATCAAGTGATCTCGAAGTCGGCGTGATGCAATTCGCCGACGTGGTCACTTCGAGGCAGATGGTTCGAGCCTTTCAGACGCGTCCGGTGCCGTCAGAGGTTCTTGATCGTGTCCTCGACCTCTCGCGACGAGTGCCTGCTGCCGGAAACACCCAAGGTCTCGATCTCGTCGTCCTCGAAGGTGAACAAACCGAGCACTATTGGAACGCGACGTTGACACCCGAACGCCGAGCCGCCTTTCCCTGGCCGCAACTTCTCGACGCGCCGGTACTGATCATTCCGGTTGCGAATCCGCATGCTTACGTCGAGCGCTACGGAGAAACCGACAAGAAGCGCACTGGCCTAGGCGAGAGCGAACAATCGTGGACGGTGCCGTATTGGTACGTCGACACAGCGTTCTCCGCAATGGTGTCGATGCTGGCCGCGGTCGACGAAGGACTCGGAGCGCTTTTCTTCGGGCAGTTCGAACACGAAGATGCAGTGAAAAAGGCTCTCGGTATTCCGATTGATCGTCGGCCGGTAGGAACGATTGCGTTGGGCTACGCCGCCGAGGAACAACGAGCCAGTGCGTCGTCGAAGAGGCAGCGTCGAACCTTCGAAGAGATTGTGCATCGCGGCGGTTGGTGACTACCCAAGCGCGTCGAGTCGTTCGTTGAGTTCATCGACCGTCGATGCCGGCGCGGCACACACCATGTGTCGGCACACATAGGCCCGACCTTCGGCACCGGTTTCGGGTCGGCCTTCCCAAAGAGGTGAGGTTCCTGGCGTTCCCCACGTGAGGACTCGTCGCGGCATCCAGCGTTGCTGCACCTCGGCGAGGAGGTCCGGACGGTCGCCGGAAATCACAATCTCGTCGATTCCGAGAACGCGCAATTCAGCCGCCAAAAGGAGATTTCCGAAGCCGAGAGGAACTCTCGCCGCCGATTCGGCCAGTCGGTCGACAATGGCGGTAGCGAACTCGCGGTGGCGTTCGTTGCCGGTGATGGCAGAAAGTCGCATGAGACCGACTGCGGCGAGGCTGTTGGCGCAGGCGGT
>JBAXGZ010000090.1:0-9662 GCA_037139155.1 Actinomycetes bacterium | reverse complement strand
GCCACCGCCACCGCCGGTTGTGTTGTTAGCGATTGTGGTGTCAGTGATGGTCACACTCGTCGGATCTTGATAGATGTAGACGCCGCCGGCAGCATCGGTGCTCGTGTTGTTGGACACGTTCGAGTTTGTGAGGTTGAACGCACCGATATTGTTGATGTAGAGACCGCCGCCATATGCGCCGTTGTTGCCCGTAACGTTCACGTCCGTCAGAGTGAAATCACCATCGTTCAGGGCATAAATCCCGCTCCCACCCTCGGCACCGGTGATCGTCAAACCACTCATGACCACGTTGCCGATGGCCGTGTCATAGACATAGAAAACGGATTTGCTGCCGTTGCCATCAACAGTGATCGACTCCGATCCCGGTCCGGTGAGCGTCAGTGCTGCTTCGATGGTAAGGAAACCTTCAGTGAGCGTGATTGTTCCGGTCAGACCGGACTTGAATGTGATCACGTCACCAGAAACAGCAGCAGAAAGCGCATCGCGCAGAGATCACGAATCAACGACCGGAGTGGTGCAATCGGCCGCGACCGCTGCGCCATCAGCCAATGAATCGACAGTAAGGACTGTGGACGCGCCACCCGGGGCTGCAGTTAGTGCGAGGAGCAGTGCCGAGGCCTCGGCTCCGATGGTGGTGCTGTCGCCGTGGCCGGTGTGCACGATGGTGTTCGCCGGCAGGGCAAACAGACGCTGGCGAATCGAGGCCACGATGGTGTCGTACTCACTGAAACTGCGCCCCGTGGCACCAGGCCCACCGCAGAACAACGTGTCGCCACTGAACACCGCGTCGCCACCGTCGGCCTGACCGCCGATGATGTGAAAACAACAACCGCCGGGCGAATGCCCCGGAGTGTGCAGCACACCAAGCTCGGCACCGCCGGCGCGCAGGAGCCCGCCGTCAGCCAAGGAACCATCAGGGTCGCGGTCGGGGTAGATGACGTGCCACAACATGAGATCGTGAGGGTGCAACAAGATGGGGGCATCGACGGCGTCCTGCAACGCAACCGCAGCGTTTATGTGGTCGTTGTGCCCGTGGGACAACGCGATCGCCGCCACCCGACGGCCATTGACTGCCTGAACAATTGGGCCAGCATCGTGGGCGGCATCAATGATGATTACTTCTTTGTCGTTGCCGACCAACCAGATGTTGTTAGTGACCTCCCACTCGCCGCCGTCGAGAGCGAAGACGCCCGATGTGGTGACAAGTTCGATCACAGCAGCACCACGCTGCGCAGCACCTCGCCACGTTCCATGCGGTGGAAGGCCTCCTCGACGTCACCGAGGCCGATGGTCTCGGTCACAAAGTCCTCCAACGGCAGGCGACCCTGCAGGTGAAGATCAACCAGTAAGGGGAAGTCGCGGCTGGGCAGGCAGTCGCCGTACCAGCTCGGTTTCAATGCGCCACCACGACCAAAAAAGTCAATCATCGGGATGTCCGGCATCACCATGTCGGGAGTAGGCACGCCCACCTGCACCACGGTGCCGGCAAGGTCACGGGCGTAAAACGCTTGGCGGAGCACCTCTGGATGACCAACGGCCTCGATGCACACATCAGCACCGTTGCCGTTGGTAGCGGCTTGGATGGCGGCCACGGGCTCGGTGTTCTTTGCGTTCACTGTGTGGGTCGCGCCGAACTGGCGGGCCCACTCCAGCTTCCGGTCGTCGAGGTCGACAGCGATGATCGTCGTCGCACCCGAGAGACGGGCTCCGGCAATCGCTGCATTGCCCACACCTCCGCACCCGAACACCGCAACGCTCGAGCCGCGCTGTACCTCGCCGGTGAGCATGGACGCGCCGATGCCAGCCATCACGCCACAACCCAGTAGGCCGGCAACTGCTGGCGCAGCAGCAGGATTCACCGGCGTGCACTGCCCGGCGGCCACCAGAGTCTTCTCGGCAAAGGCACCGATCCCGAGTGCTGGCGACAATGGCGTGCCGTCCGCCAAGGTCATCTTCTGGGTGGAATTGAAGGTGTTGAAACACAGATGCGGCTTGCCGCGCTGACACGAACGGCAATCACCGCACACGGCGCGCCAGTTCAGCACCACGAAATCGCCGGGCTTCACGTTGCTCACGTTGGAGCCGACAGCCTCGACGATTCCCGCAGCTTCATGGCCAAGCAGGAACGGGAAGTCGTTGTTAATCCCACCCTCGCGATAGTGCAGATCGGTGTGGCACACGCCGCACGCCTGCACCTGCACGAGGGCCTCGCCCGGGCCGGGATCGGGCACGATGATGCTGGCGAGTTCGACCGGTTGGCCCTTACCGCGCGCAATGACTCCCTGAACCGTGTGTGCCATGACGAGGCTCCTTTTTTCTTCAAACAGCCGTGACGAATCCGACCAAAGAAATCCGAACTGACCGATCGACTACTGACGAATCGATTTCGCCGTGACGCTAGTCGGACACGCTCCTGCAGTTCTTTTAGGTCATTCGGCAACGAGGGGAAACCCCCGATTCAAGGAGTCGCGCAAATCGTGATGCGTAGGGTGCCGTCGGCCTCGTCAGGTCCCGCCACTCCACCAAGGAAATCCGATGAAAAAGTCGTCCCGGATCGTCAGCATCGCGTGCATTGTCGTTGCCGCATCACTTCTGGTCTCAAGTTGCTCCAGCACCAAGGCGGTGAAGCAAGACTACTCATCACTGATTCAGCAAGATCAGGTATACCAACAAGAAGTCTGGGCAGGAGCGTGGACAGCATTAATTACCGTCGCTGAGGCGGTTGCCACGATGTTCGATGGTGGAACCTACGACGACGACACCTCTGATTGCAATTGGGGAACTACGAGCATTAATCCCATCGTGGTTATCAACACCTACACCAGCCCACAGACCTTTTCTGTCACCATCAACGAAAAGCTGGCGAACAACCTCAACTTTTTTACGGCCGCATCAGTCGGCGGCAACATGTCTGGAATCAGTGGCTGCTCCCTCGACTCCGATAACGCCGGTACGCAATATGTGACCGCCCCTGCCGCCACCCCGAACGGCGCGAGTTTTACCGTCGTCGGTTGGATCGCCGCGGGCGGCGGCCAGTTCACAGCAGGGGCGTTCAATTCACACAATGTCGCCATCGGCGCTGGTGGATCGCAGTGGTACGACTTTGATCTCCAAATAGCCGCCGGAGGGGTTAACGGCTTCGAATCCCTAGCTCTGTCTTATGGAAATACCGGCGGTACAGATCCGTCGCAGAACGTCCAACCCGGTTTGTTCAATGTGCTTGGCTGCAACTTGAACTCGGATGGAACCATTTCCCTCCCCACCCCAAACACTCTCACGACGCCCTACTCGGCATACGGCGACAACGTCTGGACCACGGCCAACACGGGCGAGTTCTTCTTGAACCAGCCGATCTGCTTCGGCTTCCTTCAGCCGAACAGCTTCAGCCAGAGCCCGAGCTGAAGCGCCGGTGCGGTCCCTCGCTTTGAGGCGCCGGGTTGCGGCGACAGCGGTCATCACGCTGTCGTTGTTTCTCGGCGCCTGCAGCGGTTCGAGCGATGCCGGGCATAGCTCGAAGATCAACGGAGACAGGCAACTACCACTGAAGGTCGACCGATCAAGGTCCGATGTTCGCGCCACCATTGCGACCACCATTAGTGGGGAGTCTCAAAACCTACTGTTCGATACCGGTTCAACCGGTCTCAGCGTCCTTGCGACTGCGGTGCCCTCGTCGGTCGCGTCGATGACAGGCGATCCGTTCCAGGAGTCCTTTGTTGGCGGAGTGGTCCTGAGCGGCGTTGTTGTCGCGCTCCCTGTAGAGGTGGCCGGGATTGCTTCGAACGGTCCGATCATGGTCCGAATCGTCACGACGGCAACATGCTCATCGAGCGTTCCCAACTGTTCAGCAAAAGACGGTATTGCCGGGTTTGCGAAGTCGATCGATGCCGATGGCATCTTTGGGGCGGGCCTTTGGGCGACGGGTTCGGTCTACAGCCCTCTCACCCAACTTGCCGGTGGCATGCCGAGTTCCATTGCGGTGGCTTGGGGCGGGTCGACCGGATCGGTGACGCTTGATCCCATCATCGATACCGCTCCTGTCGCCACGCTCTCAATGGCACCGGCCAACCCTGCTGCGCTCGCCAACGGCGCGAAAGCGTGGAACAACTTGACCGTACCTATCTGCTGGCAGATCGAGAGTTCGCAGCGCACCTGCACGGCAACGGCGCTCGACACCGGTGCGGCCGCAATGTCGTTCCCGATCGGCTTTCCCGGTGGTCCGACAACGAACGTAAAAGAACTGTCATCGCGACAGAGGATCACTGCGTCGACGACAGCCACTGCTGAGCCATTCCTCAACTTCAGTACTGGACGCAAACTGGGCGAGAACCTCGTCACCGTGATTCCTGGACAATCTTTTGTGAATTCGGGATTGCAGTTCTTCGATCAGTTCGTCGTGGTCTTCTCGCTGTCCGACGGTACTGTTCGCCTCTATTCGGGGGCTTAGTCACACCGCATCAGTGTGACGAGGGCACTCGATTAAGCGATGTCTCTGCATAACCATGTGTCCATATAAAGAGATGTGTCCACCAGCCGAAGACTGGTGGACATTTCCGATATCTCGTTGCATTTCGCCGCGCTAGTGCTAAACGGCGAGGTGGCCGGGAAGCGATTCGGCGGAGCCGCACCAAGCGGCTCCGCCAACGCACTTCTAGGCCTGGTCGGGCTTTGCCGGTGTCGTCTGTAACGCTCCCTGCGCTGCGCCCGATCCCGAACGACCACCGCCGGAACCACGCAGCACGAACGCTGCGAGTACGGCGATTGCCGCGCCGGCAAGCGGACCTGCGAGGTACACCCAGTAGGCAGTGAAGTCGTTGGAAACGAGATCGGGGGCCAACGAGCGAATCGGGTTCATCGATGCTCCCGACAAAGGACTGGCCCACAACCCCGCAAGTGCCACGTAGGAACCAACCCCGAAAGCGCCGATAATGCCGACGTTTTGTGCTCCTGATGCAGTGCCGAGGATGACCGAAACCAGGCCAAACGTGAGCACCACCTCCATCAGGAAAGCAGCAAAGTGGGTCGCTGAGGCCGCCGGGTAGTTCGCTCCGTTCGAGGCCGACACGTCGACTACTGCTTGCAGGAAGAGCACGGCGAGAGTTGCGCCGACGAACTGCGCAACGACGTAACCAGGCACCCGCCGCCAGGGAAAGTCGCCCCGCAGCGCAAACGCGAAGCTCACCGCTGGATTGAAGTGAGCACCTGACACCTTGCCCATGAACAGAATCATGGCCAACACCATCAAGCCAGGAGCAACAACCGCCGCACCGCGACCGATCGCACCGTCGAATGCCGCGTTCATCATCCCGCCACCGGCGGCAACAAGCACAAGCATGAAGGTGCCCATTACCTCGGAAAAGAGACGGCGCCATTCCTGACGGGGGTCGTTGAAGTCGGTGATCCGCTCCACGACCTCCTTCGGTAGCCCGGACAGACCGAGGTGCGGCCAGTAACTCGGGTTTGAGGTGTCGTCGCTTGCAGTTGAAGTGGAGGTCATTTCGCCACTCACTTCGAAGCGGCCGTTGTCGCCAAGCCGAGCGCTTCTTTCAAAGCGTTCTCGGAGGACTCAATGTCCTTTTCTGGTGGTGCGAGGGTTGGGAAGAGGTGCCAAGAGAGCACTTCGACCATCGTCCAGACCAGCTGCGGTGTGAGGGCGAAGTCGGGCGAATCAACCTCTGGCGGCAACTTGACGCCTTGGGTCTTGAGCCCGCTGATGATGCTGGGCGTGATCGCCTTACCCAGTGTGCTCAATGAATTGTTCGTATACGCCCAATCCACGTGATACTCCGGCACTGGCAGGGGAACGATCTTGGCCCACTCCTCAGGCTTGCGCGGCGTCTCTCGGGTGAACACATAGTCGAACGGTTTCGCTGCCGCATCGCGGCCCGTGAATGGATCACCCAACGACCACACCTTGCGAAGTGTGGCGATCATCGAGGAGTGGCGGTGCTCGTCGTTGAAGACTGATCCCGACTCGACCCATGGCGAAACCACGACGGCCGGCACTCGGTAGCCCGAACGATCGAACATGAAGTCACACTGGCCGGGACCGGCCTTCGGATCGGGCGGAGGCACCGCTCCAGGAGCGACGTGGTCGTAGGTGCCACCTGGCTCGTCCCATCCAATGAACAACGTGGTGTTGTACACGTTTGAGCCGGTCTCGCTGTCCATGGCGCGATATGCGTTGAACAACTTATTCAGGAATCCCTCACCGGCGCTGATAGCTGACGGCGGATCAAGAGGAAGGTCGATGTTGTTGCCGACCATGTTGCGACCCGCTGCGGGGTGGTAGTCGCCGTGGCCGGCGAAGAGGTTGGGCTCGATGAGCGAAAAGTCCGCCAGGTTGCCGTTCTTGGCGTCTTCCTCGAACTGACTGAACGGCGCGAAGTTCGTGTTGAACTTGTCCTTCAGACGAGACATATGGATGAGACCGGTGAACGAGATCGGACACGGATCCATGACGTAGACCTTCCAGGTCTTGCCGTGGGCTTCGAGCCTGTCGAAGATTGTTTCGGCAGTGTTGTCATGTGTGAAGTTCGAGAAGGGCGCATTGATGGTGAAGCCCGACGAGGTGGCAGCGGTCCAGAACGAGCGATTCATGAAGGTCTGGGAGGGAACCTCGGAGAACCAATGATCGAAGACACCAAAGTCGCGAGCCAGACCGTTCAGCACTGGGACTTGATCCGGGCGGTACCCGGTCATGATCTCCGAATACTCCTCGAAAGTTGGCTGACGTCCCACCTGCCCAAGGAATGAGTTGATGTAGTCGGTGACGTAGCCATCCATCGTTGGCTCTTGGCCGGGAGCCGGGGCATTCCACGGAGCCGTCACGCTCTTGCCCATTTTGCCCTTGTTTTGGTCATTGAGGATGTTGTAGAGCTGCGTGTTCGTGTGGAAGTACTCCTCGCCCGAATCCGGATTGGGAGCGTCGAGGTCCTCGGTCTGGCCGTAGAAGACACGTCCGCTGCCATCGGGCGGCTGATGTTCGGCCCATTCAGGAACCGGGTTCGAAAGCTTCTTGCCGATGACTCCCTCGAAAACCTTGCCGTCTTCAGGGCCATAAAGGTGTCCGAGAAGGTTGTCCAGGGAACGATTTTCAAACAGCACTAGGACAACGTGATCCATGGCGTTTTTATTGCTGTGCTGTGTCATCGCAGACCTTTCAAGTTGGGTATGCGCAGACTAAGCAAGGCGATTCAGCGCACTTCCCCCAGCGTGGGTTTTCCAACTCTCGGAGGTTTCGGTTGGATCACGCCGGCAGCAGTGCTGACAGCCGAGTAGCGCCGTCATCACTGTCAATCGACCATCGCAATGTCCAGTCGTCGAGCATCCGAGAGCCCATACCCCGTCCCTGCTTTCCGAACGACGTCGAATCGCTTGTTGCTTCAAGAACAATGTCGGTCCCGTCCTCAGCCTCGGACACCGTGATGGAGAGAAGAACGCGGGTCGCCCCGCCATGGCGAACGCTGTTCGAGACGAACTCGGTGAGCAGGTCTTGGAGACAGACAAGGGCCGTTGAGTGTTCGATGGGATCGAACTCAGATTCGGTGCGCCAGTCCAACGTGATTTCGCAGACTCCCCGCCATGTCGCATCCAGTCGACGCATCGCCTCAGAGAAAGCATCTCGACCGGCACGATCGGATTCTGAAATCATGAGCACCCCTAGGAGCTCTTCTTGTAATTCGGACATCTGACCGGACGAGACTCGTCCATCTTCCAATGACGATTCGATACGAAGGGCGGCTGCGTAGACAGCGCTCTGCACCGGGCCATGCAACGCGCGACTGAGGGCGCGCTCGACCACCCAGCGGGTTTGGCGGTCGCAGGTCAAGAGTCGAGCGAGCCGCTCGGCGGACTGCGCCTCTTCACGTGCCACCCGGGCCCGATCTTCGATCGTGAGGACGATGATTGTGAAGACGAAGCTGAGGGCCGTTGACAAGAGAGCTGCTAGAGCGAGTGTCGGACCTGGAGCGCTCGTCCCTACGAACAACAAGATGCTCAGAGCCGCGAACACACTGACGCAAGCGAGCAGAATGAAGATCACGACCAATCGCACACGTCGACTCCTGCCATCGAGCACTCGAGCGAGCACGGCGTTGAGTCCGACGAGGACGAGCGCCACCATCGTGAGCGGGATGATGAGTTCGAGTCGCTCTTGTATCGAGAGGTCAACTACCCCAAACGCGAGAAAAAACTGCATCACAAATGTGAGTAAGGGACGGAATGGCCGCCCGACGACATTCACGTCGAGCATGTCGATCCACTTCACGCGTCTTGGTGCCGGCCGAGTCGATTCGATGTCAGACAGTGGTCGACCCTCGCTCAGCGCATGACTCAGTGGGCGTACGACCTCGGAAGCTATGCGCTTGAGTTCGGCCGCAGCAACCAGTCGGTCCTCAGAATTGAGACGACGCATCTCAGACAAGAGAAGTTCACGCACCTGTTCCGCGGCTGCATCAGCCTGTTCGATGACTTCAGTCCGGTTCGTCGCGAGCACTGCCTGCAAGCGAGCCTGCGTCGCCAAGAGCGCTGCGATCTGATTGCGGCGGAACCGGATGGCGCTGACTCCGATACCGGCGACAGCGAGAATCAAACCCAAGGTTGCTATGGCACCGACCATCCGTTCGGTCCATCGCGCATTTTCTGATCCGGCGACTGCGGTAACGAAAGTTCCGATCACGGCCAAACGAACGACGCATGCAGAAACGATTGCGGCTAGGACCAAAGCAGGGCGTGAATCATCAGCGTCACGCAAGATGAATCGTCTGACGCCGAGCAGAATCAGTCCAAGCGAACCTTGGCCGATCACGACCACGACGATCCGCTGAAAGCTAGTGAGGCCCTGAGTGGTCGGAAGCAAGGCACCTGCGACGGCCCATGCCAACCCCGCAAGGAACGGCGGCAGGGACAGTGAGTCGCGTCGTCCCAGCAACCACCAGAACTGCCTTGCCCGCTTCATTCCTTCGGAGGAATTCCCGCCGACGCGATGTAACGGCGAACAGCTTCAACACGTCGATTAACTGTCCCGTCCTGAGGGACACCGAGGATTTCGAAGATCTCGTTATTCCATCGTTCGACTGTTCCCGAAGCGACGCTATGTACCTGAGCAATGTGATCGTTGGTGTATCCCGTAGCAAGTAAACGCAACACACGCAGATGCTTAGGAGACAATTGTGACAGGGAGTCGTGAGGTTCAAACCTGTGCCGAGCCAGCTCGGGGTGACCTCGGAGAACAGCGTCGATTGAATCCACCAAGTAACTGACGTCGTCGATTCGGTCCTTATGTAAGTAGCCACTACCGGCTGGAAGGTCATCGCGACCGCTGCCGGCGGAACGGGGATTGGCAAAACGACTGAGGTAGATCACGGCGATGTCGGGTCGCCGCGCTGCGATCGCATGGCCTAGATCGAAGCCGCTCGGGCCATCACCAAGATGGATGTCGAGCAGCACGGCATCGGGGTCGGACGAGTCAATCATTTCCGAAGCCGCTAACGAATCGTTCGCGATGTCGACCTCGAAACCGGCGGACATCAGAACACTCGAGAGCAGCGCAGTGACGATGGGCTCATCATCAACAACGAGGATGCGGCGGCTGAAGTCCACGGTTGGGCACTGTACTTCCGGCCGGCTACACACGTTTCCTCGCCCGACCGATCGCGAAAATG
>JBAXGZ010000089.1:0-9746 GCA_037139155.1 Actinomycetes bacterium | reverse complement strand
GGACGATCGGCGCGTCGGTTCCGGGGAACTCACGCTCGGTCTCAAGAATCGACGATGCCGGAAGCGCTACATCAAGGAGAAGTTCGGTGTGTCGCGCCCCGAATCGCGTGACGGCTGCGAAGGTCTCACGATTCGTAGCGAGGAATGCCGCTGCATGCGTGATCGTCCGTCGGGCTAACGGATTGAGCCACAGCCCGAATCGAAGGGCACTGTTGCGAAGCCGTTCGCGCCGCCACGCCGTTCCAAACTGCGGAGCGAGAATCTTTGGAGACGTCTGCGCTCCACCTCCAGGACCGAAGACGAACGGAACCCCGACTCTCCAGAGCGGTGAGCCCCAAAAGAGGCTGGCCCAACTGACGTGGTGGATGACATCGATGGTTCGTTGATCGTGAAGTTCTCGCGCCCGTTCGAGGCAGGCCCGCTGCCAAAGCAGATAGTTCGCGTACACGCCGCGTTGTCCTGATCGGAGCCCAACCATGGGTTGCCCGGGACTCACGAAGTGGAAGTTGAGACCCGCGGGCAATGCTCCGACTCGTCCGATAGCAACCCGAGACCTTTCATGGGTGACGACGTGGACTTCCAGACCACGCTCAGCGAGCAGTCGCCCGGTGTGCCAACCGAAACCGGCTTCGCCACCTGCTGCTGGATCGACCTCGTAGGCAGAGACCAACACCCTCACAGGGGACTCTCCACCTCTGACTCGGTCGTTCCCACAGACAGAGGTTAGTTGCGGGACCGGTGACACAAATCGAGGTGCCGCGAAATCCGGCGGTTTGCGCGCCGATTAGCCTGACCGAATGTCGATCGCCGTCATCACCGGAAGCGCAGGCCTTATCGGCTCACAGGCCTGCGAACACTTCGCCGGGCTGGGACTCGACATTGTCGGGGTCGACAACGACATGCGGAAGACCTTTTTCGGCGAGGAAGGGTCCACCGCTTGGATGCGCCAGCGTCTCGAATCCACCCTCGGCGCTTCCTACACACATGTCGACGCCGATATCAGGGACCGCGAGGCCATAACGGCCCTGTTCGAGCTTTACGGCAGTGCTATTTCGCTCGTGATCCACGCTGCGGCCCAGCCCTCCCATGACTGGGCCGCCCGCGAGCCCTTTACCGATTTCGACGTCAATGCCGTCGGTACCCTCAATGTGCTCGAGGCCACCCGGCACCACGCGCCCGATGCGGTCTTCATCTTCACCTCAACCAACAAGGTGTACGGCGACACCCCGAATCGGCTCCCGCTCATCGAACAGGAAACCCGTTGGGAAATCGATCCGACCCACACCTATGTCACGGGCATCCGCGAAGACATGTCGATCGATGCCACCCTCCACAGCATTTTTGGCGCGTCGAAAGTCGCCGCCGATGTCATGGTGCAGGAATACGGCCGCTACTTCGGAATGCGCACCACAGTGTTCCGAGGTGGAACCCTCACCGGGCCGAATCATTCCGCCGCTGAGCTCCACGGATTCCTTGCATGGGTGATGCGCTGCACGATGGGCGGACTCCCCTATCGGGTATTCGGCTATGGCGGCAAGCAGGTGCGCGATGCCATTCACTCCGCCGATCTCAACAGATGTTTCGCCGAGGTCTTTGCCAACCCACGAATTGGCGAGGTCTACAACATTGGCGGGGGTCGAGCGGCGAACTGCAGTGTGATCGAAGCAATCAATTCCTGTCAGGAGATCTCGGGGCGCGAGCTCGATTGGACCTACGTCGATGAAAACCGCGTCGGTGATCACATTTGGTGGATCGGCGACAACTCCAAGTTCGAGGACCACTATCCGAACTGGTCACTCACCTACTCCATCGATTCAATCCTTCGCGAGATGTACGAGACGAATCGGGAACGCTGGTCATGATTAATGGAGGCAAAGTCGACCTGCTCGGCGTTGCCATCGATGCAGTGGATTACGAGGCCGCCATTGAGCAGATCGTTACCGCGGCAATCGACGGCGAACCGCTTGGCGTCTCGGCCCTTGCCGTGCACGGAGTCATGACCGGACACGACGACCTCGAACATCGGTCCCGACTCAATTCGTTGGATCTGGTGACACCGGATGGCCAGCCCGTCCGATGGGCACTCAACCTTCTTCACCGTACCCACCTCCCCGACCGCGTCTACGGTCCTCGACTCACTCTCGAGTTGTGTCGTGAAGCAGCGGCCCGTCAATTGCCGGTCTTCTTCTACGGGAGCGAGCAGTCGATTCTCGACCGTCTCGCCGAACGGCTGCCGCAACTTACGCCGGGGATCATCATCGCCGGGACCCGGCCGTCTCGTTTCGGTCGCGCAACCCGGGAAGAACTTGACACCATCTGCGAAGAGATTCGTGCCACCGGAGCGCGCCTCTGTTTCGTCGGTCTCGGTTGCCCGCGCCAAGAGATTTTCGTCGCAGAGAACGTGCAGAAACTCTCGATGCCGACGCTTGCTGTTGGCGCGGCATTTGCCTATCTCGCAGATGTCTCATCGGAGCCACCACTGTGGATGCAGCGTTGGGGGCTTCAATGGCTCTATCGCCTTGCCCAAGATCCCAAACGGCTGTGGCGCCGCTATCTGATCCTCAATCCGCGATTCTGCGCCGCAGTGGCCAGACAACGGCTCAAGGGTACGACCTCTGTCCCGTCAGGTAGCAAACCGACATCGACCGAACCAACATTTGTCGGATGGTCCTGATCAACGAATTGAGCGCACGCGCCGACGAACGGCGCCAGCGACACGGCGAGCACGACCGAGAAATGTCGATGAAGGCGCATTCAGTTGCTGCAGGTCATAGAGCCGATCCGATTTCTCGCGGACAATGGAAATCAATTCCGCTTCACGTTTAGTTACCGGCATGAGGCTGGCGACACGATCGAACTCAAGATGCTCGTAGCCCAACTGAGTGAAGTCATCGGCAAAGTACGAGTCGACCAGGCCTGCGGTCTGAGCATCGAAGACAGTTCGTGGATCAACCTGTAGCGACCTATTCATCGCCTGAGGCTGGAAACGATTCCGAACAGGGGACGATGCAGAGAGTCGTGCAGTGAAACTGCTGAGTTCCTTAAGTTTCACAATGTCTGTATAAGGAAAGTCGTCCGGCCGAATAAGCGACACCTGTGGAGCAAAGTGGTCGTCGACGATCACGGGGGTGTTCGATCCAAGGAGTTGTCTGACAAATCCACGGAAAGCCTCACCGAGGTCAATCGGCTGATCAAGCCGTACCGATTCCCGCGCAAAGGAGAGATCCTTACCCAAAGCATCGGAGGAATTAAGCAACACTCGATTGACCCAACCGGAGAGAAGTCGAGAATACGGATCACGGGTCACACAGAATCTGACCCATGAAGGGTCCTCAAGAGCTCTGATCCGTTCATTTGGCCTAAGACTGGCGAGGCTGGGCAGACCATGGATCACCGGATCGTGAATCGTTTGCTCTCGCGACTGTTCCCCGCGAGCAGAAATGACCGATGGTGGTTGAGCCGTGCCCTCGGCCCTTGCCATCGCCCACATGATTGAGGTGCAACCGACTTTCGGAGTCGGCACAAAGATCATCTTCAGGTCGCGAGCAACGAGCGCTTGCTGTTCGATCCAGTCAGGAAAGGCTCTCGACACGGGAGTGAGGCTAGACGAGACAAAACGATGACATCGCCCCGTCCGCGAGAAGGCTTCCGTATTCAGCGTTCACGCGGCGCCACCAAGAACAAACACGGTGATCGGGCGATCAGGGATGTAGCGAGATCAGAAACCTTACGAAGCGTGGCCGATGGCGTCGGCGGGGTAGAACTCGAGATTGCGCTCGGTGGCCAGACGTTCGGCCTCGGGCAGCACATTGGCATAGAGCAGTCGATGACAGGCCCGCAGCCCACCGACATAGTCGCCGACGTAATAGGCCGCGATCGAATACTCGTAGAGCGCCCGCCAGGTGTAGGTCTCGGGTTCAAGGAACAACGCCTCGTCGGGCCGATCAATATCGAGCGCTCGTCGAGCAAAGACAAAGGCCGACTGGATCCGTTCGTCCTCGCGGGCATAGGTCGCCGCCTGACACCATGCCTCGGACCGCGTCGGCACGACTTCTTGGGCCCGCATAAGCGCGTCGAGAATTTCCGAAAGAGGCTTTCCGAGGTTGCGCAACATGCGCGCGTGCCAGAGCCAAGCGACGTAATTCTCTTGCTCCCAGCCCGGCATCTCGGCGCGCTCACGGTAGGCCAGTGCGGCAGGCTGATACTCGCCAGCGTCACGGAAACTCTGGGCCATGTAGAAGATGTACCGCCCCTTCAGATCTGGATCACGTTGTTCGACAATGGCTTTGAGAAAGGTCTCGGCATCCTCGAGGTACTTATTGGGGTTCGCCCAACTCGCACCATCGGTATGGGAGGAATAGTGAATTCCGGAAACGATTCCGCCATCGGTAGCACCTTGAGGTGCATCGAGATATTCGTGCAAGACCCCTCGATAGGTGAAGGGCAGCTTTGTGGTGCTGATCAATGGCCGCTGATATTCGAGCCGATCTTTGAACATGATGCGATAGAAATCTTGCGTCAGCCTCTGACGGAACTCGACGAGATCGAGAGCCGGATCGATCACGCAGACCACATCGGCATCGATCATCAATGAATAGTCGCCAAAGGGACGAGAGAGTTCCAGCGCTTCGGAACGGTTCGTTCCGAAGTCTTGCCACGGACGATCGATGACTTCACCGGGCATTCCGTCAAGAAAGGCTCGGATAACGTCCTGGGTGCCATCGGTGGAGCCGGTGTCGACGATGCAGTACGAGTCAATCAGCGGCCGGATCGAACGCAGGCATCGTTCGATGACGTGGGCCTCGTTCTTTACGATCATCGTCAAGACGATCTTCGGAACTTCATCAACCATTTCGGACCCTCTCGTAGACAACGACTTGCCCACGGGTGCCCACCTTGCGGAAGTTGTTGGCAAACCATTGCTGTTGCTGCTGCGGCCATGGGAAGAAGTTCGTGTAATCCACGGACATCACCACATAGTCGCTTCTCTCAAGATAGTCCCGCCATGTTGCAATCAGCTCGGGAGATGCACTGTCGTCCTGGTTAGGCGACTTACGGCTTGGTTGAGCCAGCCACATCCCGAACGGATCGACAGGGGTCGGACAGTTGGGATCGTCGGTCTGGTACCGGTCGGCAATGACCGGAAGGGTGGACACATCGCTGACCACACAAGAGCCCTTGGGGATGAACGAGGCGATCCACTCTGAGGGATCGTCGGCACTGGAAATGAAAATTTTCGACACAGTCTGGTCGTGACGAAAAAGCGGCACCGAGAGCACCATCACGATGGCGGCCACAGCACAACTAGTGAGCCATCGGGCCGAGACTCCGTCGGGACCAACGCGTTCGGGGATGAGTTCGAGCAAGAGCCCGAGGGTCGTGCCAAACAACAGTGCCAGGAAAGCGGCCGATAAATAGAGGTAATGCTCGAACAAATCAGGCGCACGGAACATACCCAAGATGACGAACGCCGCTGCGATGAGAGCGAACCAATCAAGGTCTCGTAACCGTCGGCGCTGCACCGCATAGGTGAAGGCAACAAGTACAGCGAGCACACAGGAGATCACGACGGCAAGCGACCCCTGCGACGGGGTGGGTTGGCTACTCAGACCGAGGATCATGGCGAGACGCTCGGCTGCCGGCTTGGCGAACGAGGTGGCCGGGTGGCGAGTGAGCTGAGAGACCACCACCTGATCGAAGAACTTGCCCGGTGCCATGAGGAAGAACGGGAGAACGATCACTGAGAAGCCGAGGGCGACACCGATCACCAGTGGCTTGATCCGGACTCGCCATTTCACAAGAGCAAGGACGACGATCGCGGCGATGGGCATGACCGCCAACATCTTCACCGACAACGCAAAACCGAAGAACAAACCGGCATTCATGATCCGGTTGCCGGTGGCGAAGCGGCCCTGGGGGAACATGAGAAGCGCCCCGAGAAGCATGAAGAGAACCATGACCGGCTCGAGCATGATCGTGCGAGTGGCGTCGACTGACAAGGGCCAGAGGGCCAGGAACATTCCGCCAAACAACATGGCGACGGTGCCACGACGACGAAGCAAGGCACTAATCAGCACCACGTTGGCCACCGAGATCAACGTCATGAGAATGCGACCGAGGATGAGCGCATCCTGCTCGCTGGTCAGTCGACCGATGACCGCCAGCGGATAAAGGAACACTGCGATCCCCGGGGGATGAAGGAACACATAATCGGCGTAAGGAAATGACCGGCCGGTGAGCCGCAGTGCCGTTGCGATATGAACGCCGTCGTCGTAGCCGCCTCCGGAGTAACTGTGGATGCCGACCAAAACATTGGGCAATTGCAACTGGTAGACGCAAAGGGCGAGACAAGCCAACGCCGGAATGACGATGGCCGCCCACTGCGAACGGGAAAGACCGAGGGCCACCGACGGTTTCGCGTCGGTGGCCCGCTGGCCCAGTTCTACATCGGCAGTCATGGCGTGAACACCGAAGCGAGCACGATGCCCATCATCGCTTGTTCAGTCGGTGACAGAGGTTCAACTGCCGCCGGACTTCTTTAGAGCTTCTGACTTGGCGACAAGGGCTGCACCCTCGGTGGCATTGCCCTGAGCGATCAGAATGTTGCCGAGGTTGTAATTCACACCGACACTGTTGGGGTTCGTTACCAAGAGTGCACGGAAGGCGGTCACAGCCTCGTTCTGGCGGCCAAGGGCGCTTAGGACGAGCGCACGATTGTAACTTGCCGATTGCATCGTGGGATCAGAGGCCAGAGCCTTGTCGTAGAAGGCGAGTGCCGCAGCATTATCGCCCTGCGTCTGGGCGACAAGCCCAAGGTTGTAGAAGGCGAACTTGTTGGTGGGATCGGTGATCAGCACGGCGTTGTAGGCCTTCTTGGCCTCTTCATACTGCCCGTTCTGGTGGTAGTAGAGACCGAGCTGGAGCATGTCCTTGGGCAGGGTCACAGTGGTGGAGCCACCACCAGAGCTGGTCTTGCTCGATGAACTGTCAGAACGGGAAACGAGGAAGACGCCCAGAATGATGATGAGCGCCACCACTACGGCGCCGCCAATCATGAGATCTCGCTTGGACGGTCCTGCCGGTGCGGGAGTCTCGCCTGCCGGGGCAGCAGTTGCGGTCGCAGCGGCGGCAGCAGGGGCCTCTGCAGCAGGAGCAGGAGGAGGAGGAGGAGGCGGCGGCGGCGGGGTTTCGGAAGCGGGGGCTGCGGGGGGCGTATTTTCGGTTTCTTCAGTCACGTGATTTCTGCTCCATGGTGCAAAGTCGTGGGTGCAAGATCGTTCGATTGATCAAGGAAACGCAATAGTAGCGGAGATGTTTCCGCTTGAGGGTTCACGTCCCCAATCGAGTCCGGTCCCGGTGTGGATGTAGTCGTCCACACCAAGTTCGAGGAGCCGTTTATGTATCTGGTCCTCGTAGCGCCAAGCGAAAGCCGCCACTAAGCGCTGGATTTCCCGGTTCCGGCGGCGCTGAGTGTTTTCCCCGCCGTCGCCGAGGTACTGGATGTATCCGAAACGCTGGATGTGGACCATCCGGGTAGTCAGGAAGGTGCGGATGCACAACTCGTAGTCGTCGGCCACATGAACTTCGGGGCTGTAGCCCCCGGTGGCGTGGTAGGCGCTGGTACGCCAGGCCCGAATGTGGTTGGGCATGCCCACGATGTGTCGGGCGGTCTTCGCGTTCACCTCGGGATAGTTGGTGACGGCGTAGACATGATCTCGATACACCTGAGGGCGATAGGAGCCAAAGCCGAAGGCGTAGGTGTCTCCGTAGGTTCCATTCAGTCCGTTTTCGAAGATCTCAGCGCAATCGGTATAGGCGAATCCAGCTTCGGGGTACGCATTGAACGCCTCAACCACGTCTGAAAGACAGTTGGCGGTCAGTTCGTCATCGTGATCGAGTTCGGCGAGGATCGACCCCCGGGCCAGGCCGCAACAACGTCGCTTGACCTCACCAATGATGCCGCACGACTCGTCCGAACGGAAGATGTGCACCCGTGGGTCGCCGGCCCTGATGCCCTTGAGAAGATCCCAAGTGCTATCGCCTTCGGGGGAATCGTCGTAGATGATCCATTCCCAGTTCTTATAGGTCTGGTCACACAGGGACTTGTAGGCCCGGAAGATGCGGTCGCCGGTCCTCCACGTTGGGGTGAACACCGACACCAATGGTTCCTGTGGGAACCGATCATTGGTGGCCACGTCGATGAACCCATTGAGGGCTCGGGTCGCGAGGTCTACGAATGAAACGTCGAACTCAGTGAAGTGGCTCCAACGCCGACGGATGTCGAGCGGAGCGGCATTGAGCACCGGATAGGAGTCGATCTCACCAAAGGTGAAGATGACATGAGCTGGCTCTTCGGCCAGGGTGCGAGCGAGGTCAACATCGCTGTCGAGTAGACGCACAGAGAATCCGTCGGCCTGAGTGTAATCCATATAATCCAGACGCAGCTTTTCGGCTGCGTCTGGATCTGGATGTCCAATGAGGACAACGGTGATCAGGTCAGTCATTCCGGAGGATCAACCACCGAGTTGATCATCAACTCGTCAAGATGGTGCCGTTGGAGGGACCATCGATACCCATGGACCCTGTTACCTCGAAGGTAACCACGATATTGTCGGGGTTACCTGTGCCGCCAACCTGCACAACGGTACACTTGATGGACGTAGTCGCAGCTGCGGCGATCTTGCCAATCAGTGTGAGTTGCGAGCCAGAAACGATTGGACCTCCGGCGACGAAGTACATAGAGGTCGTCGCCGAGTTACCTGTGGCATTGGAACCCCATTGACATGTCGCCGTACCCCACCAGGTTGCGCTAGCACCGAGAGCAACATCCGCACCTGTGACATTGAGCGTTACGGTTGCAAACGCTTGCGCCCCAGAAGTGTTCTGGACATTGGCAATGGTCTGCGCACCTGCGGAAGCAAAGAGGGTATTGGAAATGAAGGGGGTGTTGTTGAAGCCGCCGACAGCGCCTGAACCCTGAGCACCCTGAGCACCCGTGACACCCTGGCTGCCTTGAGCTCCGGTGTTGCCCTGAGTTCCAGCCGCACCGGTGTTGCCCTGAGAGCCTTGAGCGCCGGTATTGCCCTGAACTCCATCAGCGCCGGTGTAGCCCAGAGCACCCTGTGCACCGGTCACACCTTGGATGCCTTGAGCTCCGGTGACACCCTGAGCGCCCTGTGCGCCGGTTACACCCTGAGTGCCCTGAGCGCCAGTCACACCCTGGTTGCCCTGTGCGCCAGTGTTGCCCTGAGCTCCGGTATCGCCTTGTGCGCCGGTTACACCCTGCGTGCCCTGTGCGCCGGTTACACCCTGGTTGCCCTGAGCTCCGGTGTTGCCCTGAGCGCCGGTTACACCCTGCGTGCCCTGTGCTCCGGTTACACCCTGGTTGCCCTGAGCACCGGTGTTGCCAGTGTCGCCAGCAACTGCGAGGGGACTCCAGTAAACGGGGCTGAGCGTCGGATTCTTGGATCCGACAGTAGCCGGACCGCTGGCCTGCATGGCTATGTACGAAGAACCATTCAAAGCGACAGCGTCGCCAATCGAATAGTTGGCGATCGTGGACCACGTCCCAGCGAACTGAATCGGCTGGCCTTGAGCTCCGGTACTGCCCTGAGAGCCGGTGTTGCCCTGAGCGCCAGTGACACCCTGCGTGCCCTGAGCGCCGGTAACACCCTGGTTGCCCTGAGCTCCAGTGTTGCCCTGAGCGCCAGTGACACCCTGCGTGCCCTGAGCGCCGGTAACACCCT
>JBAXGZ010000088.1:0-10032 GCA_037139155.1 Actinomycetes bacterium | reverse complement strand
GGATGGCCTCAGTACTCGCTTCGAGCGCGAGAAACGATGCGCACTCAGAATCGGTGAAGGGACCGCCCTGAACCACGAGGCTGTGTTGAGAACCGCGAGACAGGTTCTCGAAGTACGCGGGGTCAGCAGCGAGATAACGCTTCGCTTCGACGTGCAAAGCGATTGGTCGTGTCACTGAGTCAGAGAACAACGACGAAAGAAACTCGGCCCCAACCGACTCGTGGTGAAGATCAGTTCGGCGATCCGGACCATTGTTCCGTTCGACCTCGAAGAGATGTCCGATGTCATGCAGGAGCGCAGCAGCGATCAATGAGTCGTCGGCGCCGTCGTTCGCAGCGAGTGCCGCACACTGACACGCATGTGCTGACTGGGTCACGTCCTCGTCGTACATCTGCTCGCCCCAGGTTGTGTACATGGAGAGGACCCGCTCAAGCGATGGTGACTCCATCAGAGCATCTGACCTTCGAAGTCGCCGATAAGGGAGACCCGAGTTCCCTCGGACGACGCGAACTCTTTCGCCTTCTGCTCGTAATAGGCAGCGCGCAGATCGCCCTCGCTCAGTGCGTTGTACGTGGGATAGATGGCTCGTCGCGGTTGTGACGAGGTGTTCGCTCCGCTTCGGTGGGGCGTGCGTGAATGAAACCAGA
Organism: Actinomycetes bacterium; assembly: GCA_037139155.1. Classification (GTDB taxonomy): domain Bacteria; phylum Actinomycetota; class Acidimicrobiia; order Acidimicrobiales; family Acidimicrobilacustridaceae; genus Acidimicrobilacustris. The sequence goes on along the minus strand of JBAXGZ010000088.1, from coordinate 9,385 downwards.
GGGCTTGGCCCGCCCAGATCGGCATTGGCTTCCAGTCGAGTCGTTCGACGACATCAGCCCGAATGCAGCCCTTTTCGTCCATCGGAAGAATCTCTTCATGAAGCGAGGACACGACCTCAAGGCATCCGTTGGATTCGCGTGAATCATCGATCGCCAACATGCATGACATGTGGGTTTCAATAAATCGGTAGGCCGGGGCATCTTGATGCGGCGCGTAACCGGCACCACCAGCGGCCTTGTAGTTGATTTTCTCCTTGTAGAGAACGGCGGATTCCTCGAGGAGCATCGACGCCGTATCCGCGAGTTCGCCGCGAGTGAGCAGGTCCCGAAGTTCATCGTGAAACGGAACGAAATTTTCCGTGCGACAAAGTCGGGGGCCGTTCGGAGTCGCTTCGCGATAGTGAAGCCATGGTCCGTCGTCGGGCCAGGCCATGAGGTCGTCCACCCACTCGCGTAGTTCCGCGACCGCCTGGGGCTGGAGAGGTTCGGTGAGGACCCAACCGAACTGCTGAAAATGCTCGACGGCATCAGGCCCTGGTTCGATCGTGTCGAAGAATGGTTCGTCCACGACCTGATGCTAGGCCCGTGTCGTACGATCCGGAGATGTCTGATGGTCGCCCGAACATCCTCTTCATCACTCTTGACGAATTTCGGGCGGACTGCCTTTCGGTGGCAGGACATCGTGTGGTTCGCACTCCGGCCCTTGATGCCCTGTGTGCCGAGGGCATGAGATTTGCCCAGCACTTCGGTCAAGCCGCACCGTGTGCGCCGGGACGAGCCGCGTTGTACACGGGCACCTATCAAATGAACAACCGCGTCGTCATGAATGGATCACCGCTCGATGATCGATTCGACAACATTGCACGAGCTGCTCGTCGAACGGGCTATGACCCAGTGCTGTTCGGGTACACCGATCAGGCAATCGACCCTCGTACCGTCGCCGAGGACGATCCGCGACTGCAGACCTACGAAGGCATTCTTCCTGGATTCCGGTGCGAACTTGATCTCACACAAGGTCGTGAGGCGTGGGCGGACTGGGTTCGCGCTCAGGGTTACGACATGCCAGTGGAACCCGACGAAGGGCTAGCCACCGAATCGGAACGCCCCGCCGCGGTTGGAATTAGTGCCTTTCTCACTGATCAGTTCCTTGATTGGCTCCCACAGCAGGACGAACCGTGGTTCGCACATCTCTCCCATCTGCGGCCTCATCCTCCATTCGCCGCAGCGGGGGAGTGGTCGACCGCTTATGACCCCGCCGAGATCGACCTGCCGGCTCCTGTGGGTTTCGACCTTCACCCCTTGCATGAATTCTTGCTGTCGATCTCGTACTTCGCGGCCCCGAGCGACGAGGACGGCATGCGCAAGATGCGGGCGCAGTACTACGGAATGATCGGCGATGTCGATTCTCAACTCGAGCGCGTGTGGAATGCGTTACGTGAGTCGGGTCAGTGGGACAACACGATCGTGATCGTGACCTCCGATCACGGCGAGCAACTCGGCGATCAGGGCATGGTGCAGAAGATGGGATGGTTCGAGTCCAGTTTCCACATCCCGCTTATCATCCGCGATCCGCGTCGCCCCGAATCTGCGGGTGACGTCGTCGAATTCTTTACCGAAGCTGTCGATGTCTTTCCCACATTGTGCGACGTGATGGAGGTTCCAATTCCGAAACAGTGTGATGGACGTTCGTTACGTCCATTCCTTGATGGTGAGACCCCTGAAGACTGGCGTGACGCGGCCTACTGGGAATTCGATTGGCGATTCTTCTCTCCGGGCCGTGATGGAGCGCAGTGGCCACATGATCGTCGAAGTGCAGAACGTCAACTCACGGTGCGCCGATCAGAGGGCGTGGCCTATGTGCAGTTTGCTGACGGAGACGCTCTCGTCTACGACCTCGTCGCCGATCCGAACTGGACAACGTTGATCGATGACCCTGAGCGGTCGTGGTCAGAGGCCCGAGCGATGTTGGCGTGGCGGGCCCAACACACCGACCGCACCCTCGCAGGAATCTTCCTTCCGTAGTTCACGACATCGGCGGACCGATCGTTCTATGGTCGGTCTCATGATGCGCTTCAATCACATGGAACTCACCTTCGCCCCGGGAACCCTCACGCCCGAGTTTCGGGACAGAATTCGAACCTTCTACGGCGGGGTCTTCGGCTGGGAATGCAAAGACACTGAGATCCTTGGCCAGAGCGGTCTGTTGATGATGCTCGATGAGCGAGCGACGCAATTCATCTTGCTCGCGGAAAATCCCAAGCCGATTTCGTCTCCTGGTTATGACCACCTGGGCCTGCTGCAGGATTCTCGTGAAGAAGTCGACGCACTGTGCGCGCGCATCACTCAACTCCAGGAATCAGAACCGGAGATCAAACTCAAGATCTATGAGGACCTTGTGAATCCGGCCAGCACTGTCCACGCGTTCTACGTGAAGCATTTGCTGCCCATCTGGTTTGACGTGCAGTGCATCGAATATTCCGCTTCACCGGCACGCGATTGGCACTACGACTGACTGGAAATTCAGTCGAGGTAGTGAACCCCGGTGAGTTCCTCGGAGAGTGTCCAGAGTTGAGTCGCGACCGCAACGTCGCGGGCTCGCTTTGTCGGCGTTTCCAACTTGGGTGAGCCAAACATGAGAAAGCGCGGGCCGAAGAAGTCGCCGCCTCGGGCTGAGGGATCGACACACGCGCGCACGAAAGGCAGAGCACCTTTCGCAGCGGATTGTCCAAACCCGCCGGTCGGTTTCAGCACCTTGTTTGAGATGCCAGAACCCTCGACTCCGAGGTCGGTTCGACTTCCACCCGGATGGGCGGTCAGGGCGATGGTGGACGCACCGGCCAGCGCGAGTCGACGTTGGAGATCGAGTGAGAAAAGCAGATTCGCCAATTTGCTTTGGAAATACGCCGGCCAGCGCGAATAGCGATGCTGTTCGAACATGAGGTCGTCGAGGTGCATCTTGCCCGGACGATGGCCCATGCTCGAGTGGTTGACCACTCGAGAGCCGGGAGTGGCAAGCAGAAGGGGGAGCAGCAGTCCAGTGAGAGCGAAGTGTCCGAGGTGGTTGACGCCGAATTGGGTCTCGAATCCGTCAACGGTTTTCGATTCGTCGACCGCCATGAGTCCTGCGTTATTTCCGAGGATGTCGAGTCGATCAACGGTTGACAGGAGGCGCTCAGAAAATGCCGTGACCGAGGAGAGGTCGGCGAGGTCGAGGGTCATGGTTTCGACGGTGCCTCGAGGTGATGAGGTTCGGATTCGATTGGCGGCGTCGGCGGCCTTTGACTCGTTCCGGCAGGCCATGATCACGCGCGCGCCAGCTCCGGCCAGATCCGACGCAATGTGAAATCCGAGTCCGGCGTTGGATCCGGTGATGACCGCAACCTTGCCGGTGAGATCGGGGATGTCAGCAGTTGTCCACGTCATGGCGTCACTTTCGGGATTGGTGATACCGAGGCAGGGCCTCAGGTCGCGAGGAATTGATCGAGGATGCGGGCGAGTTCGACCGGTTGATCACCTTGGATGCTGTGGCCGGCATTCTCCACATGGATGATCTGTACATCGGGACGACGACGAAGGAGCTCGGCTTCGTCCGCATCGTCGACAACGGATTGGGGAAGCATCCCGCGGGCCAGCAGAAGGGGCATCGTGCTGGCCCCGATTGCATCCCAGAGCGAGGAGAAATCGGGGTGCTCGCCGCTTGACTCCATCATGCGCCTGTAGCGCCACACCCATGTGCCGTCGTCGAGCTGCATCGCGTTGTGCAGGATGCCGCGACGCAGTGAGGATTCTGTTCGGGTTGGATTGAATTCGATCGTCCGAGCGAGGAGTTCATCGAAATTCGGGAATGATTCCGGACCATTGATGAAGTTCGCGATCTGCTGCGCCTTCGGGCCGTCGACTCCGGGTGTGACATCGACGAGGGCAAGGCGGCGAACAAGATCGGGAGCATGGTCGGCGAGAGCGACAGAGGTCATTCCGCCGAGTGACATACCGACGACGAGTTCGGCGTCGGGTGCGAGTTCGCGGATGACGACAGCGATGTCCTCAGCATTGGACCGGACATTGAGACTTCCGTTTCGGCCTCCATCGGAATGGCCGTGACCGGGAAGGTCGATGGCGAGGAGTGGTCGGTCAAGCGCAAGCGCAACGGTGTCCCACGTGTGAGCATTCTGCGCGCCGCCGTGCAAGAACACGATCTCGGGCGATCGGTTACCCCACAGAAGTCCGCTTAGTGAACGGTCGTCGTCGACGAGAACGCTCACACGACGGACCTCGGGGGGGCCGGCCCACGCGAGACCGACTTCAGTTGCGTTGTCCTCGAAGTATGAGAACTCGTCGTAGGGAATTCGTTCACTAGTGGCCATAGGGAGTCCTTTAGGCGGGTCGGCGGCGAGCTTTGGCGCGCAGTGACGGGGGATCAATGGACTTGTCTTCTTCTACGACGTCTTCGCCGGGAGCAACGATTTGGTCGACTGCGTCGAGGAGATCGGCGTCGAGGCGAAGCTCGGCGCACGAGATGAGATCGTCAAGTTGTTCCATGGTGCGGGGGCCAATGATCACTGATGAGACATTGGGGTGTTCCATCGCCCACGCAGTGGCGAGATGAGCAAGCGGAATACCAGCATCGTCGGCAAGCGATTGAAGCGCGACAGTTGCGTTCATGCGGGCCCGATTTTGTGGCGAATCAAGTTCTTGGCCCCAACGCTTGCCCATCATGGCCAGGCGTGAGGATTCGGGGACGTCACCGAGTTCGCGATAACGACCGGAAAGCCAACTTCCGCCGAGCGGACTGTACGTGATGACTCCCATGCCGTAGCGCGCGGTCGTGGGAAGCACATGTCGTTCAATGCGACGCTTGAGAATTGAATATGAGGCCTGTTCGCAACGGAATTTCACAAAGCCCATCTTCTCGGCGGTCCATTGCGCTTCGACCATTCGCTCAGTGGGCCAGGCAGAATGTCCTGCATAGATGATCTTTCCGTTCGTGGTGAGATCAGTCAGCCCGCCCATGGAATCTTCAAGCGCGACACTTTCGTCGAAGCGATGCAGCTGAAAGAGATCAATTCGGTCGGTATCAAGGCGTCGGAGGCTTCCTTCGATTGCTTGGGCCATCCAACGGCGAGAGTTGCCTTTTTGATTCCGATCGGTCCCAACGGGGTGATACATCTTCGTCGCAATGATGAGTTCGTCGCGACGTCCGGCGATGGCTTTGCCCACGATCTCTTCGCTTTCACCGCCCGAGTACGCGTCTGCGGTATCGATGAAGTTGATTCCGGCATCGAGTGCTTTGTGGATGATGCGGATGCATTCGGCATGATCGGTGTTGCCCATTTGCCCAAACATCATCGCCCCGAGGCAATAACGACTGACAGAAACCCCGGTGGTTCCGAGCGATGTGTACTTCATTGTTCCCCCTGAATTGTTGAACGATCCTTTGATGGATCGCTCAGGTTTTCCATGCTTGTCGAACTTGACCGTTGGGGTCAGATTCAACCGTGATCTTTCGTCCGAAAATCGCAGTGGAACGGTTTTCGGTGTCGAAAGGTGGCCACTCAGTATCGCCTAGTGACGGGACGCCGTCGTTCGCAAAGTCCGCCCATGAACGCTGGATCACCGAGGCGAGAGACATCGCTTGTTCGGGTTCATCGATGAACGTATCCCAACCACCAACATCGATGGTGGTGAACGGAAAGGGAATATCGACGCCATGGGGTGCTCCCATGTCTGGCGATGACGCTTCCCAATCAAAGCGATACATCCACGTTGGAGCATGGGCGGAACGGGCTTCAGCAATGGCCAACGCATGCAGCCACATGGCGGTGTCAGTGTTGACACGAGCCCAGACGTCTGGAGGATGTGTTGTTCCGGTTGCGGTGTAGGCGTCGATGAGTGCATCGACATTCTTGCCAGTCGCGCCAAGTCGAGCGCGAAGTCCAGCGTCGTCGAGCGTTGCGGCGGCGGGATCGAACATCTTGAACAGATCCATTTCATCACGCGTTGTTCCAATGATGACGGGTACTGGGTTGAAGCCAGAAGAGGCAGTATCGAGCCAGTTGTGCGGGAGTACAACACCATCGACAACGGGATGGAAAGGCATTGTCCCAACCGTCATGAACAGTTCGCCGGCGGCCTGTGCCTGCGCAGCGATGATGTCGGGCCCGGGCATCGCGCGCAATGCGTCGACATCGACGTGATCGAGACCGGCGCAGCGAGCCACTGCCTCAGTCACAAGCAGGGCGCGCTCGCGATCGAGAAGTAAATCGGTTGCTCCGCTTTGAACAATTGCTCGTTGAAAGGTTCCGACGGCTGCGGGCATAGCGAGAAGAGAAAGCACGCTGCCCCCGCCAGCGGATTCTCCGAAGATCGTGATGTTGTCAGGATCTCCGCCGAACGCGCTGATGTTGTCGCTCACCCACTCGAGCGCGGCGACTTGATCGAGCAGGCCGACATTCGGCGTGCACGAAGGATCATCGATAACCATGAACCCAAGTGCGCCTAGGCGGTAATTCATCGTGACAACGACGGTGTTTGTTGCCGCTGCGAGGCGTGATCCGTCGTAGACCGAGAGCGAACCGGCCCCCAACGAGAATGCACCGCCGTGGATCCACACCAGTACCGGGCGAGACCCATCGGTGGACGGAGTCCAGACATTGAGGTTCAGGCAATCATCGGACTGGTCGTCGCTACCCATGCCGGGAACAAGGCCATCGAGTGGTCCGCCTGAAGGTTGCCACGGGGCCGAGCCGAACCGGGTGGCGTCGCGGGTGCCCTCCCAGTGCGGAGCCGGCGAGGGAGGTGCCCATCGCAGAGCGCCGACAGGAGCCTGGGCAAAGGGAATGCCGAGAAACGCGGTCGAGCCGGGGGCGGCCCGACCCGTGAGGCTGCCGTTAGCGGTCGAGACGATGGTCATGGGCAAAGGCAACCACATCGGCTGGTCCCGTGCCTCGATCTGGCATCTAACGTGGTGGCGAGTACGTGGACCGGGGGGTTGCGCGATGACGATCGAAGCAAGTGACGCAGTGACGATGGGCGAGGCCGGACTGCCGGACGGGATCGAGCTTTCGAAGGGCGGCGCCGACGCGTGGTCGCCATCGATCACTCCGCCGATCGGCGTGGACCTCACTGACGAGCAGAAGTTGGCCTGTTCGTTCCGCATCCTTGCCCGCGAGGGATTCAGCGAGAACATCGCCGGTCACATCACATGGGCCAATGCCGATTCCTCAGCGATGATGGTGAATCCATGGGGACTTTGGTGGGAGGAAGTCTCAGCATCGGACATCTGTCGCGTGGATCCGGACGGACACGTGATCGGCGGGAAGTGGGACGTCACTCCGGCGGTGCAGATTCATACCGAACTTCATCGTCGCCGTCCCGAGGCACGGGTGGTGGTGCACAATCATCCCTACTACGTGGTTTTGCTGGCCGCGCTTGGCCTTGTGCCTGAGTTCCTGCACCAACAGTCTTCGATGTTCGACGGTGAACTCGGATTTGTAAGCGAGTATTCGGGCGAAATTGATTCGCCCGAACTCGGAGCGGATCTTGCCGAACGGATTGGCGATGCATCGGTGGTGATCCTCGCCAATCACGGTGCAATTGTCACCGCACCCACAATCGAGGAAGCGACCTACAAATCAGCGACTCTCGATCGGCAGTGCAAGTTGATGTATGACGTGCTTGTTTCTGGTCGATCAGCGACCACTGTGCCCCCGATTGTTCGTCCCGCGATGAAAGCGTCGTTGCTCGAACGCGGAACCGAGGTCTATTGGGCGGGTGCGGTCCGTCGTCTTCTTCGCGAAGAACCCGGAGTATTGGAGTGAAAAATGTCGATAAACATTGACGATCTTGCGTCGAACCTGAATTTCACGACCGGTGGGAAATCAAAAACAGGCGCCGTGACGTTTCTGCCCGAACCAGAGCGGCGCAAGCGCGACTACACGATCATCTCTGCCGATGATCACATCGTTGAGCCCCGGCACACGTTCGAGGGCCGACTCCCAGCGAAACTGGCCGAACGAGCGCCGAAGATTGTTGAAAAAGATGACGGCTCCGAAACCTGGGTCTATGACGGCATGGAATTCCCCAACGTCGGATTCAATGCCGTCGTTGGACGCCCGGTTTCGGAGTATTCGTTCGAGCCCGCGCGTTTCGATGAGATGCGACGCGGCGCTTGGGACATCGATGCCCGTATCGCTGACATGGACCTCAATGGCATTTACGCGTCGGTGAACTTTCCGTCGTTCTTGCCGGGTTTCTGTGGTCAGCGATTGCAGACGACGACTAATGATGTCGAGCTGGCTTTGGCGACAACTCGTGCATGGAATGACTGGCACCTTGAAGAGTGGGCTGGCACCCATCCGGGCCGCATCGTCCCCTGCCAGATTCCATGGCTGCTCGACCCAGTGCTTGGTGCCGAGGAGATCCGCCGCAATGCCGAGCGCGGCTTTAAGGCCGTGACCTTTTCCGAAGCGCCACACATGCTTGGGCTCCCATCACTTCACACTGGGTATTGGGATCCGATGATGCGCGCTTGCGCGGAAACCGGAACGGTTGTGAATCTTCATATCGGTTCTTCGGGTACGTCGCCGGCGACTGCTCCAGATGCTCCGGGCGACACAGTTGGTGTGCTGTTTTTCGGGTACGCGATGTTTGCCGCAGTTGACTGGTTGTATTCGTTGCTTCCGGTTCGATTCCCTGATCTGAAACTCTGCATGTCCGAAGGTGGAATCGGATGGGTGGCGGGCCTCATGGATCGTCTCGATCACATGCTCAGCTATCACGAAATGTACGGAACGTGGAAGGGAACCGACCTCACGCCGGCCGAGGTACTCAAGCGCAACTTCTGGTTCTGCGCTGTCGAAGACCCTTCGGCATTCGTGCAACGAGACCGGATCGGGATCGAGAACATCCTGATTGAGAGCGACTATCCGCACTGTGACTCGACCTGGCCGAATACCCAGGCCGTGACGAGACACGAAATCGGAGATCTGCCCGCCGAAGACATTGCCCGAATCACTTGGCAGAACGCGTCGGAGCTCTACAACTTCCCGGTTCCCCAGTCGGTTATTGATGATCCTGAGTCCTACTGAGTGCTGAAGGCGTCACCGCTGCGGTGGCTCTACGATCCGACGATGGCGATTCAGGGAAACCGCATTTACCACTGCAATTCGAATTGCTCTGATCTCGATCGCGCCGTTGTCTTTTATGAGGCTCTGGGTTTGCGTCGGGTGCTACGCACCGTGCCAAGCAAGAGCCAATCGGGTTCGGCGTTTGGTCTCGATGAAGTCGCGTGGGATGCGTGGATCATGCATTCTGATGACGGACTCGACGGGCTTTCGCTTGACCTCCTCGAATGGAAGACGCCCTTACCAACAGGAACCCCTCCGGG
>JBAXGZ010000087.1:0-10033 GCA_037139155.1 Actinomycetes bacterium | reverse complement strand
GTCGTTGAGGGCGTCGGTACGCCGGAATTCGTGCCACCGGGCATGACGGGACAGCCGTTGGCGTCGAATGTGAGACCACCGCGACCGGGCAGACCATCCGGGGGAGTTCCGGGAGTACCTCCGGGTGCGGGCCTCTGGCCACCTGGCGGTCCACCGCCTGGGTTCGCACCGGTGCCGGGGAGTTGCGGGAGATTTGGGCACTTTGAGGGATCGAACTGCGGCATTCCGCCCGGACCGCCTTGGCCGTTTCCGCCTCCGGGACCGATCAGTGATCCTCTGCCACCACCCATCGACATCGATGCCCATTGGCTCGTGGTCGTGTCGATGAATTCGTGGGCACCGAATGCGAACAGAGCGACGAGAGCGACGACACCGATAACTGCGGGCATGCGGGTGAAGAGCCAGGCGACGAGGAGGGCGATGGCGCCGAGGGCGGGGAGATAGAAGCGAACGGAGCTGTAGACCGGTTGTGTCATTCCGGCCATCGCTCCGCCCGGGCCGCCAGCTCGACCAGCACCGCCGCCACCCGGTGGACCGCCCCCGAGGTTGGCGGTCCATTCGTAGGCGGCGTAGGTCGCCCAGGTTGCTGCCCACGCCAGGACGAGGAATGACCCAATCCATCGGTCAATCGTCGATCGGGACATCGCGTCGTGCTCGGCGAGACTGGAATCGCCTACGGGGTGAGTGAACTCATTCGAGCCGCTTCCATCAATGTCGACGTCGTCGGTGGTGGAGTCAATCGTGAACTCGGGGCGTGAACGAGACCGAAGAGCAGTGATGATCTGGATCGCAATCAACACCAAGATTGCTGCCAGACCGAGAACGAAGATCGGCATGGCCTGCCAGAGTCGACTGGGCATGAGTCGCAGGTTGTCGGGAATGGCGTTGATTGAGAACTGAACGGTGCTGGCGTTGTAGCCGGTGGAGAAGGGGCCGTCGAATACCGCCGCGTTATAGATGACCGATGCGAATAGTGGCGGAAGTGAAGCGATTGCCCACCACAAGAGCGTTGACCATCTGATGTTCCATTTCGGTCGAAGGCAGACCGCGAGCGCGAATACGGCCGCGACGGCGAGGACGACGACGTTGGTGTAGCGAACGAAGACGGCGAGTCCGAAGGAGAAGAACGCGATCGCGCCGACGATGGTGCGGGCGCGTCGTGAACGGTCAAGGGCGACAACACTCCAAATGAGAAGCCCAATTCCGACAGCAACGAGAGAGGCATCGGTGAACGTGGGCATGGTTGATCGCCAGGCCATCACCATTGCAAGTGCTGTTGAGCAGTACGCCCCGACCGCGAATGTTCCGCCCCATCGGCCGAGCCAACGGCGAGCGCCAAACCAGAGCGCGAGGCAGGCAAGCGCTCCGTAGAAAAGCGGCGCAAGCCGCAGCGCTCCGACCTCGTCGAATCCAATCGCAAGGAATGGATACCCAGGGTTCTTTTCACTTACCCATGAGCCATCGTCGTTCTGATGCCATTGCATGATGCCGCCACCGAGTGACGACTCCTGCAAACGAGACGCGAGATCGTTGTATTGATCCCCAGTGAGAGTGAGGTTTCCGTCCTCGAGTGCCGAAATGGAGGCGCGATAAGCGTACGGATCCGGCTCAATCATCTTCTCCGGCTGACTCAGCACGACGGCAGAGAAGGCGGTGAAGAAGAGGACGGCGATGACCGCGGGGAGCCATTTCCTCGCCTTCATCGTTGATCTGGGGGTCTGCGGAGACAACATCGGTCCCGGTTCGGCCGACAAATCCCCGTGTTCAGTAGTGGATTTGTCCACGTGGTTCTCCCGTAGCGCCTCGAAGTGTCCCTGTGCTTAGTGGACGAATGTGAGAGAACGGTGAGAGAGGAGGGCTGCACGCGCTTTCCAAGCCTCATCTCACCGGATTCTCACCTCTTTCGGGCATCCTGTCTCTGTGTCCGTCTCGAATCCTCCCCCTGCGGGACGATCGCGCCGATGGTTGGTGGCGTTGGTCGTGGTCCTTCTTGCTGCCAGCGCGGCAGGGGGTTTCGCAGTAGTGGCCCGGTTCACTCGGGGTGGGGCAACTGACATCGCCGCGCCATCAGGCGCGGAGAGTCTCGCCATTCCGGCCGAAATCCCGACTCCAGCTCCTTCGGTACCCCCGGTGCTCACCGACTATGTCACTCCCGAAAACCCTTCAGCGGTAGGGGTGACGGTCATGACGTTCACGGATCTCACACGAACGACACCAGCAAGAGGTGATCGTGAGGCGTTGACGACACGCCCGCTCACTGTGGTCGTTCGCTATCCGACCGCAGGGATGCCGTCCGAGGAGGAATTTGCCGATGCCCCGGCGTACGTGCCTGCGCCCTTGGTGCTGTTTGCCCATGGATATGACATCTCAACCGAGCGGTATGCGTCGTTGCTCCACGACATCGCCGCAGCGGGTTTCGTTGTCGCCGCGCCAGAGTTTCCTATGTCGAGCACGGTCTATGACGGCGCGCCCGATGAGGGAGATATCCCCGATCAGGCGAGGGATCTCTCGTTCCTCATCTCGGCCATGACTGGACCGGAATCGCCGCCGCAACTATCGAAGATGATGCTTGCGGGACCGGTCGGAGTCATTGGCCATTCAGATGGTGCAGTGACAGCGCTGCTCGCGTCGTTTGCGCCTCGCTATGCCGATAGCCGAATTGGCGCAGTGGTAGCGGTTTCGGGTGACTTCGACACCTTTGGTGGCGCATGGTTCACAACGAATGATCCTCCATTGCTGGCGATTCATGGCGAGTACGACGAAATCAATCCGTTCGCTAGTTCGGAATTGCTCGTTGAAAATGACCCCGGTGAGGCGATGCTCGTTGGAGTGATGGGAGCATCCCATCTCGGTGCTGTTACTGATCCTGACGTGGTTCCATCGGTCGCCCAATTGATCAGTTTCAACTTCCGTTGGCGGCTTGGAGGATTGGTATCGGCTCAGGTGGCGACCTATGCCACGGCTTCGACCCCACCACTTGAACTGGTGAGCGGTTAGTTCCCTCGCGTGATGAATGATTCCGAACTGATTTCGTAGACGACGTCAGCGCGCGAGATCGCATCAATATCGTGAGCGAGGATCACTGTTGTTCGCCCTCGACGAGCGGTGAGAATCGCGTCGATGACCGATGCTCGCATCTCCGGTTCTAAGTGTTCGGTCGCCTCATCGAGGAGTAGCACAGGGGAATCGGCGAGCAGCGCTCGGGCGATCATGAGTCGTTGACGTTCGCCTCCGCTCAGAAGTTCTCCGTTCGATCCAATTGGTGCATCAAGACCTTCTGGTCGAGCCTCAAGGAACGGAACCAGCCCGGCAATTGCACACACCTCGTAGAGACGTTCGTCAGTCGCATCTCCATCACCGACGAGCAGGTTGTCTCGGATCGTGGTGTCAAAAACATGATCGAACTGCATAACTGCAGTGACGATTGGTCGCTCAAGGGAACCGAGGTTCATGGGTGCGATTCCGCCTATCGAGATCATGTCGGATCGACAGGGCAGGAACCCAAGGAGGAGCTGAAGCAACGTGGACTTTCCCGTTCCTGAGGGAGCCACGATGGCAACGGTCGATCCGAAGGGAATCACGAGCGATACATCGGTGAAGATCGGCGAGTCAACCTCGTACGCGAACGACAAGCCGTTGATCTCGATTGCAGGATTCTCCGGATATCCAGAGTCGGTAGGTGGCGACGAATTGAGCGCCGGGGTGTTGGATCGTGAGGGTTCGGTCAGAGTCATGATTCTGGAGGCGGCCTCGTTTGTTTGTGCTCGATACTCGGGAGCCGCCAATAAAGGGCCCAGGGCTTCGAACGATGCCAGCGCAATGAGGGGCGTCGCAGCAATCCACCAGATCTCGCCGGTTGTGGAGTCGGTGGAATGAAGTGCGAAAACGATCGCGATCGCGCAGGCGCCCGTGATGAGAATCACAGCGGCATCGAGAACTGCACGTGTGATCGTGAGTTGTCGTGTGACTGCAGTTTCGTGTTGGTCGAATTGATCGAGCGATTGGATGAAGAGGTCTTCGCGACCCCAGATCGAAAGTGTTTCGAGACCCTCGAGATATTCGGTGGCTTCGGAGAGTCGATCAGCGCGGAGACTCACGAGTTCCGCCGCCTGCACTTTCGTCCTTGATTTGAGCAATGACGGAAGCAAAAGAGCAGCTGTGAGAAAGCAAAGTGTGAGAATTATCGCGGTCTCGAAGGCGATGGCAACGAGTGCAGTTATGCCAATGGTGAGTGTTCCGATCGCGATGATCGGAGGGCTGGAAACTCGGAGGATGCGATCCTGCATCGTTTCGACATCGTCGACGAGACCGGTCACGACGTCGCCGCGGCGTTGATCAGCGAGAACGACAGCGTCATTCAGAAGGAGGGCATTGAACAAACTCACTCTGAGTCGAGTGAGCACCCGAAAGGTTCCGAGGTGACCGAGATAGCGCTCGCAATAGCGCCCGACCACGCGGGTGATCGCAAAAAATCGAACTCCCAGGATGGTGAGGGAGAGCGATGCGGCGGCGCCCAAAATCGCGGATCGCGTTAGGAGATAGGTCGCCATCGCCAGAAGTCCGATGCCGGATCCGATGGTGATGATTCCGAGAGCCGAACTCAACGCAACCCATCGTCTTGTCCCCCCGATCTCTCGAAAGAGGTCACGACCTGATTGTTTCGCCATCATGTGTTCACCTCAATAATTCGGTCCCCGGTGAACATGAGAACGCGATCGGCGAGTTTGATCGTCGCATCGCGATGGGCGGAGATGACTGCAGTCTTCGTTGTGAGCATCGGTCGGAGTGACTCGATCAATGCCTGTTCGCTCTCTGGATCAAAGTGGGCAGTGAATTCATCGAGAATCACTATTGGCGCGTCACGCAGTACGGCCCGAGCGATCGCCAGTCGTTGACGCTGCCCGCCGCTGAGAACTGCACCCTCTTCTCCGACCGGGGAGTCGATCCCTGAAGGGAGGCCTGCGACGAATTCCGATGCAAGCGCTACATCAAGTGCTGCTTGCACCCGTTCGGGGCTCGCATTGCGATCGGACAACATGACGTTGGCTTGGACCGATGCGCGGAATATGAACGGGTTCTGAGGCACCGACGTGATCTGGTGTGACCATTCGCTTTTGTCGAGTGTGTTCAGGGGTTCGCCGGCAACGGTGATGAGCCCAGCTGTTGGCTGGAGTCGACCTTGGAGAAGTTCGAGGATCGTGGTCTTACCAACTCCGCTCGGTCCCAAGAGCACAACGGTCTCGCCTGGGTGAATCATGAACGACAGATCCTCGAAGACGACCCGTTCGCTTCCCGGATAGGAATAGCTCACTGACTCAAAACAGATCGGACCCGGTTCCGGCGGTGACTGATTTAGACGTTGCCGAGTGGAGGTTGTCGACACGACGGGCGCCGTGTGTTCCTCAGCGTCGCGCCGATTTGCGAGATCGGGGAGTTGCGCAAGGACCGCGGTTCCGGTCTGTCCGGCGTGATACTCAACCGCAAGATTTCTCAGGGGAGCGAAGAACTCAGGCGTCAGCATCAAAACCGTGAGCGCAGTCGCAAAACCGATCTTTCCGTCGATCATCCGGAAACTGACTTGGACGGCGACAAGCGCGGTCGCTGCAGTGGCCGCCCATTCGATGACGAGTGATGTTTGGAACGCGGTGCGAAGAACTCCCATCGTTGTTCGTCCGAACCGATCGCTTAGTTCTTCGATCGTGTCGACGCTTTCCTCCGCTCGACCGAACACCTTGAGCGTGGGGATTCCACGGACCATGTCGAGATAGAACGAACGGAGCCATCCGAGTTCGCGAAAGCGCTGGTCGGCCAAGGTTCGAGTGCGTGAACCGATGATCGCGAGCAGGAGAATGAGCATCGGCCCGGCAAAGAGGAGAACTGCCAGGGTCCATGGATCAAAGAATCCGATGGTGACGAACACCATGACCGGAACAAGCGTCCCAAGCGTTCGGGCGGGCAGGAATGCGGTGATGTACTCGTCCAAAGCATCGACCCCTGGACCAAGAAGGGTGCTGTCGACACCGGTTGACACCCGGGTTCGGTCATCGACTGTTGTCCAATGATGAGTGAGCGCCCGGCGAACTCCTGATCGAATCCGGCTACTGGCGTCGGCGAGAAGCAGCGCACTGATGAATCGAGCGATGACTCTCATCAAGAGGAATGCGACGAGGAGGATTAGTGCGGTTGTGGGGCGGCGATGATCGACGAGATCAGCAATTGCGCGCGCGAGAGCGATGGTCCATGCGATGAGGGCGATCGATCCGACGAACGCCATGCCGGTGCCGGCAACATGGAGTCGGCGAGCGAGGGGAACAAGTGACAGCAGTTCCTTAGGGCCCATGAGTTGCGACGGTACAGCGTCAGGTGTCGATTAGTCCTCAGTAGCTCTCATCATCAAGGACGACCTTGCCGCGGAAGAAGTAATAGACGCCGGCGGTATAGAGAAGAACGAAGGGAAGTCCGATGAGTGCGATCACGAACATGACCGTGAGGGTCTCCTTGGCAGATGACGCATTCTGAACGGTGAGATCGAACGCGCTATCGGTGGTGGAACGCAACATCACCGGATACATCCCGCAGGCCACGGCTCCGAGGAGCAGAGCGATCATCGTGGCCGAAGCCAGGAACGCACTTAGGTACGCACCTCGGCGAACGAAGAGCCAGGCGGTGACGATCGAAAGGAAGGCGAGGACGGGGAAGATGACCGTCCAAGGCCGATCCTTGAAATTCTGGGCCACCTGATCATCGCGTAGGAGAGTCCAGCCGATAAGTGCGGTCATGAGGACGAAGAACGCGATCAATAGTTTGGGGAGTAGCGATTTCACCTTCTCGAGAAGTTCACCGTCCGCTTTCTGAGTGAGGAAGATTGCTCCGTGTAGGCACAACATCGAGACGGCAACGAGTCCGAGGGCGATGGAGTAGGGATTGAGCAAGTCCAAGAGGTTGACGCTCATGTTGCCCTGCTGATCGAGGGCGACTCCTCGGATGACATTTCCGAGGGCGACTCCGAGCAGGATGGTGATCCCAAAAGAGGAGATCGTGAAGGTCCAGTCCCAAAGCGACCGCCACCAGGCCTCGGGGCGTTTGGATCGAAACTCGATAGCAACTGTTCGCATGATGAGAACAAGCAGAACGAGCATCATCGCCAGATAGAAGCCGCTGAAAAGTGACGCATAAACGAGCGGGAAGGCTGCGAAGAGAGCGCCACCCCCGAGCACAAGCCAAACCTCGTTACCGTCCCAGACGGGACCTATTGAGTTGAGGAGTATTCGACGGTCGTGATCGTTGCGGGCGATGAACGGCGACAGCATGCCGACACCGAGATCAAATCCGTCGAGGATCACATAACCACTGATGATGACGATGTAGAGCACGTACCACGTCGTTTGCAGCCACATGGTTAGTTGCCCCCGCTCGAGACGCGTGATCGACGTCGGAAGATCTCTCCGAATGAATCAGGGAGTGACGCCGTTTCGTCGGGATTCGACGGCGGAGGTGGCCCTTCCTTGATCCTGCGGTCGAGGAGTCGGATGAACACGATGAAGACCACGATGTAGAGAACGACAAACATCGCAATCGAGAACACCACCTGCGCGAACGAAACATTCGGTGAGATGGCATCCTCAGTTTTCAAGACCTGCCACACGATCCACGGCTGGCGACTGAATTCGGCGGTCCACCAACCAGCCTCGGTGGCGAGTTCGGTGAGGACCACGGAAGAGACGAGCACCCAGAGAAGCCATCTCTGATTCCAGATCTTCCGTTTCCAGATCCAGAATCCGCACGCCACGACTCCGATGAGGATGAACAGCATCCCGAGATCAATCATGACGTGGTACACCTGAAATACGAGACTCACATTGGGCCACTCATCGCGAGGTGTCGCTTCAAGGCCGGTGACTGATCCATCGAATTTCTTGTCAGTGAGGAAACTGAGCAAGCAGGGGATTGCGACACCTTTGGTGGATTCCTGATTCGGGTTGGTCCATCCGAAGAGATAGAGCGGTGCGCAGGTCTCGGTTTGGTAGAGACCCTCCATCGCTCCCAATTTCGCCGGCTGGTTGACGGCGACCTCGGTGGCCTGGTTGGCCCCGAAGACCGCAACCTGCAAGATCGCGGTCACGGCAAAGACCGGCAGAGCGACCCGGATCATTGTCTTCGCGAGTTCGACGTGACGTTTTTTGAGCAAATAAAAGGCTCCGACACTCATGACGAGCGACGAACCCACCATCCAGCACGCAGCGAGCACGTGGAGAATTCGCGGGATGAAGGAAGGAGTGAAGACGACGTCTTGGAAACTCGTCATGAAGGCCTGGGGACCCTGACCGACGTCCTTGATCTCGTAGCCCTGCGGAGTTTGCATCCACGAGTTGGCCATGACGATCCATGTCGCGCTGAAAGTTGCGCCAGCAACCACCATGGTTGTCGCAAAGAGCCACATTCGGTTACCAAGGCGAGTTCCACCGAAGAGCATGAGGCCGAGGAACCCACCTTCAAGCATGAAGGCGAAAATTCCCTCGGCGGCAAGAAGACTGCCGAAGATGTTGCCGACAAACCGTGAGTACTGCGACCAGTTCGTGCCGAATTCGAACTCCTGCACGATGCCGGTGGCGATACCCATCGCGAAGATGAGTCCGTAAATCTTCACCCAAAAGGTGGAAAGTTGGCGCCACTTGGGGTCTTTGGTTCGGACCGCTTTGATCCCAAAAATAATGAGGATCAAGCCCACGCCGAGTGAAAGGGGCGGGAAAATGAAGTGGAAGGTAACCGTCAGGGCGAACTGAATTCGATGCAGAACCTCGACGTTCATTGAACTGCTCTCATTCCGCTTTCTCCGGCCCCTTCGTAACCATCAGATGGTAGTGACTCACACCGGCGTCCGTGAGAGAAGGCATGAACGAGGGGCGAAGAGAGAACTCCGATTCCCGAATCTCTTTGGCTGGTCCAAAGTCCGTATGAGTGGCACGATGCTGTCTGGCAGAGGGTTCGGCCCGGGGGCACTGCGATAGAGGCCTCCTGAACGGATATGGGGAAGCATGTACGAAGATCTAGATCTGGCGAAGCGCACCGAGGAATTGGTCGAGGAAAACCGAGACATCCTCGACGATCAGTTCGCCTTTCGAGGAAAGCAGTACGACGCCGGTCTGGCGATGGTGCACTTTCCCGAGGGCTACGGCGGTCTCGGTGGCAACCGCGGACAACAGGCGGTGATCGACGCCGTGCTCCGTTCCCACGGCGTCGCCTACGACGATCTGCGCATCAATCCCATCGGTATTGGTATGGGAGCCCCAACCGTTCTCGCCTATGGCAGTGAAGATCTTAAAGAAAAGCATCTGCGCAAGATCTTCACCGGCGAAGACGTGTGGTGTCAGCTCTTTTCTGAACCCACGCATGGTTCCGATGTCGCTGGTATTCCGAGTCGAGCTGTACGCGACGGCGATGAATGGGTGGTCAACGGTCAGAAGGTGTGGACGACGCTGGCACACACCTCCAACTTCGGGATGCTCCTCACCCGTACCAACCCCGATGTTCCGAAGCACAAAGGTCTCAGTTACTTCGTTCTTGACATGCATGCTCCCGGTGTTGAGGTGCGACCACTGTTCCAAATGACTGGAGAGGCCGAGTTCAACGAGGTCTTCCTTACCGACGTTCGCATCGACGACTCACTCCGACTTGGCGATGAAGGTGATGGATGGCGCGTTGCTATCACCACGCTCATGAACGAGCGAGTGGCCCTTGCTGGTGGTCCCGCGCCAAGAGGCTCTGGGCCGATCGGCGATCTCCTGAAACTCTGGGAGGAGCGCAAGGAGCAATTGTCCCCGGTCGAACGCGCGATCTGGCGTGACCGAGTGATGGGGCTGTGGATCGATGCGGAAATCGTGCGCCTCACCAATGCACGAGCGAAGGCCGCCGCGGTTGGTGGCAGTCCTGGCCCCGAAGGCTCTGTCGGGAAACTCGCGTCCGCCGAGTTTTCGAAGCGAGTCAATTCGGCGATTGTCGATCTCGAGGGTGCAGCGGGAATGTTGCACGAGCC
>JBAXGZ010000086.1:0-10313 GCA_037139155.1 Actinomycetes bacterium | reverse complement strand
CCGTGATGAGGCGCCCGCAACGGCGGCCGACGCACGAGACCACCGCGTATGGACTCCCCCGCGGCCGAGTGAACTCGGGTGGCATCGAAGGCAGTGGTGTCGTCGAGATCGGGCAGGAGCCCGGGGAGTCGATCGGCCAACATCGTTTTGCCCGAACCGGGCGGTCCGACCATAAGCAGGTGGTGACCACCGGCGGCGGCGACCTCAACGGCGAACCGGGCCAGCGGATGGCCACGAACTTCGGCGAGATCAGGTCCTCCCGATGGTGGCGCGACGAACGGCTCATCAGGCGGACGGGGCCACGGAGCCTCGGCCTTTAGCGCCTCAACAAGTTCCGAAAGGCCCGCCGCGCAGCGGACTACAACACCGTTCACAAGTGCCGCTTCCGAATGCGAAGACGGCGACACGATGAGTTCAGGCTGCGGACACGACGCGGCCAACGAGAGGATCCCGGGAACGTGACGGAGCGAGCCGTCGAGACCCAGTTCGGCCAGAAATGCCCGATCGGCAACGACCTCGCCAGGAAGTTGCTCACTTGCGACGAGCACACCAATAGCAATAGCAAGGTCGAGTGAGGATCCGACTTTGCGCAGAGACGTCGGCGCGAGATTGACCGTGGTCCGACGATCGGGCCAAGCGAACCCTGAAGTCAGCAGTGCAGCGCGCACTCGGTCGCGTGCTTCACGACACGAGGCATCAGGCAAACCCACCACCGTGAATGCGGGCAGACCATTGGAAACATGAACTTCGACAGTGACGGGCACTCCATCGATACCCGACAGAGTTGCTGACTCGACAGTGGCAAGCATCGGACCTCCAGGTGATCGTCGCTGCCCACGGTGGGCGAGGACGAGCTCATTGGGGAAGCCGACGCTCCCGAAGGCGACTCACCGTAAAGCGCCCTGTTCGATGCCCACATGAGCCGAACTGTTCTCAGTCCACCCGTCGACAGAGATGTTGGTCCGCACCGAGAGGTCCACGCGGATTTCGATGCTTCCTGCTACAACCCTTCTAACCAGTCCGCACGCGAAAGGGGCTTCCGCGTGAGCGACAGCGAAACGACCACCATCAGTGGCGATGCCGACACAGATCGCCTCCACGAGCTTGGCTATGCCCAGGAGCTCAGGAGGGGGATGGGCTGGTTCTCGAACTTCGCCGTCAGTTTCACCATCATCTCGATCCTCACCGGCGGGATCACGACTTTCTACTTGCCACTGCTGGCAGGCGGGCCCAGAGCTGTCACGTTCAGTTGGATCATCGTCGGCGCCTTCACGCTGCTCGTGGGCCTCTCTATGGCGGAGATCTGCTCCGCGTATCCCACTGCCGGCGGTCTGTACTACTGGTCTGCCAAGTTGGCCAAGCGGAACGCCCCCGCCTGGAGTTGGTTCACCGGCTGGTTCAACTTCGTGGGCCAGGTGGCCATCACCGCAAGCATCGACTTCGGTCTCGCCACCACGATCAACTTCCTGTTGTCGTCCTACGTCGACCACAACCTGCTGACCGCCCGGTGGATCCTGGTCACCTATGGCCTCGTCCTGCTCCTCCATGGCATGGTCAACACGTTCCGCGTGTCGCTGGTGTCGGTGTTCAATCGGGTCAGCGTGTGGTGGCATGTCGCCGGCGTCGCCGTGATCGTCGGAGCACTGGTGTTCCTCCCCGATACGCACCGACCGGTGGACTTCATTTTCTCCTCGAACAACAGCACCGGATGGGACTTCCCCTTCGTCGGGGTGTATGTCTTCTTCATCGGGATCCTGATTGCGCAGTACACGATCACCGGCTTCGACGCCTCGGCGCACATGACCGAAGAAACCACGCACGCGAACGTTTCCGCCTCGAAAGCCATTGTGCGCGCCATCTACATCTCGGCCATCGCTGGTCTCATTCTGAACCTGGCCATGCTCTTCGCCATCCCCGGCGGCGCGGCTGGCTACGAAAGCATTGCCTCTACTGCTCCCTCGCTCATGGCTGGGTTTCAGCTGTTCATCAACGCCATCGGCCCGGCGGGCGGGAAGCTCCTGATCATGATTTCGATCGTGGCCCAGCTGTTCTGCGGCATGGCCTCGGTGACCGCCAACTCCCGGATGATCTATGCGTTCTCGAGAGATGGAGCGGTGCCCGGCCACCGGTTCTGGCACCGGATCAACCCCCGGACACGGACACCGACGAACTCGGTCTGGCTCGCGGTAGGGCTCGCGTTCCTCCTCGGACTGCCGTCGCTTTATCAGAACGCCGGTTTCTCGGTGGCCTTCTTCGCCATCGTGTCGATCGGCACCGTGGGGCTCTTCATCGCCTACATCATCCCGGTGTTCCTGCGCCTTCGCAGCCGCGACTTCGAGCCGGGGCCATGGAACCTGGGTCGGTGGAGCAGACCGATCGGTTGGATGGCAATGATCTGGGTCACCTTCATCGCCATCGTGTTCTTCCTCCCGGCGTTCTACCCGTGGCTGCCCGGCCACGAGATCGACGGCGTGAACGTGGGCCTCAACAACTTCAACTGGTCCGGCCCGCTCATGCTGACGATCTTCGTCGTCATCGGTGGCTGGTGGTTGCTGTCCGCGCGGAAATGGTTCAAGGGTCCGCAGGTGCAAGGCAGCTACGACGAGCTCATCGCCATCGAGCGCGAGCTGGCCGCCATAGAGACCGGCAAGGATCCGGGCGAGTTCGAGAGGCTCGAGGAGCAACTCGATGACGAACTCGATGAGCGACTGCACCCTGACAGATGACATCTGACAGATGTCATCTCGAAGTCAGCGCGGGCGCTCGACCAAGTGCCATTGAGATCTCACCAGGATGCACACGATGCGTGCGCCCGCCGACCATTGTCGACGAAAGGGGTTAGTTCGACCCCAAGACCTCGCGGGTGTAGCGGGTGACCGCCGTGATCTGTTCAGCAGTCAACTTCTTCGAGAAGCCCGGCATCTGTCCCTTGCCATTGGTGATGAGGGCGATCTGATCGTCGATGTTGGGGTAGTTCGTCGAGACGACGCCGGCCAACTTCTTGCCATAGCCACCGCCGCCTGCCGCACCGTGACAACTCGCGCAGTTCTGGGAATAGACCTTCTGGCCTTCGACGAGCACGGGATCACCCGCTGGAGCAGCCGGAGTTGAAGCGCCGCCAGAACAGGCGGCAACGATCGTGAGGCTGGCAACGAGCATCAGTCCAGCAGCGAGAACTCGGGGGGAGCGCATGACGAAGGACGCTACCAGCAGCCTCTCCGACCTCCGGGTGCAGGGTCAACGCAATCAAGAGGAATACTTGTCACGTGGGATTCAATCCGCATCGCAAGCAGCGTCGTACGTCATTCGACTACTTCATGGTCGGAGCAGCACTTGTTGTCTGTCTCGGACTCGTCGTCTGGGCCCTTTTCGGTTGACCTCGTGACCGAACCAGAGCGCGACCCAATGGGCCTCGAAGTCGACGTACGTCGCGTACAACCCTATGAAGCGACCAAGACCTACGTGTGTCCCGGATGCAATCGGGACATCCCCTCCGGGACCGGTCATATCGTCGCCGTACCCATCGACGCTCCCGATCTACGTCGTCATTGGCATCGGGGCTGTTGGACCAACCGCCATCGCCGTCGACCCGGTCGCGGCTGAAACAATGACTACATCATGGAACTGATCTTCATTCGACACGGACAACCTCAGTGGGAACTTGATGGGGGCGGTGTCGACGATCCCGTGCTCACCGAAGTCGGACATCGTCAGGCCGAACTGCTTCCGTCAGTATTCGCTGAACTCCCCATCGATCGACTCGTCGTGTCGCCACTGATCCGTGCACAGCAGACCGCGCTGCCACTCATCGAGGCATTCGGGCTCGAACCAGAAACACACGACTGGATCGCCGAGATCCGCGCGCCGGAGTGGCAGGGAACGCCATCGGACATCATCGAAAAGGCATTCGCGGAACAACGAGGTCGTCCGCTCAACGAACAATGGGAAGCGATTCCCGGCGCCGAATCGTTCATCGACTTCCATAAACGCGTCGTCGGGGGTCTCACCGAATTCCTTGCCGACATCGGATGCACTCGTACCCGAGGGTTTCCGCCGCTTTGGAATATGAATCACGAAGGACCAAGGATCGCGTTCGTCGCCCATTCGGGAGCGAACGCCGTAAGTCTCGGACATCTTCTCGGGATCGAACCGGTTCCATGGGAATGGGAACGATTTGTCGCGTTCCACGCATCGGTCAGCGTCATTCGGCCGATGCACATTGCGTCGTCACTCTCGTTCAGTCTCTTCAAGTTCTCCGACACGTCGCATTTGCCCAAAGAACTTCAGACCCGCTGAAGGTAACGGGGAACTACTTCTTCTTCCCCGAACGCGACTGCCCATCGGTGCCGTGCTTCTCGCGATGACGATGCACAGCAAGGGCACCGCCCACGATTCCCGCAGCGTTGCGAAGCGTGGCCGCAACGACCGGGGTTCGGCACGTGAGGTTCGGGATGAACTTGTCCCCTCGCTTCGAGACGCCGCCGCCGATGATGAAAAGGTCCGGCCAAAACAAGTTTTCGACAGTGCAGAGATAGTCATCAACCCGAGCGGTCCACTCGGTCCAATCAAGTTCGAGACGTTCACGGACTGACGCTGCTGCCCATTTCTCGGCATCGCCACCGCGGAGCCACAAATGTCCCAGTTCGGTATTCGGAACGAGAGTTCCGTCGATCATGAGCGCAGAACCAATGCCGGTCCCAAGAGTGATCGTCATGACCACTCCAGACTTGCCGCGCGCTGCACCGAAACGTGTCTCGGCTTCACCCGCAGCATCGGCATCGTTGACCATCGTGACCGGACAACCGGTGGCATCGCCGATGATGCTGGCCGCATCAGCATCGATCCACGATTTGTCGACGTTGGCCGCGGTAAACACCGTGCCGTTCTTCACCACACCGGGAAAGGTGCAGCCGATGGGCCCGGTCCACTCGAAATGCTTCGCGATTTCGGCGACGGTGGTGGCCACCGCATCAGGCGTCGCCGGTTCGGGGGTCAGCAGACGCAAACGATCGGTGACGAGATGGCCCTTTTTGGTTTCGACGACAGCACCTTTGATGCCAGTGCCGCCGATATCAATGCCCAGAACCTTCATCACCCATCCTCCGTCTCAGGGGACGAGGAGTCTGCCACGCCCACGAACCGGACGTCAGCGGAGCCTCAGGAGCGTCCGCGTGCCTTCCGATACCGGCGGATCAGCGCTGAGGTCGACGAGTCGTGACCGAGCTCGGGAGCCTCGTCGGCGGTGAGCTCGGGAATGATCGCCTGAGCAAGTTTTTTGCCCAGCTCGACACCCCATTGATCGAAGGAATCGATCCCCCAAATTGCACCCTGGACAAAGGTCTTGTGCTCGTAGAGGGCGATCAATTGGCCGAGGACCTTGGGCGAAAGCTCGGGGACGAGGATTGAGGTCGTCGGGTGATTTCCGGCGAAGGTTCGTGCAGCAACCTGCTCCTCGGGCACCCCATCAGCACGAACCTGCTCGGCAGTGCGACCGAATGCAAGTGCTTCGGGTTGAGCGAAGAAGTTGGCCATGAAGATGTCTTGGTGCCCGCCGACATCGTGCGCGGGTGACACGAGTCCGATGAAATCCGCGGGAATGAGTTTCGTTCCCTGATGAATGAGTTGGTAGTAGGCGTGTTGTCCGTTCGTTCCCGGTTGACCCCAAACAATCTCGCCGGTCTGGGTTCCGACTGTTCGCCCCCAACGATCAACCGACTTGCCGTTGCTCTCCATCGCCAACTGCTGCAAATACGGCGTGAGATGAGCGAGGTAGTGGCTATAGGGAAGTACCGCGAGCGTCTGAGCGCCGAAAAAGTTGTTGTACCAAACCCCGATGAGCCCAAGAATGAACGGAAGGTTCCGCTCCATCGGAGCAGTCCGGAAATGCTCGTCAATGAGGCGAAAACCTTCGAGCATCTCGGTGAAGCGCTCGGGACCGATCGCGATCATGAGCGAGAGGCCGATCGCCGAGTCATAGCTGTAACGGCCTCCGACCCAATCCCAGAAGCCGAACATGTTGGCCGTGTCGATACCGAACTTCTCGACCTCAGCCGCATTGGTCGATACGGCGACAAAATGTTTGGCGATCGCCGCGTCGTCACCCAGCGATGCAAGCGCCCACGCACGCGCGCTCTGTGCGTTGGTCATCGTCTCAAGTGTCGTGAACGTTTTCGATGCGATGATGAACAGCGTTTCGGCCGGGTCGAGGTCGTGGGTCAACTCATAGAACTCCGTGCCATCGACATTCGAGATGAAGCGGACATCGATATTGTCCTGCGCATAAGGAAGCAGGGCCTCGTGCGCCATTCTCGGACCAAGGTCGCTTCCGCCGATACCGACGTTGATGACCGTGCGGATGCGTTTACCGGTGTGGCCTACCCACTCTCCGGAACGGATGCGATCGGAAAATGCAGCCATGCGATTGAGCACGTCGTGGACTTCGGGGACAACATCGTGCCCGTTATCGGTGAACACGACACCCTTCGGTGCCCGCAACGCGATATGGAGAACAGCGCGGTCCTCGGTGACGTTGATGTGCTCACCCGCCCACATCGCATCACGCAAACCTTCGACATCAGCGCGCTGGGCAAGGGCGAAGAGTTTTGTCAGCGTCTCGTCGGTGAGTCGGTGCTTCGCGTAGTCGACGTAAAGATCGCCAACTTCGATGTTGAGTCGTTCACCGCGGGACGGGTCCGACGCAAACATTTCTCTCAGATGGACATCAGCGACCTGAGCTTGATGCGACGCGAGTTCCCACCATTCGGTGGTCTGTTCAATCGGTTGCGGGGCATCGGACATTGGGAACTCCTGGATTCACGTGAGGGACACTACGAAGCGGGCGGTGAAGCGCTCTCCGGGAGCAACCATCGGCGTGGTTCCCTCACAGAGTGCGTTTGTAGAGGCGGTCATCGGTTCAAGCGCCACGAAGTCTGACCCACGCGGTGAGTAGACCTGCGCGTAGGGATACTTGCCGTCGAACACAACGGTGAGTCGACGGCGACCCGAGGCCAAGAGCAGCTGTCGGTCACGCCCCAGCCTGTAGGCGTTATCAAGATCCGCGTCGCCGAGGCGGAGGATCGATGCCGCTTCGGCAAGTTCCTCACCCGTCGGCACACCGAGATCGTCGAGAACCAGACGATGGCGAGCGGGAATGCCGAGTCGAACGCGAGCTCGATCGGAATCGGGAATGCGGAAATAGGGATGCCAACCAAAACTCACCGGCACCGCTCGGCGGCCCGTTGCACTGAGTGTCGTCGACACCATCAGGCGGCCCGGCGTCACGGTGAACCCGACCACGAGTTCGTGAGGAAACGGGAACGCAGCCATCACCGCTTCGTTGGCCGCCGCGTCGAAACGCACGACCATCGAGGCAGAACCGGGCTGACCCTTCACCGAAACCATCTGCCATCCCGACCGCCCGACCATCACTCCGTGGATCGGAAGACCATTGCTGTCCCGATGCACTGGAACATCGGACAGATCAACGGTGCGGGAACCCACCCGATACGAGGACGATGCCAATCGATTCGCCCACGGCGCAAGAAGCGGAAGTCCGGTGGTGTGACCGTTGAAGACAGCCTCGGTCCCCCCATGGAAATCGAGATAGCTGCGGCCTTGGTGCGTCAGCGAGGCACCAACCATCCCGGCCTCGGGAAGGACCGAGAAGGTCGTCGGTCCCGCCGAAAGGGTGAGACCGGCGACGCCATCGATTGTCGAGACGACGACCGAACCGTCGGCAAGAGCGTCAGTTGCCACTCGCCGGCTTCTCGTCGTGGCCACCGAACTGCTTGCGCATCGCCGAAAGCAACTTGTCGGCGTAATCGGCTTCGCCGCGAGACGTGAACCGCTCGTAGAGCGACGTTGTCAGGATCGGCGCTGGAGCGCCGATGTCGATTGCGGCGAGGCTGGTCCAACGACCTTCACCGGAATCGCTCACACGGCCGGCGAACGTATCGAGTTGTGGGTCTTCAACCAGCGCGGCTGCAGTCAGATCGAGCAACCAAGAGGCAACAACACTTCCGCGTCGCCAAACTTCGGCAACCGACTCGATGTCGATGTCGTATTGGTAGTACTTCGGCTCACGCAGCGGCGTTGTCTCCGCGTCGTTGTCACGAACAATCTTTCCGGCATTTGCATGCTTGAGAATGTTGAGACCTTCGGCATACGCGGCCATGAGTCCGTACTCGATGCCGTTGTGCACCATCTTCACGAAATGACCCGCGCCGGCAGGACCACAATGCAGCCAGCCCTGCTCTTCAGGGGTGAAGTCACCAGTGCGGCCGGGCGTGCGTTCAGCATCACCCACGCCAGGCGCAATCGTCTGAAAGATCGGCTCAAGATGGGTGACGATGTCGTCCTCGCCACCGATCATCAGACAGAAGCCTCGATCAAGTCCGAACACGCCACCGCTTGTTCCGACATCGACGTAGTGCACACCCTTCGGGGCCAGTGCTTCTGCTCGATCGACGTCGTCGCGGTAGTACGTGTTGCCGCCGTCGATCACAATGTCACCCGCGTCCATAAGGGCGGCGAGATCGTTGACGGTGCCGCCGGCGTAGGCGGCGGGGACCATGACCCATGCCGCTCTCGGCACGTCGAGTTTTGCGACGAAATCGGCGAGATCACTTGCTCCGGTGATGGCATCGCTCTCTGCGGCCAGTCCAGCGACTGCCGCGGCATCAACATCGAACACCACACATGAATGCCCGTCACGCACTAGGCGACGCACAAGATTCGCACCCATCCGACCGAGTCCAACCATGCCGAGTTGCATCAGATTCCTTTCGATTCCGTCGGATGACGGAGCACCTATCCTGCCAAACCCAGCACCCCTCCGCCGCAGGCTCGACCTGACACCTCAGGACCCACCGCCGATGTGGCAAAGTCTGCCGTTCAACCGGCGAAGGTTTCTCCATGACCGATCTAGCAACCAATCGCTCAAGCAAGCACCCTGGACGCCGCACTGCTCGACATCTCGGATCGGTCATCTGTGCGGTGTTGTTCTTCGTCACGTTCACGCTCGGGGTGACCTCGGTCTGGACTCGAATGACAGTGTTCGACTCGGCCCGATTCGCCGAACGTGCCGATCAAATCCTCGACTCTGATGTTGTCCGAGCGAAGTTGGCCGACGAGTTCACCACCGCGATCGTGAATTCTGGTCCATCGAATCTCGCCTCGTTCCGCACGATCATTCGCACTGCACTCGATCCGATCATGCAGACCCCGACCTTTCGCGCGATCTTTCGCCGATCACTCGATACCTCCCACGATTACCTGTTCACTCGAGATGGAAATGCTGCTGTCGTCAATTTGAGTGAAGGCCTCAGCGTCCTCGCCGGGAGTCTTCAAGCAACAAATCCGGACCTCGCCAACGCGATCCCCTCCGGCACCACTGAGGTGCTGGTCAAGATCGGGAATCAAACGCAGGGGCTTGGCCTCTGGCGCATTGCGAAGGATCTGACGGTTTGGGGAGTCGGACTCTTGATCGCGTCGGGAGTCTTCCTCCTCGGTTCCATTCTGATCGACAGCAACCGCAGAAGAGGCGGGTTCGCCCTCGGCATTGCCATCATCTTCAGTGGAATCGTGATGTTCCTGACCGCTGTCGTCGTTCCCATCGTCGCCGGCTCGTACGCCAACGATCCCGAGACCCAACGTGCCTTCACCACTGCAGCGGATCTCTTCATCAGCGACTATCGCTCTCTGGCGGTCTGGTTCGTCGGAATTGGTGTTCTGACCTGCGCGTTCGTGACTGCGTCGACTCCGAATGGAGAGCCTCCGACCATTCGTTCAACCATCGATCGGATGGGTGCAGCTCTTCAACGTCGGATGCCAACGACTCAGCGGGGCCGGACGACGCATGCTGTGCTTCTGATCATTCTCGGTGTTCTCATCGTGCTGCAGCGGCAAACAGTTGTTCCCGTCGCCGTGGTCGCAATCGGAGCTCTCATCGCCTATGTCGGCGCCGTGCAACTTCTCACCATCGTCGGCCGACATACCGACGTACCCACCCGCACAGCGGTGGTATCCGAACTCAAGAATTTCAGCTTTCGCAGCCCAGCGATCCGAGTCACCCTCGCATCACTTGTCGTACTCGTAACCATCATTTTCGGAGCCTGGTACACGACCTCTGAAGCACGCGCCAAGAGCATTCAGAACGAAGAACGGAAATGCAACGGTTCCGCCAACCTCTGTGACAAACCGCTCAACGAAGTGGCATTCCTCGGCTCACACAATGCAATGTCGACAGCTTCTGATCCCGGATGGCTCTTCTACGAACAGAACAAGAGCATCCCCGCACAGCTCGACTACGGCGT
>JBAXGZ010000085.1:0-10600 GCA_037139155.1 Actinomycetes bacterium | reverse complement strand
GGTTCCCAACTTCCGCTGATGAGCACCGGGTAACTAACGCCAGCTTCCTTTCCATCGGGGATTGGTAGGCGCAACTGCAACAACTGAATGAG
The DNA here is from genome assembly GCA_037139155.1 of Actinomycetes bacterium. GTDB lineage: Bacteria > Actinomycetota > Acidimicrobiia > Acidimicrobiales > Acidimicrobilacustridaceae > Acidimicrobilacustris. Next base: position 10,508 of record JBAXGZ010000085.1, on the reverse strand, counting down.
CTGCGTAAGACCCAAGGTCGCCACGAAGAGAAGTAGCCGCGGTTGAGTGAACAATCGCCGAAGGATCAGTTCGGAAGCGACGCCAAGGAGCACGCCCGATGCGAGCGCAATCGGAACCGACCATCCATAGGGGATGTGGTACTGAATGAACAGCAATGCCATGGCGTAACCGCCAAATGCGCCGATCTGACCCTGAGCGAAGTTGATGACGCCAGTCGCTCGGAAGATGAGGACGAGGCCGAATGCAACGAGTGCATAGACCAAGCCCTGAATGAAACCGGAGAAGATGATGTCTCCACTGAGTGTGAGTCCGAACATCATGATCAGGCACCCTCTCCACTGAGGAACACGGCTCGCAAGAGATCGTCTCGCTCCAAGAGTTCTTGGGCGGGTCCTTCGAACTTCACTTGTCCTCGTTCCATGAAGACAGCGCGGTCGGCAACCGAGAGCGCAACGTTCACGGACTGTTCGACCAACACCATCGTGGTTCCTTGTTCTTTGAGTTTCTCGACGATGCCCAGAAGTCGTTGAACGACGATCGGAGCAAGTCCGAGCGACAGTTCATCGATCAGCAGCAGGTCGGGTTCAAGCATGATTGCCTTACCCAATGCGAGCATCTGTTGCTGGCCGCCCGAAAGCGAACCGGCTTTGGAATCGATGAGGTGGAGTAGTTCGGGGAATGCTTCGAAGGTGGCATCCATCCGCTCTGCCCGCTTCTGCTTGTCCTCGATGAGTTCGCTCCAGAGTTCGAGATTCTCCGAGACCGCCATCGATGGGAACACTGCTTCGCCACCAGGGATCTGCATCATGCCCAGAGCGACTCGGTACTGGGGATCGACAAGTGTGATCGTTCGACCGTTCATGCGGACCACGCCGCGGTCGGGATTGAGCAGACCACTGATCGACTTGAGGATCGTCGACTTACCCGCACCGTTCGTACCAAGAAGCGCAAGACACTCGCCCTTTTTCACTTCGAAGCTGACATCGAACAGCACCTGCAGGGTGCCGTAGGACGCATCGACATTGCGGACCTGCAGGACCGGAATGTTCTCCGGGTCGGCAGCCATACGCCTTTGCTCGTCCTGCATCTCCATGAGTTCAGAGACAGTGAGCGAGATGTCGCGCTTCATGTAACGGGATCCGTAAATGATCATCAAGCCGCCGATGAGTGTCGCAGGCGGAATGACAATGGTGAGGGCGGTGCGCTGTCCGAAGGCATCAGAGAACGCGCCGGTGAGAAGACCACCAAAAAATCCGCCCATAAGGAAGATGTAGACGCCAACCATGGAGAAGGCCTGTGCGCGCATTTGGTAAGGGACGACGGCCGAAATGGTTGGGCCGAGCTGCGTGAATGCCATTCCTTGGAAGGCGTTCCCGATCGTGAAGAAGGCAATCATGATGCCGGCTTGCTCAAAGCGGAGGCCAAGAGTGAGGCAGAGGCCGTAGAGCAGCACCGCCACACCCATCAACTTGAGAGCTGATGGCGGGTTCTTGCGGAACAACCGTTCGCCGTAACGGCCAGCAAGAGGAATGGCGATCAGCGATCCAGACCAGGTGATCGACATGATCCAACCACGCTTCAACGCGTCGTAGCCGTAGACGTCCCCAAGTAACAGGTTGAACGTTGCTGGTACCGCAACAAGCGCGAAACCAAGCACGCCGATACCGACAATAAGGAAGTAGAAGGTGCGGACCTTCTTCAAGCGGGCCATTGCTGCACTAAGGCGAACCGGTCCGTCATCAACAGTGTGTTCTGGAACTTCTTCGCCAAACACCGCGCGTTGTTCGTTGCGGCCTCGCTGTGGTTCCTTCTTCAGAAGAAACGCGACACCAAGAACCGTCGCCGGAATCGCGAACAACCAGAACGGCCAACGCCAATCGCCAGCCTTGTTGCCAGCAATGGCGACGATGCCACCGGCAACGACCGGGCCGATGACCTGACCTGCGGGTCGACCAAAGGTTTGCGCGGCGAACATGCGGGTGCGCACGCCAATGGGGTATTGATCAGCGATAAGTGAGGGAGTGATCGGAATGTTCGCCGCCGCTCCGATTCCGGTGCCCGCTGCGGCGATTCCGAGTTGGAACGGATTCACAACGAAGCCGATCAAGGCGCCGAAGATTCCCCATACGCCGGTGGCGATACCGAGGACCTTTGTGCGGGCGTAGCGGTCAGCAAGCCAGGCGAAGGGGAGACTGGCCAACACCAGAATGACGCCACCGAAACTGATGAGACCAAGCAGGGTCGTATCGGAGATGTCGAGCGAGTCCTGAATATCGGGACCCAACACCAGCAAGGCAACCCGCTGGAACTCCTCCACGACGATAAGGAGGAGCAACAGCACGATCATGCCGATGCCACCCTCGCGGAGCCCCTCGCTGAGGCGCATCCCCTTGCCGCCTACGCCGGGTAGCAGGTCATCGGGGAGGGTGACGACGTTCTCGGCGGTCGCCGCCAGTCGCTCCTGCTCCTCGTCAAAGATGACTGAAGTGAGGCTGGAAAGGCCCTGATTCGTTGATTCGCCCTGCTCAGTAGATGACACGGATCCCCTCGTTCTTGGTGCTAGCTGGCTGGCGGCGACCCGGCGTCGACAGCCCTGAACTGAGGGGAGAACCTAGCGGAAGTAAAAGGTGCGTGACGCCTGTCACCCGAGGGTGAATTTCTTGCTACAGTCCGGTCTCCCGCGATCGCGGGGCTAGAGACACTTATTCCTCAGGGGGAGCCTTCATGGCACGTTCACGAACCTGGACCACCGTTGTCGCTGTGGTGTGCGCTTTGTCGCTCACTGTCGGCGTGGCAGCGTGTTCCAGTGACAGCAGTTCTTCAGGTGGCGGTGGCGACACCACTGGTGTCACCGCAACCACAGTCAAGATTGGTGTGGCCGTTTCGGATCTCGATGGCCTCCGTGCTGCGGGTATCTCTCTCGCCCCCGCATTGACAACGACCAACCTTTCGAAGCGGGTCACGTCCTTCTTCGATGACTGGAATGCCGCTGGCGGCATCAACGGCCGTCAGGTCGAAGCCGTCGTGATGACCTGGGATCCGGTCAAGCCGGCGACTGCCCAGAAGGTGTGCGATGACGCCACCATCAACACTCCGGTGTTCGCCTTCATGAACACCAACGGAATGGGCGCCAAGTACATCGAGTGCATCGCTGCTGCGGGCGTCCCCACCTTCTTCGGTGACGTTGCTCCTCAGTCAGCCCACGACACCGGGTGGCTTACCTCCATCTCGCCGTCGGCTGAACTGAACGCCAGCGCCGGCGTCAACGCCGCCATCAAGTCCGGCCAGATCGCCAAGGGTGCCCCTGTTGGCGTCCTCAGCGGTAACGGTCCCGAGCATGTCGCTGCGGTTGCTGCGGCCAAGACCGCTCTTGAGGCCAATGGCAACAAGATCACCGTTGCTCAGATCAACACCCTTCAGGGTGATCCGGGTATTCAGAACACCGAGTCGGCTGCTGCTGTCAACACCTTCAAGGCTGCTGGCATCACCAATGCTGTCATCGCCCTTCAGTTCACCGCCTCGGGTGGTTTCTGGGACAACGCCGGTGGCAACAACTGGCAGTTCACCTTCCTTGACGTTGCTTCATCAATGTGCACCGCCTACGGCGCAAAGAGCCTCAAGCCCTCAGCGGTTGGTGGCATCTGCTTTACGGTGTTCGGCGATTCAACCACCTCGGACGGCAAGATCCGTCCCGAGACCGACTTTGAGAAGGCGTGCCGAGCGCAATTCGACAAGATTTCGGTCAACGATTTCGGTGGCGTGAAGTCCTATGTCGGTGTTCCCTCTGGTGAAACCCGCACGCTTCCTGACGGCACCAAGGTCAGCTCTGACGCACCGCCGAACGAGTGCACCCTTTCCAACGTGGTCAAGCTTGGCCTCGAAAAGGCTGGAAAGAACCTGACTCGTGAAAGCTTCATGAAGGCTGTTCGTGGCCTCGGAGACCTTCCGGTTGCTCTCGGTTCTAACGGCAAGGGAAGCCAGGCTCCTGGCAAGACCTACATCGCCACGCTCACCCATGGCGACAAGCTCACTGCAGCACCGACCGGTACTGCGAAGAATGCCAACGGCACCTACAACAACTGCCCAGTCGATATTCAGTGCTGGGTTCCTGTTGATGCAACCTGGTACCCGATCGTTCCGTGAGCGATTGAACACTGATGTTGAAGAGGGCGTCGGCTTCGGCCGGCGCCCTCTTCTCGTTTTCTGAGTAACTTTCGACGATCGCTTGCGGAGGGGGAGTTATGGCCAAGCGCAGTCTGTATCTGCACGAAGTCGTCGATGTGGTTGGTCAAGGCCAGTACGACTACATGGAACATCTCTGGAAGGACCCGGTCCTGCGCATGCCCGAGATGAACAACCTGCTTGGTTCGTTCTACGTATGCGCACAGGGTGGCGGTCGCTGGCCGCAGGTCATCAACATTTGGGACTGTGGAGATAAAGGTTGGGAATCATGGGGCCGAAATGTTGATCGACTAAATCTCAAGCGGCGCAACGCGTTCTACGGCGATTGGTGGGATACGGCCGCACAGTGGCGCAGCGGTGGTTTCGACCGACTGTTGGCCGGTGTTCCCGGAAGTCCCACCACTAACGAACTCATCGAACGTGAACTGAAAGGAACGCTGTTCGTACACGAAGTGCTCGATGTGCGTGCCGGAACCGCTCTTGAGTTTCTCGCCGCGAACGTTGCGGAACGTGTGCCCCTGTGGCGCGAGTACGACCACGAACCGGTTGGTTTGTATGAAGTGGTGTCGAACCCGCATGAGGTCGTCATGGTGTGGTCCACCAACATCCCGGCGCAGATCCGACTACATCGGAATCGCGACACCACTCTCGGACTTTGCGACGAAGGGGAGGCCGATGAACGGCTCGTGGCCTGGGAACGTCGCAGCGCCGACTACACCATTGGTGGAACGACCCATGTGATGACACCACTTCCTCGCACCATCGTCGGACCCGACGACTGGGAGGACGCATCGCTAGAGATGTGGCTTAACTCTCCGGAATGAAGAACGGATTCAGTTCAAAATCCGAAGGCTGTTCGAAAAATGCCCGCACCGAAATGATCTTGCCCTCATCGTTCACCTTGTAGATCTCGATGCCGCGTAGTTCGACCAACTCACCGTGCAGCGTTCCCTTATTGAGCATTTCAACGGCGGCCTCGTGGGTTCCGCCGGGGATGATGCGTTGGGGGTGCAACGTCCACACCCGACCCTCGGTGAATGAGTTGTCCCATGATCCTTCAGCGGCGGCCCGACCCAGTTTCGGCGTCTTTCCAACTGGATCTTCGAACGTGACCGAATCATCGAACAACGCCAACCACGACGTGCGGTCCTGAGCATTCCAGTTCGCGGCATGTTGCTGCACTGCTGCAACCGCTGGGTGCGCCGACAGTTCACTCATGCGATCACCCCGGCAGCCCGCAAAGCTTCGATGCGATCGGCATCGAGACCGAGTTCGGCGCTCAACACCTCGTTGGTGTGTTCGCCCAGCCACGGCATGCGCACATCGGGACCTTCTGACACCCGAGACATCTTGATGGGATTGCCGGGAGTGAGCACCGGGTCTCCTCCTTCGGGGCGGGGAATTTCCATGAGCATGTTGCGCGCCGCCACATGCGGGTCATCGATGACTTGTTGCGCAGTGAGGCAGGGGCCAGCAGCAACTCCCGCATCGGCCAATGCTCGACAGGCCTCGATGTTGGTTTTGTCCGCAGCCCATTCCTTCACCCCGGGGCGGAGAATGTCGTCCATGTGTTCACGCCAACCCGCACGAGTGGAAAGGCGTTCATCGGCGAGCCATTCGGGTTTGCCCACAAGGTTGGCCAGACGTTCGAACTCATGCTCGCGACCGACCTGAATGATGAACCAACCGTTCGACGCTTCGAATCCGTCGAGGATCATGGCGAGTCCCTGACCGGGGGCCGGACGCAAACCGAGTGACCAGAAGTTCGTGACGAGATCAGTCATGGACACCATGGCATCGAACATGGCGACATCGATGTACTGACCGAGTCCCGTGCGATCACGATGACGCAACGCCGCAAGGATGCCGATCGTCCCGAACAGTGCAGTACCGATATCACCGAGTGCACCGACCGGTGACACCGCAGGTGGTCGACCGGGTTCGAGTTTGTAGTCGTAGATGCCGCTCATGGCTTCGGCGACGGCGGCGTATGCCGGCCATCCGTCATAAGGGGTTTCGACGGTGTTGCCGAAACCGGAGACCGACAGATAGATCACGCCGGGATGAACCGCAGCGATGTCCTCGTAGCCAAGGCCCATTCGTGACAGCGCGCCACCTTTGAAGTTCTCCGCAACGATGTCGAACTTGGGTGCCAGATCGAGGATGAGTTGCTTGCCCTCGGGAGCTTTCAGATCGACACAGATCGACTTCTTGTCGAGGTTGTTGCGCAGATAGGTCGCACCTACGAACCGACCATCGGGATCGGTAATGCCCGGTTGCGAACCACGACCGAGGTCGCCGCCCTTCACGCTCTCTACCTTCACGACATCGGCGCCGAGTCGGGCAAGCAGTTGCGTCGCATAGGGGAGGGCCTGCATCTGCTCAAGGGCGAGGATGCGCACGCCGTCGAGGGGCTTGCCGTACTGAACGGCATCGGGATTGGTGATCGCTCCGAGTTCCATGCGCCGACCCTACCGGCCGGACCCCGTTCGATTCGGCGCAGTCAGAGAGCAGTGACCTCGACGGGAATTCCGGTGAGCTGAGACATCGTGCTCACCGGATCGAAGGAACCGGGACCAACCGGCGCCAGGGCATTCACGTTCACACCAGGAAAGCGCTGGGCGTGGGGCATGCCGCTGGTTTTGGCATTGCCGAATCCGTGGGTCATCGCCACGACGCCGTCGCGCAGCGTGTCATCAATCTTCACCGTGCTCTCAACCGCTCCCCACCGGTTCGAGATGCGCACCGCGGCACCGTCGACAAGCGCAAGTCGATCCGCATCGGTCGGCGACATGTACAGCGGATTGTCTGCTGCTCCTTTGGCCTTCAACTTCTCGACGTTCTGTAACGCCGAGTTGATGGTGTGAGAGGTGCGACGAGTGATCATCTTCAGCGTTCCGTCGGGTTCGGTGGTGAGTTCACCGAACTGTTCGATGGCGCGTGATTTAGCCATGCGAAGCATCGGCGGATCGCCCTCGATTCGGCCGTCGGGACGCATCGTGTCGAGGAACGAGCCGGGTGCGACTTGTTCGAGCAACGCGATGCCATCGGGAAGTTCACGCAACGCCGCCATCGACAAGCCGTGACGGCCGAGCGCGCCATCGTTGATTGCGGCCAACATGTCGGTTCCGTTGGGGAACATGATGGGCGCACCCGCAGCCTCGGCAATGTCATTGAAGATCCGCTGTTCGGTGCGACGTTCGCCTATTGGCTCAACGATCGGGCCCGCCCATTGCACATAGGGCGTCACCAACGTTCCCTGAACGAACGTATTGAGATCCTCGCGCTCGAACCAGTCGGTGGCGGGCAGCGCCCAATCGGCCAATTCACCGGTGGCGTTGCGAAAAAGATCGACGGTGACGAGCAGATCGAGCGATGCCAGTGCCTCGGCCAGTTCGGGACCGCCGCCCATCGTGAGTAATGGGTTTCCGGCAGTGACGAACAATGCCTTCACTGCGCCGTCGCGAATCATGTCGATCAACAATGCACATGGATGGGAAGAAACGGTGGGGCGGTAGGTGCCCCAGGGACTGTCGATGAACGCTTCGAGTTCGCTTCCAGCGGCAGCCGGAGCCGGGTCGGTGCCGCGGGTGGATGGAATGTTTCCGCCGGCGCGATCGAAGTTGCCGGTGAGTATCGACAGCAAGTGCATGAGCCAATAGGCGAGCGCGCCTTGTCGACCCATATTCACGCCGGTTGACATGTGTACCGACGCGGTTGGCGCATCGGCGAACTCAAGGGCGAGTTGCACGATGACGTCGGCGTCGAGACCAACAACCGACGCAACGGTCTCGGCCGAGAAGTTGTTTAGGAAGTCCCGTACCGTTTCAAGATCGGTGATGCGGGCCGCACCGCCTTCATCGAAGCCACGGCGAACATCGATCTCGTGCAGCATCGCTGCCAGGAGATACACGTCGGTATCGGGCTTGAGTTGGATGACCTCGCCCACCTTGGGTTCGATTCGACGAGGATCGAAAAAGCGAACCGTTCCACCCCGTTCCTCAATGGCACCGAGTCGCGCGATGGGGTCGGGCATAGCGAGGAACGAACCTTTGCTCACTCGTGGGTTAGTTCCGAACAGCAGCATGTGATCGGTGTGATCGACATCGGCAATCAGATGAATCTGTGAACTGCCCCACAGCATCTCGGCCACTGCGAACTTGTTCGAACAGTCCTGGCTTCCAGTGGTGAACAGGCTTGTGGAACCGAACATGGCGATGAAGAGGGCCAGCGCTGGTCCCGCGGTGGCGTTGAACGCCGCTGGGTTACCGATATACCCGGCGATCGCGTTGGGTCCATGCTCAGCGATGATCGCGTTCACTCGCTCAGCGATGTCGCGGTTCGCTTCTTCCCACGACGTCGTTACGAACCCATCGGCCGTTCGCCGTTGCGGTTGATTGAGGCGGTGAGGATCATGATGAATCTCGCCACACAACAATCCTTTGTTGCACGCAAAGCCTGCGGTGACGGGATGTTCGTTATCCGGACGTACCTTCTCGATGGTTCCATCGTCGGCAACATCAACAACGATGCCGCATCCGGCTTCACACAAACGACAATACGAGTGGTGACGTGTTGTGTTCGTTGTCATGGCAATCAGGCTGTCGCTCGGTACTCGGCAACAATCGGTGCCAACTCTGCAGGAGTGGCGCCGTGCATGATGACGCCGTCGCATCCCAGCGCCATTTGATTGCGCACAGCCGCAACGCACTGCGACGGTGAACCCACCGCCGCCGGGGCCAACCATTCATCGGGAATGAGGGTGGCCACATGTTGCAACTGCTCGGTCGTGCCGACCACATCAAGTCCACGAACCGAACTCACGACCTCATCGGCGAGGAAAAGATCAACCACTGTTTCGTCCCATCCGTTGGTTCGAGCAAGTAAGTGGCCGTAGCCCTGCAGGTAGGTGCCGAGACGACCCACCAACTTCATGAGTCGTTCCTCTTCAGCAATGTGATCGCCGATCGTGGCGTAACACGACCACACCTTCACATCATCGGGGTCGCGCCCGGCGCGTTCCGCCGCGCTTTTCACGGTCTGCACGCAATGGGCGGTGGTCTCGTCGGTAAAGAAGGTATGCAGCACGACCTCGTCGAAGCAGCGGCCTGCGAGTTCCAGTGTGTTGTCACCAAACGCAACTATGCCCATCGGCAGATACTCATCGAGCGTTGCATCGAGATGCAGCACCGGCCACGAACCGGCCGGACCGTCGTGACCGATGATCACTTCTCCGCAAAAGAGCCGGCGCATGAGGCCGGCGAAATCCTCCATCTGCGCAGTGGTGATGCGACTGATGCCGAACGCGTCCTGCATAGGTGCGATCCCGCGACCGAGGCCAAGTGTGAACCGACCTCCGGTGAGGCTCTGCATCGTGCGAGCGAATCCGGCGGTGACGATCGGATGACGAGTGTTGTGATTGGTGGCGGCAGTGGAAATGGCGATCGTCTCGCTCACCGCGCCAACGGCCCCGCACAACGTCGCCGCCTCTTTCTTGTTGTAACGCTCGCTCACGAACACCCGGCCGAATCCCAGTTCCTCGCCGAGTCGAACCTCATCAATGAGATCTCGCGAGGAATCGGGCTGGCCCGGAAGTGTGTAGAAACCCAGTTCGGGAAGGACGGTCGCAGTCATGTCCGTTGTCTAGTCGCTCAGGCCCGATTCGGCCTCCAACCGGGCCTTCTTCGCAACGCTGTCGGCCGAACCTCGGTATTGCGGCCTCTGACGGTCCATCAGTTACTGTCGGTCCCATGCGAGGAATTCTTTCCTGGGGGGCGTACCTCCCGTATCGACGGTTGGACAAGTCCCAGATCTCTGCGTTCATCGGACAAGGCGGTGGTCGCGGAACTCGCGCCGTTGCGTCGTTCGACGAGGACACGACCTCGATGGGAGTCGAAGCTGCTCGTCTCGCCCTTCGTGGCATCGATGTGTCGAAGCACTCCGGGCCCGACGCGCTGATCTTCGGCACTGCGCTTCCGGCCTATGCCGACAAGACGAACGCCACGGCCATCCACGCCGCGCTGCGTCTTCCCGCTGAAATCCCGGCCTTCGATATGGGCGCGTCGGTTGGTTCCACCACCGGTGCTCTTCGCCTTGGTCTGTCGACCATCGGCGATCGCCTGATCGTGATGTCCGATATGCGCACCGGTCTTGCTGGTTCGGCCGACGAAGCCAACGGTGGCGATGCCGCCGCCGCGTTCGTTATCGGTGAGGGCGACGCTGTAGTCGCCGAATACTTCGGTGGTGCGAGCATCACCGAAGAGTTCATCGATCGCTGGCGTGTACCGGGCGAGATTCGTTCGAAGGTATGGGACGACAAGTTCTC
>JBAXGZ010000084.1:0-10683 GCA_037139155.1 Actinomycetes bacterium | reverse complement strand
GTCCGCATAGAGGAGGAATCCGTGCCTGAAGTTACGTCGATCGATCAAGCCTCAACCATGTGGGAGCTGGTCGAGGCTCGTGCCGCAGCAACTCCCGATGTCGTCGCACTCATCGAAGATGACCGTCAGATCACCTTTGGACAGTTGCGCGACATTTCCGAACGAGTCGCTGCCGGCTTCCATGATTTTGGTATGCGTCACGGTTCACGCGTCACATGGCAGCTCCCGACCCGGATCGAAACGGTCGTTACCTCATTGGCGCTTGCCCGCATTGGGGCCATTCAAAACCCGATCATTCCCATTTATCGCGATCGCGAAGTGGGATTCGTCTTGCAGCAGACCAAAGCCGAGTTCTTTCTCATTCCCGGCGACTGGAATGGCTACGACTTCAATGCGATGGCCGAGCGAATCATGGATGATCTCGGCATCGAACCGGTGGTTCTGCTCGCCTATGACCAATTGCCCGAAGACGAGCCGTACACGCTTCCACCAGCACCGAAGAGCGGTGACGAGGTTCGTTGGATTTATTACACATCGGGTACGACCTCCGCACCCAAGGGTGTTCGCCACACCGATGGCACCCTCATGGCTGGGGGCCTGGGTCTCGCCGATGCGCTTGCGCTCACACCCGAAGACATCGGTTCGATTGCGTTCCCGTACGCGCATATTGCTGGTCCCGACTATTTGATGATGCTGCTCTACCGCGGGTGCGGTGCAGTACTGATCGAATCTTTTGCGCTCGATGCCGCTGTCGATCTCTTCGCCCGAAAGGGCGCAACCATGGCTGGTGGTGGTCCGGCGTTCTACCAGATGTATCTCGCCAAGCAACGCACGCAACCAGGGGAGAAGATCATTCCCTCTCTCCGTCTTCTGTCGGGTGGCGGTGCACCAAAGCCGCCCGAGATGTACGTCGAGGTCATGGCGGAAATGGGTATTCCTGTTTGTCATGGCTATGGGATGACCGAGTGTCCAATGATTGCTCAGAGCGGTCCCAACGACACCGAAGCACAACTGATGTACACCGACGGCAAGCCGGTCACCGCCTGTGAAATCCGTATCGTGACCCTCGAGGGCGCAGTTGCCGCGCCTGGTGAAGATGGCGAAGTTCGCCTCAAGGGGCCAATGGTGTTCAAGGGTTACACCGATGCATCACTCGACGCCGATGCGTTCGATAGCGATGGTTGGTTCCGTACCGGCGACCTTGGTCATCTCGATTCCGACGGTCATGTGGTGCTCACCGGGAGACTCAAAGACGTGATCATCCGTAAGGGCGAGAACATTTCGGCCAAAGAGGTCGAGGACCTGCTGTATCAGCACCCGAAAGTCGGCGACGTGGCAGTGATCGGACTTCCCGACAAAGAGCGTGGCGAGCGCGTGTGTGCAGTAGTCGAACGCGCCCCCGATACTGATGATCTCGAGTTCGCCGAGATGGTGGCCTATCTCAAAGCCGCCGACTTGATGGTGCAAAAGATTCCCGAACAGCTCGAAGTCGTCGATGAACTCCCTCGGAATCAGACCTTGAGGAAGGTACTCAAGCAGGACCTTCGCGACACCTATCGCGACAAACCTTGGAGTCCAGCTCCGCGCTCTTAACGAGTCGGTTGAGAGTCGTCAGCCCAGGGTGACGGGTCGGCTCTTCATTACGTCTTCAAAGAAGTCGTTGCCTTTGTCGTCGACCACGACGAAGGCGGGAAAGTCCTCTACCTCGATTTTCCACACTGCTTCCATACCCAGTTCCGGATATTCGAGGACCTCAACCGAACGGATGCACTCCTGAGCGAGTCGCGCCGCAGGGCCACCAATTGATCCCAAGTAGAACCCACCATGGCGATTGCATGCGTCTGTTACAGCCTTCGACCGGTTGCCCTTGGCGAGCATCACGAAACTGCCCCCATTCTCTTGGAACAGATCGACATAGGAATCCATGCGCCCCGCGGTCGTCGGTCCGAAGGAGCCTGAGGCATAACCCTCCGGAGTTTTCGCCGGACCCGCGTAGTACACGCAGTGATCTTTCAGGTACTGGGGAAGACCCTCTCCAGCATCGAGTCGCTCCTTCAATTTTGCGTGGGCGATGTCGCGTGCGACCACCATCGGGCCTGACAAGCTGAGTCGGGTCTTGATCGGGAGTTTCGAAAGCATTTCACGAATTTCGGACATCGGTCGGTTGAGATCGATGGCAACAACATCACCCCCAAGAATCGAGTCGGTCACTTCCGGGAGGAATTGAGCTGGATCATGTTCGAGTTGCTCGAGAAAAATTCCTTCAGAGGTGATCTTGCCTAGTGCCTGACGATCGGCGGCGCACGACACCGCGATCGCCACAGGACACGAGGCTCCGTGTCGGGGAAGTCGGACGACTCGCACGTCGTGGCAGAAGTATTTGCCACCGAACTGAGCTCCGATTCCCGACTGCTGTGACACCTTCAGGAATTCCGCTTCGAGTTCGACATCACGGAATCCCTGTCCGAATTCATTCCCTTCGAGGGGGAGTGCGTCAAGGTATTTAGTTGACGCCATCTTTGCCGTTTTCAGAGCGAACTCTGCTGATGTTCCGCCGACGACGACAGCTAAGTGATACGGCGGGCATGCCGAGGTCCCGAGGAGATCCATCTTTTCGGCGATGAACTTCAAGAGGGCGGTTGGATTCAGGACCGCTTTCGTCTCCTGAAAGAGATAACTCTTATTGGCTGAGCCACCGCCCTTGGCCATGAAGAAGAACTTGTAGGCATCGCCGGTGACTGCAGCAATCTCGATTTCCGCTGGGAGGTTCGTGCCCGTGTTGATCTCTCGGTACATGTCGAGCGGGGCCATTTGCGAATAGCGGAGGTTGTCCGTTGCGTAGGTGTCAAAGACGCCGCGGGAAATTGCGGCTTCGTCGAGCCCGCCGGTGAGGACGAATTGTCCCTTCTTTGCCTTGACGATCGCTGTTCCGGTGTCCTGACAACCAGGGAGGATTCCGCCCGCAGCGATGCTGGCATTGCGAAGAAGGTCAAGGGCGACGAATCGATCGTTGCCAGAGGCTTCGGGGTCGTCAAGGATCTTGGCCAATTGGGCGAGATGAGGGGTGCGCAGAAAATGGGCAATTTCGAACATCGCCGCTGACGTGAGGGTGGTGATCGCTTCGTCAGAGACGCGCAGGAACGTACCCACTTCGGTTTCGACAGTTTCAACCCCCTCGGTCGTGAGGAGCCGATACTCAGTGGTGTCGGGACCGAGAGGGAGGAGTTCCTGATGGACGAATTCAGTCATGTGCGTACGGTACCCGCCGATCTTCGGGAGCCTGTGCGTCAGGGGCGCCACTCGGTACATCTCATCGATTTTCACCCGAGGTGATGAGAGAAAATTGCGGGGCCCGTCTGAGTGCGTACGGTCGGTCAATCTTCGATTCGGGTGCCTCGGCTACGGTTTCATCGGCACCTGAGGAGGCACCAATGAATGCGATCGTCATCTACGAAAGCCTTACCGGGAACACGAAGAAGGCCGCAGGATTCATCGTCGGCGAGCTCATCGCAGGCGGGGTCAGCGCGACATCATGTCCCACCACCGCGATCGACTACGAGGCGCTCGCCACTGCTGACCTCGTAATTGTCGGCAGCTGGACCGATGGTTTGTTCCTCTTCGGCCAAAAGCCAGCCAGTGCTGGTCGTCTCTCTCAGCTCCCATTCCTCACTGGGAAGAAGGCTGCCGTCTTCTGCACCTACGCACTTGAAACCGGCAAGACCCTGGAGAAGCTCGAAGGCATTATCAGCGATCGTGGCGCCGATGTCATTGGCGGGATGGCGATCCGCCGCAATCGACTTCAAGAAGGCAGTGCGGAATTCGTCTCTCGCCTTTTGGGCGCAGTGACAGTCTGAATCTGGTCATCCTCTGTTGCCATACCCCCACGGATCGGGGTGAACGCAATTGCCGCAACCACCATGAGGCCTCGGACCGACGACATCAAGGGGTCGTCGCCGTGCCCGCCGGGATCGACGAGCACCAGCCACGCCACCGCACAGAGCATCTTCGATCGTGTGGTTTTCGCCTGTAGTGCAAACGCGGCAAGGGCTACCAGTAGGAAACCCAAATGATGTGTCCACGAGATTGGACTGACTGCTGAGGTTGCACATCCCACGATGGCAGCGACCGCAAGAAGATCATTCCCCCTTGACGCTCGTAGCGACCTGACTCCCGCCACCACCAAAATTGCCGCGATCGTTGCAACCCAGAGTCCGGTGCGCACGGGACCTGGTTCGAGAGAGCGAGCGATGAGACCGAGGAGTGAGTTATTTCGAGCGTCGCTCACCGAACCGACCCGCTCCGATTGCCAGAGAAGCTCGGTCCAGTAGCGGTGAGAATCTGCTGGGGCGAACAGCCATCCGATCGCTGTCGCACTTGCGAATGATGCGAAAGCGACCGCTGCAGCAACCCAGCGACGGGTGAGGACGAGCCACACCGCGAAGAGCCCGGGTAGGAGTTTGAGTGCTGTCGCGAGACCGATGCCCGCCCCGGCCCACCGTCGTGAACGACGTAACGCCTCAAGGTCGACCAGCACCAAGAGCCAAATGATGATGTTGATCTGACCTTGCCGGAAGGTGAGCCACACGGGAAGAGTCACCGCCGAAAGCGCAAAGGCCCATGCCGACCATTCGAACCGTCGATCAGGGGCGATTCGTGCCAGACCAGAGACCGACCACGTGCAGCCGAAGAGTGCCCCCAAACTGATCGCAGTGAAAATCACCTCTCGACCATCAGCGGTGAACGGTGTCAAGAGACTGAACAGCACCGGACCAATCGGGGGATACGTGGCCGAAAGGTTGTAGACAGAATCGCGATATCCGTAGATCGATCCACCATCGATCCACAATCTGGCCGAATTCACGTAGATCTTCAGGTCGAGGAGTCCGCTCGGTGGGCCTGCTTTCCATGCCTGCCAAAGGACCACGCCGACCGCAGCCGACAGTGCGACCCCCGCAAGTCGTCGACCGCGCATCCGACATACCCAAGCGAGAAGCACGACTCCGGCGGCGAGCGCTGCCGGAGTAGTCCAAGGGTTGACGAACTCGAACAGCTCATCGGGCACGATCGGACGCTAGCGGAGCCCCCAGCGCCGAGCCCCTGATGGCTGGAGACACGAAGAACTTCCACCAACGAGGTGGTGTTACTCCGAAACATGATTGTCACAGTGAAAGCGTCCATTGGGTAAACGGTGGGGGCTAGTTTCATTCCCGGGCGGGGTCCCTCTGGGACGCCGATTCGTCCACCAACTTCACCCCCTAGAGGAGACCATGGATACCAAGCCGTCACATTCACGCCGCCGATTCCGCACTGCGGGCGTCGTCGCACTCGCCCTGCTCAGCGTCTTCGCGGTTGTTGCAACTGCGTGTGGAAAGAGCAGCAGCAATGAGAGCAGCAGTGGTCCCCTCAAGGCCGCATGGATGTATGTCGGACCAATCAATGATGGTGGTTGGTCACAGACGCACAACGCTGGCCGCGAATGCGTTGCCAAAGATCTCGGCTCAAAGGTCGAGACCACCTACAAAGAGAATGTTCCTGAGGGTCCCGAAGCCGCTCAGGTGATCGACGGACTCATTAAGGACGGCAATAAGGTCATCTACGCAACCTCCTACGGCTTCAAAGACGCCATGCTGGCTGCCGCGAAGGCCAACCCGAAGGTGAAGTTCGAAATGGCCACCGGTGACTCGATGACTCTCGGAGAGAGCGTTCCGAGCAACTACAACGAGTTCTACGGCGCCGGCGAGGACACCCAGTACATCTCTGGGATCGCTGCTGGTAAGGCAACCAAGACCAACAACATTGGTGTATCGGCCCCGTTCCCGATTCCCGAGGTCATCCGAGGCATTAACGCTTTTGCCCTCGGTGCACAATCGGTGAACCCGAATGCCAAGGTCAATGTTGTCTGGACCAAGACTTGGTTTGACCCAGCTATCGAGCGTAAGTCGGCCGAATCGCTGGTCTCTTCTGGCAACGACGTGATCTTCACCCATCAGGACAGCCCATCGGGTGGCGAGGTGGCCAAGGCCAACAGCCTTCCATGGTTCGGCTACGACTCGGATCAGTCAGGCGCCTATAGCTCGGTGTGGCAGACCGCTGCGACCTACAACTGGTGCCCCTACGAATTGGCGTCCATGAAGAGCGTCCTCGACGGAACATGGAAGCAGAACAATTTCTACGGCACGATTGCTGACAACTTCACGTCACTCGCTCCTTATGGGTCGACAGTCTCAGCCGAGACGAAGGCACTCATGGACGCCGAGGTAAAGGCCGCCAAGTCGGGTAAGGCTGATGCCTTCGGTTGGTACTGGGGAGCCTCTGATCGCCAGGATCAAGACGGCAAGACCGTGATCACCAAGGGTCAGACCCTTTCGATGAAGGACCTCTACACCATGAGCTACTTCGTCAAGGGCGTGAACGGCAGCCCGAAGGGCTGATCGGGATAGTGTCCGAACTGTGACACAAGACGCTTTCGTGGAAGCAGCCACCGCTCCAGCGGTGGCTGCTTTTCACGTAACGAAGAAGTTCCCTGGAGTGATAGCCAACGAAGACGTCACGTTCGACGTTCGTGTTGGTGAGATCCACGCGCTCCTAGGTGAAAATGGTGCCGGAAAAACAACGCTTTCCAACATCCTCACCGGTCTGTATCGACCAGATGAGGGTTGGATCGAAGTGGGTGGTATTCGCTCCGAGTTTCATTCCCCTCGGGACGCAATCGCGGCAGGAATCGGGATGGTTCATCAGCATTTCCGTCTCATCCCCACCTTCACAGTTGCGGAAAATATTGCCTTGGGATCGGGTCACGATCCGATCGGTGGACGATTCGATCTTGCTGCCGTAGAGGATCGGGTCGTTGAGCTGAGTCGCTCTTTCGATCTTCCCGTCGATCCACGGGCAAAGGTCTGGCAGCTTTCGGTTGGCGAGCAACAGCGGGTCGAAATCATCAAGGTGCTCTATCGCGACGCGAAGGTACTGATCATGGACGAGCCGACTGCAGTTCTCACACCTGTCGAATCTGAGGTGCTGGCATCAACGTTGCAATCCATGGCCCGTAGTGGTCGCAGCGTGGTCTTTATTTCTCACAAGCTCGGCGAGGTTTCGTCTCTCGCCGATCGGGTGACAGTCCTTCGCCATGGGCGCAGCATTGAGACCGTCACCGAAAGCGACGTCAGTGCGCTTGCAGCGCTCATGATCGGACGCGAGGTCGAATCCGTTAGTCAGTCTTCGGCTGGAATCCCCCAGAGAGTCTCCTCCACGTCTCCAACGGTTCTTGAGGTGAACGACCTTCGCGCTTTAGGTGATCGCGGACTCGTTGCTCTCGATGGATTGAGTATCGATGTGCGTGCTGGTGAGATTGTGGGGGTTGCTGGTGTCGCCGGTAACGGACAGCGCGAACTGGTGGAGATTCTTGCTGGTCTGCGTCGATCGTCGTCGGGATCGGTCGTGGTCGATGGCGAGAATCTCGAGAAAGGGAGCACCCGACATCCGATTCGTCTCGGTGTCTCCTATGTTCCGCAAGACCGAATGGGCACTGGCCTTGCTCCCGATCTCACCATCGCCGAAAACTTGGCGCTGAAGAAGTACCGCTATCGCCCTGTCGCCCGACCCCCGTTCATTCGGCAGTCGGTCATCGATGCCGACGGACGTGCACTCATGGAGCAATTCGACGTGCGAGCGCCGTCCGAGAAAACCCCGACACGTCGGCTTTCCGGTGGAAATGTTCAGAAGGTCCTCCTGGCGCGAGAGATGTCGAATAGCCCGAAGGTTCTCGTCGTTGCCTCGCCGACTCAGGGTCTCGACGTTGGAGCCGTGGTCACGGTGCACAATCTTTTGCTCGAAGCTGCTCAGTCGGGCGTCGGTATCTTGCTCGTGAGCGAGGATCTCGACGAGGTCATGGCGCTTTCTCACCGGATTGCGGTGATCTACGAGGGTCGGATTCTCGATGTGATTCAACGTGAACATGCCGATGTCCATCGCATCGGTTTGCTCATGGGTGGAGAGTTGGAGGAGACCGCATGAATCGGTTCCGGCTCCGTCTTGAGCCCCGTAGCGACCTCCCAAAGTGGCTGCCATGGGCTGTGCCAGTCGGCTCGTTCCTTGCGGCCCTCGTCGCTGGGGCGGTGGTGCTCCTCATCACCGGTCAGAACCCCATTTCGGTGTACGCCCGAATCGTCGATCGAGCCTTCCTTTCTCAGGGAGCATTCACAGGCACCTTGATTTCTGCCACTCCGCTTCTGTTCACGGGCTTGTGTGCAGCAGTTGCGTTCCGTATTGGATTTTTTAATATCGGCGGCGAAGGTCAGTTCGTCATGGGCGCAATTTTCGGATCGGGGATCGCTCTCAAAATGGGTGCTGATGCACCTGGCGTTCTTGCGGTCGTGGTCATGGTGCTCTGCGGAGCTCTCGGCGGCGGTCTGTGGGGTCTTATCCCCGGAATCCTCAAAGCGCGGTTCCGGACCAACGAAATCATCACGTCGTTGATGTTGAATTACGTGGCTGCAGTTATTGCGACGTATCTCATTTTCGATTCCGAATCGTTCTGGCGTGAACTGACCGGGAGCGGAGCGGTGTTTCCGAAGGGGAAGCTGATCCCGGACGTCGCCTGGTTCCCGAAACTTGATCTCGGATCAATCATTGTTCCGTTCGGTTTCCTCCTCGGAATGGTGATTGCGGGTTGGCTCTTTGTGCTGCAGCGAAAAACCCGATTCGGTTTTGAAATGCGAGTGGTCGGTGGAGCTCCGACCACAGCGCGCTATGCCGGTATGCGTCCCACCCGAGTAGTGATCGCTGTCGCGGCACTTTCCGGAGCCCTTGCCGGCATTGGTGGTGCCGTTGACGTCGGAAATTTCCGTCACGTGCTCGATCCAAAGGGACTTCAGCAATCAGGATTCGGCTACGCCGGAATCGTTGTGGCGGCGCTGGCTCGGCTCAACCCAGTGGCCGTTGTGTTTGTCGCCATTTTGTTGGGCGGGATTACAAACGCTGGCTATGCGCTCCGAGGGCCCGATTTTCCCGCTGGTCTCGTAGGGGTGCTCGAGGGTCTGATCCTCTTCTTCACCCTCGGAGGCGAAGTGCTCGCTCGCTACCGGATCAGTCGAACAGTCCGCTTAGGTGAATCTGACAAAGCGTTGGAACCGGCATGAGCATCAACGACAACATTTTCCTCGTCATCTTGGCTTCGGCGATGTTCTACGGAACGCCGCTCGTGTTCGCCAGTCTCGGCGAGTTGCTTTCAGAACGGAGCGGAGTGCTCAACCTAGGCGTCGAGGGAATGATGCTCCTTGGCGCCGTTGCCGCGGCGTGGGTCTCGACCAACGTCGGAGGGCCTGCTTACGTGGTCTTACCTCTTGCCATCTTGGCTTCGATGGTTGCGGCAGGGCTTGGCGCATCGATTCACGCGTTTCTCACCATCACGCTCAGGGTGAACCAGATCATCTCGGGTCTTGCACTCACAATTTTCGCGGGTGCAGCAGGTTTGTCGTCGTATCTCGCGGGGATCTGGCATCTTGGCCAGGGTCCGGTTCGGCACCAGTTCCTCAAGATCGACGTCTTCGGATTGGCCGATACGCCGGTGGTCGGGCCACTCCTTTTCCATCAGACCCTGCTCACCTATCTCTCCTGGGTTTTCGTCATCGCTGCCTCGGTGTACTTGTTCCGCACACGTATGGGGCTCCATGTTCGAGCAGTTGGAGAGTCGCCTCAGACCGCCGACTCAGTCGGGATTCCTGTCGCCCGTTATCGCTATGCCCATGTGATCATCGGCGGCTCCTTCTCCGGCATTGCGGGTGCCTGCTTTTCGCTCATGATCGTGCCGATTTGGGTCGACGGTATGACCGCAGGCCAAGGTTGGATTGCCCTGGCGTTGGTCATCTTCGGTTTCTGGCGTCCCGACCTCACGTTGGTCGGTGCCTATCTCTTCGGTGCACTTTCGAGTTTGAGCCTGATCCTGCAATCACGCGGAATTCAGATCTCCACGGCGTTTCTCACCGCTTTGCCGTATCTCATGACAATCGTGGTGCTCGTGGTGGTGTCGAATAGCGCTCGACGGAAGCAGTTGGGTGCTCCGGCAGCACTCGGCAAACCGTATGAGCGCGAAGAGCGATAGCGCTCTTCAGTCGTGCATGTCTGACTCGTGAGGATTCACCATGGCCGCTTCGGTTGACCATGGGAAGTCAATCCAACGATCGGTATGGCGCCAGACGTAGGTGCAGTCGATAACCGAAATCGGCTTTTGATACACGACGGCCGTTCGAACTTCGCCAACCTGGGACGCCACATGCTCGACGACCATCTTGAGCGTGTGGCCAGTGTCGGCGACATCATCGCAAATGAGGACCTTGGCGAATTCGATATCGACGAGCGTCAGTGGTGGCGGAAGGATGACTGGGAATTCGAGTCGCTCACCCTTACCCGTGTAGTACTCGACGTTCATAACGTGGGTGTTCTTTACTCCGAGGGAGTATGAGAGGGCACCGCCGATGGGCAGACCGCCGCGAGCAATCGAGAGGATGAGATCAGGGCGATAACCATCGTTATCGATCATCCGTGCGAGTTCATAGGATGCGTCGCCGAACATTGACCACGTGAGTTTTTCCATCTCGCTCATGGACTGAACCTACACAACCGACAACACCGGACGTCACACTCCGGACGCCTGTAGTTTCGGACCATGACTTCTACTGACGACGG
>JBAXGZ010000083.1:0-10936 GCA_037139155.1 Actinomycetes bacterium | reverse complement strand
GAATTGGCTCGTGATCGCAGGAACATTTTGCGGCTGGTTCCGGGAGGACCGATGAGGCCGATGTGGTCAGAGCGCACCATCGTGTAGTCGTAGTCAATAAGCGCCTTGGCCCCAAGTAGTTCGACACAGAATTCGTAGATGTCCTTGTTCACTTCGGCGAACTGCAGCTTGGCGATTGATCCTTCGGGACCAGGATTTCCGATCCGGCGATTTTGCGAGGCTCGGATGTTGGTGAGTCGCAGTACTTCGGCATCGATCCAAAGCTGCATGAGGCGATCTCGAGTGACGGCAGTATGAGCAGAGGGCTCGTCGTTCCAGACCCGAAGGGCTTCAGCGATTGCCCCTGACCCCTGTTGCGGGGTCCCGCCACCGCCACCACCGATCGTCGTGCGTTCATTGGCCAGGGTGGTCATCGAGACTCTCCATCCCTCGCCAACCTCACCGATGCGATCAGCGTCCGGCACGCGCACTTCAGTGAGGTAGACCTCGTTAAATTCGGCTTCGCCTGTCATCTGTCGCAAGGGCCGGACCTCAACACCCGGCGCGTGCATGTCGAGGGCGAAGTAGGTGAGACCCTTATGTTTCGGGGTGTTGGGATCGGTACGAGCGACGAGCATGCCGCGGTTCGCGATATGGGCGAGTGTGTTCCATACCTTCTGTCCGGTAATGACCCACTCGTCGCCATCGCGAACGGCTCGGCAGCCGAGTCCGGCGAGATCAGACCCCGCCCCGGGCTCGGAGAACAACTGACACCAAGAATCTTCGCCAGTGAAGATGCGACGGAGCAAGGTGTCGCACTGCTCATCAGTTCCGTGGGTGGCGATCGTGGGACCGGCCATGGTGATCCCGAAGAAGAACCTTGTCTCGATCGGTTTGGCTCCGGCCTCACGCAATGCCCGATCGATTTCCTTTTGGTAGGTGGGAGCTATGCCGAGACCGCCGCGACCTAAGGGAAGGTGGACCCACGCCAAGCCCAGGTCGTACTGACGGCCGCGGAATGTGACCTCGTCGGTTGTTGCCGGATCACATTCGGCCAGAAGGCTCGTCAGTCGCTCTTGGGCGATCGTTGCCGATTCATCAGTGCTCATCGTGGAGAGGCTACGCATCAGGGAGTCGGCCTGCGTGACCAATGAGCAAAGGCTGACCACGAGCCGCCTGTGACCAGTGGACAGGACCGAACCGGTACTATCGCCAGTCTCCGGCCGGGGCATCCTCGGCCTTTTGATGAACGAGAGGGTGTTCCATGGACGAGATGCAGTTCGACGACATTGAATCGATCAACGCGCTGGCCAGCGAGGAGTTTGGCGAGTGGGGCGATTCGATCGAGGTCTCTCAGCAGATGATCAACGATTTCGCCGAATTGACCGGCGATCGGCAATGGATCCACATCGATGTCGAGCGCTCGCTCAAAGAGAGCCCCTTTGGTGGGCCGGTGGCTCATGGTTTCCTTACTCTCAGCCTGATGCCGAAGTTGGCGACCTTCCCCGTGAAGATCATGGGTAATGGCAGCGCGGTGAATTACGGGGCCGAGGGGCTTCGCTTTCTCTCGCCGGTGCCCGCTGGCGCAAAGGTCCATGCCCGTTCACGACTGGTGAAGGCCGAGGCCAAGCCCAAGGGGACACTCATCACGACCGAAGCCGAGATCGCTGCAGAGGGATCGGACCGGCCGGCGCTTCTCTACAAGATGCAGGTCCTCTACACGCCTCCGCGCTGACGTCGGCCGTTTCGGCTGCGATTCTCGCGGAGTTGGGCTTTTTCCGCTCCGTCTCGCAGCGATGATGGATGTGGTGCGTACCCGCTGAAGGATCGCTTCACCATTGAGCCCTGTCGCCCATGGTGGCAGGGCTCAATTCGTTGTCAAAGGTTTCGCAGCGATCAGTTGCGGTGCGAGCCAGCCGGCCACGGTCTGAAGTTGATCCTTACGGATGTGCACACCATCAAATTGCCGATGCCATCATCGCCACTGAGAATCGTCGGAACAATCGCTAACGAGGAAGTGCTGAACCGTCACTGATCGGGTTGTCATCACTCGCGGTTTGTGGCCTGTTGTAGCGAACTCTCAGAATCCATCGAGTGACACTCTCGGCGACGACTGCGAGTACTGCCACCAGTCCTAGTTGATGTGCGAACCAAAACCCTGAAGGCCATTCTGCCGTTGTGGTGTAGGCACGACGGAATTGAAGTCCGGTATACAGCACCACGATTCCGCCGACTGAGCCAAGGACGGCGAGAACAGCAATCGCAGTTCGTCGCTTCGTCCAAAGAGAGAGAGCCGTGATGATCGCCATCGCTATGGCAACACCGGTGCCTCCCACGAAAGCAGACAACACCACAATTCCAATGAGCAGTTCGATCCGTACTGCGATGCTCGTCTCGTTCGGAAGTTCGGACGAGATCAGACGCGGTTCAGTGTCTGAGGGAAGAATTCGGACTGCTCGTCGCCGGCGCCAGAGCACCACGAGTGCGGCTGCGCAAAGTCCGAGAAACCAGAACGTGGAAACGGCAATACCTGCCCAAACAACCTTCTGAGGTGCCCATGTGATGTCAACAGTGAACGTAGAACCGGTCACTGCGGGATCAATGAGCCATCCGTTCGCGTAACCATCAATCAATGTGGGTGAACCTAAGGAAGAGCCTCCACGGACAGTCGCTTTCCAACCATCGGAGAGGGATTGACCAAGAACGAGCCAGAACGGTTCCGATGCGTCAGAAATATCGACTGTAAAGGTGTTGGTTCCAGTGGAACGCACTGCTGTGGCGGGAAGGCTTGTTGCCGGCGAGTCCTGTGCGTTTGGTACTGACGTGAGTTGAATGGCATCGACGTCAATGCCGGTATCAAGGCCCGCGCTGGAGGTGATGCGGTGATCTCCAAGCGATAGGTTCAGTGGAGCTGAATTGGATGCGCAGGGGACAAGATCCACCGGTTGACGAGTAACGGCGGCGGCGGTTGTACCGGTGAGTGCCACAGGCAGCGTAGTGCCATCGATTGTGACCAAGCCCGTTCGGCACGTGTCTGGCAGCAGTGTCGGTAGGGGGGCAACTTGGGTTGGTAGTCCGAACTCTGCGATCGAGATTGGGAGTATTCGCGGAGTGCCGGCAAAAAACTCGGGTGAGGTTACTGCGCGTTCAGCGGCCACGGTGATAGCGATGGTCTTCGATCTCAGCTCGCTCGTCGGTACGTCGACGCTTACGACGTTCCCGATCTTGTCGACGGTTTCAACCGCCGGAACGGCCACAGCGTGGACAGACCCATCATCGAGAGTGAGGGAGAGCGCAGTCGGTACGGAGTGCTCTGCGTCATTAATAAACGAGAGATTGAGATGATCGACGATCATTGGGGACGGAGCGATGACCGTCGCAGTGGCACCAACCTGAGAATCAAACTTGGTTGTCCAAGCGGTTGAAAGGTTTCCGTCGAGAGCCGAGGAGGGCCGGGAGGAGAGGTCGCCGTAGAGATAGTCGGTGCCGGTAACGATTGGTCTACCTGACTCAAGTCCTGGTCGCCCTAGAAGACTGTCGACAGCGGAACCCTCGAGTCCAGCACTGAGGCGGGCGCGGCCCTGGAACTGGAACTGACTGCTGTTACCGACACGGAAGATTCGGCGAATTTGGAGTTCCGTGTCCTGGCGAAAGCCTTCGATGGGATTCGAACGAAGTCTCGAGAAAAGGTAGGTCACGTTTTTCGATGACGGTGCAAGATCGTCGATCCCGGCTCGTGGAGCAACAATCCACTCTTGAGCGGAGACTCCAGGGACGGTGACTTCGCGGAACCCGACATTTGAGAAACCGACCCAACTTGAAAGCCCGGTGATATTGGCATCGTCGATGCGGATACTGAGTGCTGAGAACGTTCGATCTTGTTTGAGGCTGACCCGCTGTCCAGTTCCGACGAAGGATGCATCAGTCATATCGACGGTCGTGACCGGCTCTCCGTCGAGGAGGATGGTTGCCTTGGTAATCCAGCGGTTTCCCTCAGTTTGCAGAAGATCAATGTGGTCGGCAGTAACGGGATGGCTGTAGTTGATCGCGAGTTTGTCTCCGACGACGTCGCTAAATCCGCCGGTAGTCCATGCCGTGCGGGGATCGCCATCGATGGAATTGGAGGGACGAACTTCCGTTGAATACGCCACGATGTTTCCGTAGGACGTGGCTTGCACATCGGCGACATCGTCGCCGAACCAAGCCACAGTTTGGTCCTCTGGCGTCTCACCAGGGAACAACTCAAGCCGCGTGTCCTTGGGATCCTTCTCGAGCCGATTGGAGTCAGCAGTTTCGGTGGCGCCGTTGTTCTCCCGCAGTGTGCCCCAGCGCTGTGCTCTCTTCCGGTTTGTGTCGGTGATAACCAAGTTGGGCTGCGAGGCGCGGATCCCTTTCAGGAGGGCCGGCGACGATGTGGCGGTTGGACTGTAGAAAAGTGCTCGGCTTGCGGGCAACTGATTCCAGGTGGCGGCCGCTACGACTCCGTCGGCATCTCCGAAGAGAACAGTCGGACTCGATGTCGGCTCAGCACGCAGGAGTGCCCGTACATCGGAAACGGGGTAGGCAACTAACGGAGGCGTGGCACGCGATGGTGTGGTCGCCAGATGTTGTTCGTCAATCATCGGTTGGCGAGGGTCAGCGACATTGACGCTTGGGTCTCCGAACTCGGTCGGGGTTCCCAGCCCGTTGGATGGGTTGGAGCCGCCAAACTGGGCCCAGAGGTCGGTTGGGCGTGGGCCTCGATATCGTTCGTACTGGCTGTCGAGTCGAAGTAACACATCAGAGGCAGAGAGCAGTTGCGCAACACCGGCGACCGCTCCGGGTTCCCCGACTCCCTCCTGAAAAGTTCGGTCAAGGGCACGAACAAGATCCACACTTGCCGGCGTTCCGTAGGCGGTGATCTCGCGTCCTATCCAAGGGCGAGTGATGATTCCTGGTGTGAGGGGATCCTGAGTGTCCCCCCATCGGTAGGCGGCGAAGTCGGCGCCGGGTAGTTCAAGCACGCGGAGGTCGTTGCTTTGTTCATCGAGCCAAGTGGCCGCGTCTGTCCAGTACGAAGGCAAGGTTCCGGGGAACTTGAGATCAGGCTGAACCAGGTTGCCCGTCCACAGAGGAGGGAGGTTGAGGATTGCAAGACAAATGATCCCGAGGGGGAGTGCCGCGGCGAGACGTCGATTGAGCGGACTACGAAATTTTCGGAGGAGTGCAGGAATCAGCGAGTCGATGAATGAGGCAATAAGTGCGGCGAAACCGATAACCACGAGGGGGATGATTCTCGGAGAACTGCGGAGTGCGAATCCAATCTCGAGCGATGTTGTGAATTTGATGATGGCCCCAATGGGCGAAGGATCTCTATAGGGATAGGTGCCAACGGCGAAGACCAATCCGACGATCACGAGGCCTACGAAATACGCGCGGTATTTCCACCGCGTGAGGATTGCACCGAGCAGTCCGAGGAGGGGCAACGTGAACGAAAGAGGCAGCATCACCAGCGACGTGGTGTAGAGCGGAGCCGAACCGATCCAGCCGGTAAGTCCATCCTTGCCGTAGAAGCACCAATATCCGAGGCCGCGCAGCGCTTCCGAGGCCGTCGACGTCTCGGCAACTGTCTCGACCGTTTCGGTGAGCTGAAGGATCGGAAGGCCGAACTTCCCTTGCACGTAAAGGCCGGAAACCCACCAAAGCTGGGCCGGTCCAGTGGCGATCGCTATTCGAGCAAGGGAACGAAGAGCACTGCGGAGATCAGTCTCGTGGGTGGCCCAGAGGGCGAATGGCACGAGCAGCAGAGGGCCCAGCAGAACGAAGATCACCGAACTGGCGTTGGTGCCCGCCATCACGGTCACAATCAGAGCGAAGAGGACCGGAGCTCGCCACGTTCGTTCGCGCAGCGCGCAGATCATGAGCCCGATGAGCCATGGAAGAGCGCACCAAGGGGTCAGGATGACTGACATCCGGCCCATGTACGAAAGCATGTACGGGCTAAGCATGTAGACGAAGGCGGCGACAGCGGAGCCGGGTCCACGAAGCCCGAGTTTGCGGAGCATCCAGAGAGTTCCTGCACCCGCTGCGAACAGGAGAGTTCCGAACCACAGGCGTTCTGCGATCCATGTGGGTACACCAAGAGTGCGGAAGATCCAGTACCAAGGTCCAAGGGGGAACAGGTACCCGATGTTCTGGTGGGTGACCGTGCCCGCGTTGATGTGGGAGTCCCACAGGAACGGGGCACGAGCCAAAAGCTTCCCCGGATCAAGCAGCAGATAGGCCTTGGTGTCGGCGGAGATTTCGCCTGGTGAGGACAAAAGAAAGGGAACGTAGGCGAGAAGCCCGAGAAAGCCGAGAGTCCAGCGATCGAGACGGCGGGTGGGACTCGCAGTGCGACTCACACGCACTTCACTGTCGTCTTCTGGGGAATCGAGATCAGTTGTCGTCATCAGAATCCGCCACAAACTCCGACCGGATCATCGAACTGCCACGCACGTCGCCACGTGCTCTTTTTTCAGGGACTGGCGTCTTGAGTCGACCAACCCGGTTGGGCCACCAGGGTCGATTTTCCCGTTAGGCATCACGGGGAGAAGCATCACATGGAATCCGCTCCCCGTCAGTTTGGTCACTGCTCCAGTGATGAGCAGACCACACGCCACCTCGGTTGCCCGAGCGGCTCTAGGGCAGAGACAATGACTCACTCATGGCAACGTAGCAGGGGGTCTGGGAGTCCAAGAGGCAGTGGAGACTCCTGTAGAACTCCTACTTCCTCTCATCAAGGATCATCCTGAGACAGTCGGTTGCGGGATTGTCTCTCCACACCAGACTGTCGGCCGGAAGCAGTCCACGTTGGTCCAACCGATTCATCACTCGGACCACAATCACGCAGTAGCGAGCAGCAGCAAAGAGTTCGTGAAGAGATGTGTCGACCGGAGGGCGGCCAGCGTGCTCGAAGTACATCTGGTGTTGCTGTTGACGGGTCGGATCACCGGGCAGTCGATCGAGTCCGACGAGTTCATGCATCGTGCGATCGAACATGAGCCACCAGCCCAAGTCGAACTCCGGCGGTCCGATGCACGCCGCTTCAAAATCAGTCAGACACACTGGATCGGAACCTTGCCAGATGATGTTTCCCGGGCGCGGATCACCCCAACACAGACCGACTCCGAAGTCATCGGGAAGATCGCGCTCGACGATGTCCCAAGCGGCGGCGAGCAACGGATGCGAACGACCCTGGAGTTCCGTTTCGCCGAATGTCTTCCAAAGTTCGAGGAGGTGGCGAGAACCTGGTTGGGAATTGCGGGGTGCCAGCCATTCAAGATCAAGTGTCGATACATCGAGTTGGTGCAGTCGCGCGAGCTGCTGGAGTCCGTTGGAGATGAGCGCGGATCGTTCATCGGCCGAACATGATGTGAAGAATCCCTCCGCGCTGTACGGAGGACTTTCAATGGGCACGACGCCATCGACATGCCGCATAACGAAGAACGGTGTGCCGAGGACCCTCAAATCAGGTTCGTATCCGATGACATCGGCGAGGGGGAGTGAGGAATGTTGAAGGAGACGGTCCATGATCCGGAATTGGATTTCGATCTCGGGTAGATCCTCATCAGATTGCTGCGGATAGACCGCCGGTTCAGGAGTTTCGAGGCGCACGACGAAACGTTGTGGAGGGTCCTCTGGGCTGCGGCCGCTACTCATTTGCCCGCTAATAAGGAGTGTCTCCGCAGAGAATCCTCCAGATGGGCGCCCATCAATGGTGATCGCAAGCGGGTCTGAGCCGATCCGGTCGGCGATCCACTTCCCAAGAGCAGCGGTATCAAGTATTCCATCCATCATGTTCCCCCTTCCCTGAACGTAGTTCCGGCACGTTGTCTGCGGGGCCAGCCACCTACACTGTCGAAAGTTTCGAACATGGGGCTCCAATGACCGATCTCGTCGACAATCCGATGCTTCTTCCCGATCCAGAACCGGCCGAAGTGCGTTACACGATCATCTCGGTTGATGATCATCTCGTTGAACCTCCCGAAATGTTCGAGGGTCGACTCCCGTCACGTTTCCAGAGTCGGGCGCCACGGGTTGTCATTGACGAAAGGGGTCATGAGGTTTGGGAATTTGAGGGTCAAAGATTCACTCAGGTCGGAATGAACGCGGTCGCGGGTCGTTCGAAAAGCATGAAGAACCTTGAGCCGACCCGATTTGCAGATATGCGCAAGGGCTGTTGGGACATCGCCGAGCGTGTGCGCGACATGGACCTCAATGGCGTATGGGCATCGATGAACTTTCCTTCGATGATCACCGGGTTTTGTGGTCGCGTGTTTGCCCAGATCGACGATCTCGATCTCGGTTTCGCAACCACGCAGGCTTGGAACGATTGGCTCTACGAGGACTGGTGGCAGCCAGCGAAAGATCGCATTATTCCGCTTGGCCTCACGTTCCTCGCCGATCCGATTCGTGGTGCCGCAGAGATTCGACGAAATGCCGAGCGTGGTTTTGTTGCAGTAACCCTTCCTGAACGCCCGCAGAATATTGGATTCCCTTCGCTCTTCACCGGTTACTGGGACCCGATCGTCGAAGCCTGTGCCGAGACCGACACAGTCATCGCATTACATGTTGGTTCTTCGGGTGGCTATCCCTCGCCTGAAGCTGCGCCAGCATTGCAACTGGGCGCCACGATGTTCGGC
This sequence comes from Actinomycetes bacterium, assembly GCA_037139155.1. Lineage (GTDB taxonomy): Bacteria > Actinomycetota > Acidimicrobiia > Acidimicrobiales > Acidimicrobilacustridaceae > Acidimicrobilacustris. Next base: position 2,294 of record JBAXGZ010000083.1, on the reverse strand, counting down.
CAACTCTCACTCGCTGCGTGTGCTGAATGGTTGTGGTCCGGCTATCCCCTGAAGTATCCGAATCTCAAGATCACGATGAGCGAGGGGGGCATCGGTTGGGTTGCGATGCTTCTTGATCGCCTTGACAACATCATCGATCGCTCTGGGTATGGCCTCGGTTGGGACGTTCGCCCGGCAGACGTTCTTCTTCGGAACTTTTGGTTCTGCACGATCGATGATCCGTCGACGATCGTCACTCGTCACCGAATCGGCGTTGAGAACATCATGTTCGAGACCGACTATCCCCATGGCGACGGAACGTGGCCCGATACCCAGCAGGTCGTCGCCGATACCTATGGAGATCTTCCTGCTGATGAACTGCGCGCCATTTTGTGTGAGAACGCAGCACGCGTCTTCCGTCATCCGTTACCAAACGACGTTCTTCCGCGCTGAGCTGGGTCACTTCTGAACAGTGCCGAGTTGCGAGCAGAGGATCAGCGTGCAGCAGCGCTGATCGCTCTGTCCCGCAGCACGTACTTCAGCACCTTTCCACTTGCATTAAGCGGAAATTCGTCGACGAGGAAAACATGCCTCGGAACCTTGTAGTTCGCCATCGTTTCGCGGCTCCATGCGAGGATCTGCTCTGAGGTGAGTTGTGAGTCCGGTTTAGCCATAACGAACGCGACGCCGATTTCGCCCATTCGATTGTCGGGGATCCCGAGCACTGCTACCTGACTGATTCCTGAGTGGGTGAGGAGGATATTTTCGATCTCGGCGGGATAGGCGTTGAATCCTCCGACGATGAACATGTCCTTAATGCGATCAGTGATGCGGAGATTGCCTGCTTCGTCCATAACACCGATGTCTCCAGTGTGGAGCCAACCTTCGTCGTCAATGGCCTCGGCGGTGGCCTCGGGATTGCCAATAAAGCCCTTCATGACGTTGTAGCCGCGGATCAACACCTCACCCGGTTCACCTGCCGCTACCGGATTGCGAAGTTTATCGGCAACGATGACCTCAACATCGGGAATCGCCCGTCCAGCCGTTGTCGCGATGAGTTCAGGGTCGTCGGTGTGACGGCACATAGTTGCGATACCGGTGGCTTCGGTGAGGCCGTAACCGGTGACGATCGTTGTGAACGTCATCTCTGAACGCATCCGATAGATCATCTCGACGGGGACTGTCGCCGCTCCGGTTACTGAGAGACGGAGACTCGAAAGATCGAAGGTATGGAGTTCGGGGTGATCAAGCATCGTTTGGTACACCGTTGGAGGCCCGGGCAGCATCGTGATTCGTTCTTCTTCGACACGACGCATCACCGACGGCACATCGAAGATTGGATGCGGGAGATTCGTTGCCCCCATCAGGATGCAGGCGAGAATTCCCGACTTGAGACCGAAACTGTGAAAAAACGGGTTGATGATCAGGTAACGGTCTCCTTCGGTGAGACCTACAACAGTCGACCAACTCCAGTAGGCGCGAACGCTCGCACCATGAGTGAGCATTGCCCCTTTTGGAAGCCCGGTCGTACCCGACGTGAAGAGAATGTCGCACAGATCTTCAGGATCGATCGCATCGGCCCGGAGACGTGCTGCCTCGGTGGAAACATCGTTTGATCGATCGAGGAACTCCGACCACGAGAGTGTTCCGTTGCGCTCGGGTCCACGGAGAACAATCACATTCTCAAGCGAGGGAAGGTCTTGTCGGTCGCCGAGAAGCTCGACGTAATCGGTACCGAGAAACTCCGAGACGGTGAACAAGAGCCGGACACCGGCATTGCTCAGTATGTATTCGGCTTCCTGGCGCTTGAAGCGCGTGTTGAGCGGCACGAGCACAGCGCCGCAGCGATGGATCGCACACGCTGCGATCACCCATTCGGATGTGTTTTGGGCCCAGATGGCGACACGATCGCCCGGTTCGATACCTAGAGCGATAAGTGCTCGTGCGGCATGATCGACGTGTTCAAGTAACTCGGCAAAGGTCAGTCGAAGATCGTCATCGACAAGCGCCTCATGGTCTCCAAACCGGGCGGCCGCTCGTTCAAGAGCAGCGGCGACGGTGCTCGGAAGCTCTGTTGCAAGCGACGGATTCGGTGGCGTTGTCAAGGGAATCTCCTGGAGCGATGTCGTTGCGAGCAAGCTGTATTGAACCATGGTTCAACGAGTCGATGTATCGTTCAGCGTTCATTCGGGATGAAGTCAAACATCCGGTCGTCGGGTCACCGATCAGGGGGAGGCAATTCCAGCGATGGGTAGCGAAGTTTGGCGAAGCGGATCGCAATCGACGATCCCGGAGTTGCTGTTCGCCCGTCTAGA
>JBAXGZ010000082.1:0-10993 GCA_037139155.1 Actinomycetes bacterium | reverse complement strand
CGTTCGGAAACCGCCTTCATCAACGGAACGATCGAACGTTCGCCCACCCCTTGATCTCGACCGTAGGCGGCGAGATCTTGGGCAACGAGCACGATCTCACGCGCCTCGAGGGCATCGACTTCGGCCAGCACATCGTCGACGACGCGAGACCGTTGCTTACCTCGGAATGTCGGGATGGCACAGAATCCACATGCCCGATCACATCCTTCTGCGACCTTCACATACGCCCAGGGCGAGGTGGATTTCGGTCGGGGAAGATTGAGAAGGTCGAAAGACGACGATTTCGCACCCCGGGTTGAGCCGAGAGTAACGGGAACACCGAAACCAGCAACCGAGTCGATCTCAGGAAGGGCGTCGGCCAACTCCTCTCCGTAACGCTCGGCCATGCACCCGGTGACGACCAGCCGGGCACCAGGGGCGCGTACCGCATCGAGACCAAGGATGGTGTCGATGGATTCCTGTCGCGCTTGTTCGACGAAGGCGCACGTGTTGACCACAACGACATCGGCCAACTCAGGGGAATCGGCCGGCACCAGACCGTCGGCCAGCATCGTTCCGACCAACTTGTCGGAGTCGACCTCGTTCTTGGGACAGCCGAGTGTCTCGATCCAGAAACTCTCGGTCATCCGGACAGCGTAGGCGTCAGTCTGCGCCGTCGAGTTCCTCGGGAGTCATGAGCACTGCTCGCGCCTTTGATCCCTCTGAGGGACCGACAACGCCACGCTGTTCGAGCAGATCCATCAATCGACCGGCGCGCGCGAATCCGACACGAAGCTTCCGCTGCAACATCGAGGTAGAACCGAGTTGTGAGCGCACGACCAGTTCCATTGCCTGGCGCAGAAGCTCATCATCATCGTCACCACCATCAGCCGATCCAACCGAACCGCTGCCGGTCGAGGAATCCTCTGCGCCCTGCACCGTGTCGTCGTACTTCACATCGGGAGATTGCTGACGCCACGCAGTAACAACAGCACGTACTTCATCCTCGGTTACCCATGCCCCCTGGATGCGCTGAGCAATGCTCGAGGAAGGGCCAAGGAGCAGCATGTCCCCGCGACCGAGCAATTTCTCGGCACCACCCTGGTCGAGGATGACTCTTGAGTCGGCGAGGCTGGAAACGGCGAAGGCAAGTCGGGCGGGAACGTTGGCCTTGATCACACCGGTAATGACGTTGACCGACGGACGCTGCGTCGCGATGACCAAGTGGATGCCGACCGCACGCGCCATCTGCGCAATGCGACAGATCGATTCCTCGACGTCACGCGCCGCCACCATCATGAGGTCATTGAGTTCGTCGACCACCACGAGGATGTACGGCAAACGGTGGTATTCAAGACCGAGATCGGGTTGATCCATAACTTCACCGCGGTCATAGGCCGCGTTGTAGCCATCGATATCGCGGAAGCCCACGTCGGAAAGAAGGTCGTAACGACGCTCCATTTCCTTGACAGTCCACGAAAGCGCATTGGCGGCCTTCTTCGGATTGGTCACGACCTGGGTGAGCAGATGCGGAAGCCGGTTGTACTGGCCAAGCTCAACCCGCTTGGGATCGATAAGGATCAGGCGAACCTGATCTGGCGTCGAACGCATGAGGATCGACGTCAGGAGTGAATTGATGCAGGAAGACTTTCCGGCACCGGTGGCGCCAGCGATGAGGATGTGCGGCATCTTCGAGAGATCAGCCAGTACCGATCGACCGTTGATATCGCGACCGATCGCCACCTCGAGCGGATTCTTGGCAGCTTTCGCCTCGGGCGAAGCGAGGATGTCTCCAACCGAGACAAGTTGGCGAGTGTCGTTCGGGACTTCGACGCCAATCGCCTGCTTTCCCGGGATCGGCGCAAGGATCCGCACATCGGGAGATGCCATCGCATACGCGATGTCCTTATGCAGGCTCGTCACTCGCGAGACCTTCACGCCAGGAAGAAGTTCGAGTTCATAACGCGTGACCGTCGGACCGACGACCATTCCTACCAACTTGGTTTGCACTCCGTGTTCGGCCAGTGCCGCCTCGAGCAGGCGACCCCGGTCTTCGACCATCTTTTTGTCGACCTGCTGGGCGACGGAACGATCAAGCATCTTCAGAGACGGCAATTTCCAATTGACCTTGCGCTCCCTGGGGAGCGGCATGGTGAGTTGTTCCGGTTTCCCTGGAGGTACATCACCGGTCGGGACATGGATATCGAGTTCATCGACGACGGGCTCGTCGTCGGAACCAGCGACAAAAGGAAGTGAGTGTTCATCGAAGGCATCGACCGGTTCTCCATCGGGATCGATGAGTTCGCTCAGCATCGGCTCAGCGTCATCGTCCCATTCGTCATCGCTGCTCGAACTGCCGTCGAAGAGAAACGGAACGATCGGTTCGTCGACAGAAGCGGCATCGTCTGAAGCACCCTTGAGTTCGAATAACGAACCCATCCCGCGCTTCACCGCTCCCTGTACGGGCTTCACCCCATCGGCAGTTCGTCGGGCAGCAGTTCGTACCGTTACGCCAGTACCAATCACCAGACCGACGACAATTAGTGCGGCAAAGACCAACGCCGCACCCCAAACAGCCAACGCCTTTTCGAGCGGCGTTCCGACAACAGCGCCGACATAGCCGCCCGCAGCGATGAAATCGTCAAGAGGCATCCCGAATTCAGGACGTCCTTTCGTCAATTGCAAGAGGCCAGCGACGGCGATGAAAATCAGCGAGACGCCGATGCCGAGTCGACCAGCGGAAATCCGCGGCGCGCCTTGCGCGTCGCGCGGTCCGCGCAACAACAGCGCGCCACCGACCACGAGTACCGGCGGCAGAAAGACGCGCAGCCCACCGACGAGAGCACCGGCAACCTCAGCCAATCCGCGGCCGAGCGGACCGGCGAGGTTGCCGTAGACGCCGAGGGCGGTCAGCAGTCCGAGTGCAACGAGCGCCACCCCCCACACGTCATGACCATGACCTGTAAACGCATCACGAACGGGCCCGGAAGTGGAGCGACGAGCCGCGTTTGATGACCGACCCTTCGCCTCGGTCGAACCGCGCGTGGCGGTGGGCTTCTTCGCCGCCGACTTCTTGGACGGTGCCTTGCGCGTTGAAGACGACCGAGAGCCGGCTTTGGCTGAGGACTTGGTAGTCGATCGTTTGGGAGAACTCTGTTTCGTGGCCACAGGCGTACGCGTTCCTGACGTGGCCCCTTCTCCGCTCGCCAAACGACAGGTTACCCAAACCCTCCGACAGTTGGGCGGATCAGCCAGAATCCACCCGCCTCTGAACGGGCAGAGAGCGGCACTAACCTCTCTGAGACCCGTCTGAGAGGAACCCCAATGACTAGAAATCGGCTCCTGGCGGTCCTTCTTGCCGTCATTCTTGGAATCGCTGCCCTGGGCTACTTCTGGAACTCCTCACGTTCCAGCTCTGCGGAGAAGCCATCGACAGCAACCATCAAGGGATCGCCAGACCTCCCCGATTTCTACGCTGTTCCTGCGTCGCTTAAGGAAACATCTCCCGGGACCATTCTCAAGTCGGAGCCGGTGGATCTTGCGGGGCTGAACGGCTCGATGTCAAGGGTCATGTACTCATCCACTTCCGAAGCCGGCCAGACCATTGCCGTTACCGGACTTCTTGCGATCCCGAATGGGACTCCCCCAGATGGTGGTTGGCCGGTCATCACGTGGGCGCATGGGACCACCGGCCTTGCTGATTCATGTGCACCGTCGTTAACGCCCGATGACTTCACCGAATTCGTCAACCCCCTTCTTGATGCCGGTTACCTCGTCGTCGCCACTGATTACGAAGGTCTCGGCACACCAGGACGTCATCCCTACATCTCAGGTAACAGCGAGGCCTATGGCACGCTCGACATTGTCAAGGCTGCTCAGGTCTTTCCGGGAGCAAACGCTTCCAAGAACTACGTGGTGTGGGGCCATTCGCAGGGTGGGCATGCCGCGCTTTTCGCCGGTCACGCCGCCGACGCCTACGCACCAGATCTCACTCTCAAGGGCGTCGTCGCTGGGGCACCACCTTCGCAGCTACTGCTCATTAATCAAGCGCTGCAAACCAGCCCTTACAAGCACTACATCCTCATGGCAGCAGGCGGACTCAATGCAGCCGCGGGTGACACGGCTGCTCCTCTCGACAAAGTCCTCACGCCAGCCGGCCTCGACTTTCTTTCGAATGTCGACACAATGTGCGCAACGGAACTGGGCAAAGAATCTTCAGGTCTCGACATCAACACCCTGCAGCTCGCCGATCCAGCATCGGTTCCCGAGTGGAACAACCTTCTTACAAACAATGATCCGGGCTCATTCACCGCACCGATACCTTCCCCGCTACTCATGATCCATGGTGGCAACGATGAGCAGATTCCCGTCGGGTCGTCTGCGGTGTTGTTCGATCAGCTGTGCAAGATCGGACAGGTGGAACAACGGTGGGTGTTCGCCGGTCAGTCGCACGCTGGTGTCATTGCGCCCTCATTTGGCTCAATGGTCAAGTGGATCGGCGATCGATTCGCCGGCAAGTCCATGCCCGACCCAATCGTTCCCGATGGTGCTGTGGTGCAGTCCTGCCCTCGCAACTAATCGAGCACGTCTCCGTGATCCCGACACTCCGCCTCGAACCCGGCGGTGTGCACCTTCACCCGCAAGCGACGGCCGCACTGCGGACAAAACCGCGGTGGATCCAGTTCGCGCCGACATTCGATGACGGGATGTTCGGCGATCGCCGTGCCGCACCAACGGCAGTAGGCGTCGACCACGATCAGATGGCCTTGGACAACGCGCCGATCGGCATCTGAAGATCGGCCAGCATCTGCAGATCCTCTTCGGGCGATCGACCCAACGTCGTGAGGTAGTTACCCACGATGAGCGCGTTGATACCGGAGGTCAGACCGAGGGCTTGCAGTTCACGCAACGTGACTTCACGGCCGCCGGCATAGCGAAGGATCACTGACGGAAGGCCAAGACGGAACAACGAGATCCAACGAATGGCTTCGAGGGGTTCGGTGAGCGGCAGCCCTGCAAATGGCGTACCTGGACGCGGATTGAGGAAGTTGAGCGGCACCTCGGCCGGATCTACGGCTCGAAGTTGACCAATAAGTTCAATGCGCTGGTCGACTGATTCACCCATACCAAGCAGGACGCCGCAACACAGTTCCATACCCTGATCACGAACGAGTTGGCAGGTATCGAAACGTTCTGCCCACGTATGGGTGGTCACGACATTTTCGAAGAATGACTCGGCGGTCTCGAGATTGTGGTTGTAGCGATGCACACCAACCTCGGCGAAGCGCTTGGCCTGAGCTTCGGTGACAATGCCGGCGCTCACCGCAACGTTAAGGCCGACCTCTTCCTGCACGAGGGGGACGAGTTCGCAGATGCGATCCATCGTTCGTTCATCAGGACCGCGAATAGCCAACACAATGCAGAACTCGGTGGCACCGAGTGCGGCGGTCTCGCGCGCCGCGGCAAGTACATCTGCCGTGTCGAGGAACGGCATGGCCTGAACCGGCGATTCGAACTTGGCGGACTGACTGCAGAAGTGACAGTCCTCTGGACATCCGCCGGTCTTTGCCGAGAGGATGCCTTCGACCTCGACGGTGTCGCCACACCATTCGAGGCGAACCTCATGCGCCAACGACGCGAGTGTCGGCACCGCCGAATCAGGCACATCAGCCAGCGCGGCGAGTTCCTCGAGTGTCAATTGACGGCGCTCGTCAAGCAAAGCGACACCGGCTGCACGGATGGCAGCTCGGGCCGCTTCAGGCGTGAGTCGCTCGCGGAGTTCGGGAGAGATTTTCGACGTCAGTGAGACGGGAACATCAGGCATGGGCCAAGGGTACGCGGCGAAACCCGAGCCGGCGAAAGCGGCTCAGGCCTCCATCACGACAGGCACGATCATCGGCCGACGCTTGGTCTTTTCATTGACGAATCGACCCGCAGCGCGGCGGACGACCCGTTGAACGTTCTCGATATCAGTTCGGCCGTTACGGAACAGGTCGGCAATGGCTACACGGACCCGTTCGGCGCACTGGTCGAGCAGATCCTCGGCCTCCGGGGCGTGGACCCAGCCGCGGGTGATGATTTCGGGACCGATCATGGTGGTGCCGTGTTCGATGTCGACTCCGACAATCACGACAACGACACCTTCCTCGGCTAGGACTCGACGGTCGCGCAGTACTCCACTGCCCACATCGCCGATGATGCCATCGACATAGAGATAGCCCGCAGGTACCTGCGCGGTGGGGCGAAGTCCGGTGTCATCGAGGGTGACCTGATCGCCATCGGTGCACACAATGATCTTCGATGCGGCCACGCCCATCTGACGCGCCAACTTCGCGTGCGCAACCAGATGACGGTATTCGCCGTGAACAGGAATGAAATGTTCCGGTCGAGTGATCGACAGCAACATTTTGAGATCTTCGGATTTGGCATGGCCCGAGGCATGGACATCGGAAATGCCTGAGTGCACAACCTCAGCACCGGCCCGGACGAGGCCATCGATCACCTTCGACACATCGGTTTCATTGCCCGGAATCGGATGCGAACTCATGATGACGACATCGGTGTTGCTCAACGTAAGCCAGCGATTTTCGTTGGCGGCCATAAGGGCAAGTGCCGACATCGGTTCGCCCTGGGAGCCGGTCGAGATGACACACACTTTCTCGGGAGGCAGATCGCCAACATCAGCGATGTCCATGAGGCGCGACTCGGGAATCGTGAGCAAACCCATCTCGCGCGCCATGCGAACGTTCTTTTTCATGGACATGCCCATGGTGGCGATGACGCGGTCGAATGAGATCGCCGCGTCGGCGATTTGCTGCACTCGATGAATGTGGCTTGCGAAACACGTCGTGATGATGCGACGACCCTCATAACGATGGAAAAGGTCATAGAGGACAGCGCCGACAGAGGTTTCCGATGCAGCGTGGCCGTGCTCCTCGGCGTTGGTACTGTCAGACAGAAGAAGACGAATACCTTCGGTCGACGCGATAGCCCCGATTCGAGCCAGATCAGTCAGTCGACCGTCGACCGGAGTGAGATCGAGTTTGAAGTCACCGGTATGCAGGATGACGCCCTGCGGAGTGTGGAACGCAGTGGCCATGCCATGGGGCACCGAATGGGTAACGGGAATGAATTCCACATCGAACGGACCGATCATGCGACGTTCGCCGTCGACTACGGGGATGAACTCGGTGCGATCGAGCAGACCAGCTTCTTCGATGCGGTTGCGGGCGAGCCCGAGTGTGAGTGCCGAACCGTAGATCGGGAACTCCAGTTCGCGCAGCAGGAACGACAAACCGCCGGTGTGATCCTCGTGACCATGGGTCGCAATACAACCGATGATCCGATCCGCGTTCTCTCGCAAATAGGCAAAATCGGGAAGAACGAGGTCGATCCCGAGCATGTCGAGGTCGGGGAACATCAGACCGCAATCGAGCAAAAGGATCTTGCCCTCGACTTCGATGCAGGCGCAGTTGCGGCCGATTTCGCCGAGACCACCAAGGAAGGTGACCGAGACGGGCGTGCCCTGTGAATCGCGAACAGCCGGCGCTTTCGCCGACGCGTCACGCTTCTTCGACTTCGACTTCGCCTTGGGCTTTGGTTCGTCCCGACTCACGCGTACAACCGATGATGAACGGCAAGAGCCCGTTCTTCGAGATCCTCAGGGCCAAACCCCATGGGCGGACGACAAGGACCGGCGGGTTGACCAATAGCGCGCAGCATGGCTTTGGTTGGCACCGGGTTGGGGTTGAGATCACCGGTTTCGAACTCGTAGCTCTCGATCATTCGAGCGTTCAGGTCCTGGGCACGAGCGATATCGCCAGCCTTGAACGCGCTGATCATTTGCGTCATCACCGGAGCTGCCCAATGAGTGGCCACACCAATAACGCCGACAGCACCCACCGCCAACAGTGGGAGTGTGAGGGGGTCGTCACCGCTAAAGACTTCGAAACCTTCGGGCGCAGCAGCGATCAGGCGAGCAGTAGCGCCCGGATCGCCGGCAGCATCTTTGAGTCCCACGACATTCGGAATGTCGTTGGCCATACGCAGGATCAACTCGGTGCCGATCTTGCGACCTGTGCGAACCGGGATGTCATAGACAATGACGGGAAGTTCCGTTGCCGCACACACGTGATGGAAGTGAGCTTCGATACCCGCCTGCGATGGACGGTTGTAATAGGGCGTCACGATCAGCACCGCGTCCATGCCGGCATCCGATGCTGCCGAGGTCAGTTCCGCTGCATGCCTTGTGTCGTTGGTGCCCGAACCCGCGATGAGCGGGACATCAACAGCAGCCCGAACGGTGTGCCACAGAGCGATCTGTTCTTCGTCGGTCAGACAGGCGGCCTCGCCAGTTGTGCCGCTGAGTACGAGCGCGTCGTTGCCTTGCGCCACTAACCAGCGCGCCAGTTCGGCAGCGCCTTCGTGATCAAGAGCGCCGTCGGCAGTGAATGGGGTGATCATCGCCGTGATCACCGAACCGAAACGTGACATGTCCTTCACCGTACCAGTGCACCCTGCCGAACCCCGACGGATCAGACAGGAAACTCTGATGGGAACTCAGCGAACGCCAGCAACCTCACCGTCAGCCAATGCGAATGTCTCGTATTCCTCTTCGGTATCAGGCATGTGCTCGAAGTCGATCACACCGAGTTCGGTGAACTTCGTGCGCAACCAGCCATCGCCGGCATCGAGAAGCCCCAACTTCTTGCAATTGGGAACAATCTTGGCGAACAGCATCTGCTGGAAGATCTGCTGACCGGGGTCGTGCATCACGACGTTGACGGCTTCCTTCACCGGCACGCCCATGCGGTCCCAAACTTCCTGCTGGAGGAAACGGTCGCGCATACGAACAGCAGCTTCGAAGGCGAACTCCTGACGCTCGCGGAGTTCGGCCTGAGTCAGGTCCTGGTAGTACTCCTTGAGCGAGAGCACACCAAATGCGACGTGGCGGGCTTCGTCGCTCATGACGTAACGAAGCAATTGCTTCAGAAGGGGTTCGGTTGTCATCTGATGCATGAAACCGAAAGCAGCGAGGGCAAGACCCTCAACCATGATCTGCATACCCAGATAGGTCATATCCCAACGGCTGTCGAGAACGATGTCATCGAGCAGCATCTTGAGGTGGGCGTTGACCGGATAATGACCCGACAACTTCTCGTTGAGGTACTTCGCGAAGACCTCAACATGGCGAGCTTCATCCATCACCTGCGTGGAGGCGTAGTACTTGGCATCGATCCACGGAACGGTCTCGACAATTTTGGCGGTGCAGAGAAGCGCGCCCTGCTCGCCGTGCATGAACTGACTGAGGGTCCAGTTCTGCGACTGGATGCCCAGTTCTGTCCATTCCTTGTCGCCCCACTTCTCGAAGCAGGTGCCAGTGACGTCGAGACCCACACCGCGGTTGTTGGCCGCTTGGTTGGCCACGACAACGGCTTCTTGATCGACTTCAATCGACCAGTCGAGATCGGTCTCACCGTTCCACTGGGAATTCTTTGCCTTCTCGTACAACTTATTGAGAGCCGGGCGAGCGCCCTTCTCGTAATCCCACGTGAAGATCGCGTCGGCATTGTCCTTGACGGCATGGATCGATGCGTCGACGTCGGTGTTGGAGATCATGAGGATCTGCTCGATGTCATTCACGTCTTTACGACCGATGATGTTTTCTGTGCTGGTCATGGTGGTCTCCTTCACGGTGACTCGTGTGGGTCAGGCTCTCGATGTATCGAGAGCGAGAGTGGGTATGAGGAAAGTGTCAACAAGTGCTCGAGCGAGCGCAGGGTCGGTGATATTGATGATGGGTGCTGGCGAGCGCAAATGATCGGTGACAACCCGAGCACACCATTCGCCAACATGCGCAGCAACCGCAGGCTCAACGAAACGGGAGAAGTGTTCGATTCCCCATGTCGACGCTCGTTCGAAGAGCGGTTCGATACGCACAGGCGAGATGAGCGTGGCGATCGTGTCGGGTTCGTCCACCAGCAGTTGTTGGACTACTGCATCATTCGAAAGTTCAAGCACGGCAATGTTGATCGTGCCGGCAACCGCCTCGGCGAGTGATGGCGCATGATCGGTGACTTGTGTGCACGACGCAAAGATCCGATCAACGCCCTGACCGAGGGTCACATCGAGAAGTTCGGAACGACCCCCGGGGAACCAGCGATAGACGGTGGCGCGGCCACATCCGGCCGAGAAAGCAATGTCATCGACGCTTGTGGCCCGCAAACCCTGAGACGCGATGAGGGCTGCGGCGGCAGCGATGATCCGCTCGGTGACAGGAGTCTCATGCTTGATGGGGGCCAGAGCAGCCGCAGGCATGAATGAGACACTACCGGATCATCTGTCTCAGTGTCGGGTCGGCTGCGAACAAGCGTCGAAATCCTGATCCCCTTCGATGACCGAGGCGTCCGAACCTCCGTCAGGAGCATCCATGATCTCGGCATCGTGGCCATCCATCTTCTTGCGGCGGGCGTATCGGCGCAGCAATAGCGGGTAGACGATGATCGTGAGCAGAGCGAAAGCGAACCACTGAAGCGCGTAACCAAGATGGGGGCCCTGCGAAAGTTCGGGCAACGGAACCGGAACTGGAAGTTCCCCCTGCGCCGGATCTTGCACCCGCAACGAGATGTACCCCGGAATCAACCGTTCATCGATCTGTTGGGCTAGGCGGCCAACATCAAGTCGAGCGAGGGCACGCAGAGTTCCGACCTCGGAATCTTTGGGCGATGACACCAACCCATTCGTTTCTCGGACCTGCGATTGCCGGAGCAACCCCTGCACGGTCACCGTTCCCTTCGGCGGTGCGAACTCCTCCCATGAACCGTCGGCGGTATACGAGAACGGAATCCATCCACGGTTGATCGCCACCGCCGTTCCGTCCGACAGCACCAGCGGCGTCACGACCCAATACCCGGGTGCACCGTTGTTGGTCCGGTTATTCACCAACACCTGTTCATCGGAGCGATAGGTGCCGGTGACGTAGACCGGCTGATAGTCGACCACCTTCACCTGCTCG
>JBAXGZ010000081.1:0-11290 GCA_037139155.1 Actinomycetes bacterium | reverse complement strand
AGTTCGCGACGAGCAGTTTCGGGGAACCAGAAGATCACCACGAGCACAAGAAGGGCCGGCGCAACTGCAACGATCGCCATCGCGTGGCCGATGCCACCTACGCGATCGGCCAGCCAACCAACCGCAAGGAGTCCAAGGCTGCTTCCGGCAACTGCGATGACCTGTAGTCCTCCGTTCGCCCGTCCTCTTTGGCTTGTAGGAAAGAGCTCGGGGCCATAGACGGCGAGAGCGGGAACGGCAATGGCCCCGATGACCGCCGCAGCGATCGATGCGAGCCACAGAGGCCATCCCCACGAGAGATAGGAAATGACGGTGAACAGCACGCCACCGGCAATGCCAATGGCGCCGACAACTCGGCGACCGTGACGGTCGGCCAGTTTCCCGCCAATCACGATTCCAATTCCCCCAGGAGTATTCGTGGCAAGGACGAACACCGCAATGACGATGCCGGAGAATCCACGTTCGGTGCGAAGGAATTCGTTGAGGAACTGCGCAGCGGGGGCGAGAAAGAGTGACCACAGGAACGCTCCGATGGCCAGCATGACGAATCTCCGCCAATCGATTCGGTCACGTACTGCGTCCGCCTGTTGTTCGGACAGTCGTACCTGTCGCGACTCGAACCGTTTGCTTTCGGGGAGTCGGCGCGCGATGACGATGGAGGGATACACCGCAAGCAGCGGCACGAGATACGCGATTCGCCATGCGCCCGCCGCCAAATCGACATAGGCGAGATTGAGAACGCATAACCCGGCGCCGAGGGCTGCGGTCATGGTCACCACCGAAACAGCAAATGCGCGCGTTCCCGCAGGCATTTCTTCTGCGGCCATCACGGCGATGAGAATGACAACGACAGTCGAAAGTGATCGGGCGAAGGTCTGCGAGATGCCGAGCCACACCATTCCTGTTGCTGCGGCCCCGAGGGCCGTGACCGCACACGAACCGAGGAGCGAAACCACGAGAACCCGACGTCGGCCGCGACGGTCGGCAACGGCAACGATGACAAGAGAGAGAAGCACACCAATACGGACAGAGGCCAGCAATGTTCCTTGTTCGCCGGTTCCAACATCGAATTGCTGCGCGGCATAGGTGAGGGTCTGGGTGATGAGGGTTCCGAGATAGCCGCTGATGACGGCGAAAACACAGAGGACCGAGAGCGCGGTTGCGGCGCGAGAGTCGAGTGCTTCTGGTGGTGCCCACCACGGCTGGCGGCCCTCGGGGCGAGGAACTTGGCGGAGGTGATGGCGGAGCGCGGGTCGAAACAGGACGCCCCAGACCGGAATCGCAAGTCGGTACGCAACGACTTCGTCTACCACGGTCTGACCGTCGGCGGTGACGGTCAACTCGACCTGTCGATGCCACTCATCGAATGGGCCGATATGGGCTTCGAATGTTGCGGTGGTCGGTGTCGACTCGGTGCGCCGTTCGATGACGACGTCATTGCGGGGCTCGAGCCACTTGGCTGCCGAGTCAGCGGAGACTCGGTGTCGATGTTCGAGTCTCGTCACGGGCGGGGGCCGAATGCGACTGGATCGCGCCGTCCTCGCTTCAATTCAAAGAATGTCGGGAGTTCGAACGAAGCGGTAAGGACATTCCAGAGGGCGAGCGCTTCTGCGCCGGCCGGAGGTGGTGAAACGATCGGTCCGAAGAAGCCGAGGTTCCGCTCAGGTATGGCGATGATGGGCGAACCGACATCGGGACCAGCGAGTTGCATCGCTTGTTCAACTGATTCGGTGATCGCTCGATCCCAGGAGTGGTCATCCATCGCTTCGATAATGAGCGCTTCATCGAGTGAACAGTCGCGCGCGCACTTGATGATGAGCTCGTCGTTGTGATCGTGTTGATCGTGGTGGAGACGCACGCCGTAGGAGATGAACATCGATTGCACGTAATCGTTGCGTCCCTGTGCGCGGAGTGACTCAAGTACGCGCGCCATTCTTCGGCTGCAGGTCATGCGCGGTCGGAAGTGTTCGGAAACTTCGCCGTCTTTGTTGAGTTCCGCCAGGCTGAGTGTGCGCCACTCGATAGACACCCCAGCGAGTTCCGTAGCCTCAAGGAGCCAACGACTGGTGTTCCATGTCCACGGGCAGCACGGGTCGGCGAAGAAATGCACTGAATCGATGCTCATGATTCCGTTTTCAGGGTTGGGGACCCAGCCTGGCCCGGTGAATTGTTCTCGTTCTCGTTCTCGTTCTGTTCGGCGAGACGTTTGGCCTGCAGAGCTCGTGCCCGCCGGTTGGCCAGCCAGAGGAGTCCAACGAACAGGCCGATGGGAACAAGCACGAGGAGCGCTTCGTCCCAACCACCCTGATGTGCGAACACTGATGCCACCGGCTCAGTCTCTCATGATGGGGGTGAAGCGGGTAGTCGACCTGTCGGGTGTGGTGCGAGCGGCGTTGGTCTCTAGACTGGCGAAGTGCGCGAACAGGTAGAGAAGGTCATCGAAGTCATCCGTCCGGCGATTCAAGCCGACAACGGAGACGTTCTGCTTCACGATGTCAACGAGGAGACCGGTCTCGTCACTGTCGAACTCATTGGTGCGTGTGTGTCGTGCCCTGCCTCGACCGTGACCCTCAAAGCGGGGCTCGAGCGCATTCTCATGGACCGCGTACCCGGAGTGACCGAAGTTATCGATGCCGGCGCGGCCAATCACGTGGTGGGCGAGACCCCCGTCTCGCTCTGACCCTCGCGTCCGCAGCGAGTGGTCTCAAGCGGCTGCACCCTCTTGTATCCGCGCTGTCCTAGCGTGGAACCATGACGACGTCTGCCGACCCCGATCCGGCGACCCTGCTTGACGCCGCTCGCGCTGGTGACCGGTCTGCTCTGGCTCGTCTGCTGTCGAAAGCAGAACGGGGTGGTGACGAAGCTCGGTCGGTGAGCGCAGCCACGTCCGCGGTGGCTGGTCAAGCGACGTCGGTCGGCATCACGGGCGCGCCGGGGGCGGGAAAGTCAACGCTCACCTCCGCACTGGTTCGCGAGATGCGTTTGAGTGGAGTGACGGTCGGTGTTCTCGCGATCGATCCCTCATCACCCTTCACTGGAGGAGCCATCCTCGGCGATCGAGTCCGAATGGACGAACACGCGCTCGATAACGAGGTCTTCATCCGGTCGATGGCCACTCGAGGACATCTTGGTGGTCTTGCCGTTGCTGTTCCTGACGCGGTTCGTGTGCTCGACGCCGCGGGCATGGAATGGGTTGTCATTGAAACCGTCGGTGTGGGTCAGGTCGAGGTCGAGATCGCGGGCGAAGCTGACACAACTGTCGTGGTCGTTACTCCCGGGTGGGGCGACACCGTGCAGGCGAACAAAGCGGGCCTCATGGAGATCGCTGACATCTTCGTCGTGAACAAAGCCGACCGTGCCGGAGTCGCCGATACCGTTGGCGACCTTGAACGTATGTTGTCGCTGCGATCCGTTTCTGGTTGGCGTCCTCCGGTGATCTGCACAGTGGCTACCGAGGGAACCGGAGCCGACCAGTTGTGGACGGCGATCGCGCAGCACGGTGAGTGGTCGCGTGAGAGCGGTGAATTCGAGCGGCGCCGAACGCTGCGGAGTGAACAGGAACTGCGTCGGGTCGTCACTACATTGCTTCGGGCTCGTGTCGAACTGGTTGCATCGGGCGATGCTTGGATTCGGGCCTGCGGCGATGTTGCAGCCCATCGTGTCGATCCCTGGACAGCAGCCACTGAGCTTCTCGGCTGAACTCCGTTCGCCGAATTTCTCGGTTGAACTATTGGGCGATCGTGCTCACGGAAAACGAGTCGTTCTCCTTCTGGGTCGAGTGACCTGGGCACTTTGAATCAAACATCGCCGAAGCATGGATTCTTTTGCGTTTGCTCAGTACCGTTCGCAGCCCTTGACGACGGGGGGATCGATGCAGAACGGCTTTCGAAGAGCAGCACACATGATGCTCGTGCTCGTCACGGTCGGTATCGGGGCGTTGTGGTTCACCGCCGGAGTCTCGGGCGGAGACGCGATCGGGCGCATTACGGACGGAAACCCTGAAGCAGTCGTTGTGGTGACGCGTGATGGCACTCTCGGTGCATGGCGTTCACCGTCAGCTCGGGGTGCACAGTGGAGATGTGGGTACTACGCCATTGTCGCTCCGCAGATTTCAGTACTCGACCCTTCGCCCGTGGTCGACTGGGTCTCCGGCCCGGTGAATCCAGTCGCCGGCGAGTACTACATGTTGGGTTGTATGGATGGCACTGGTGTGCGCGTCCACTCCAGGTATGTCGCTTTCGATCCGCGCGATCCGTTCGGTGGCGCAGCGGCGACACCGCGCGCTGTCGACGAGGCGCGTCGGCGCCTCGAGCTCCCCGATCCGAGTCCGCAGGTAAATCCGCCGGCCGAGCAACTCGTTGGTCTCCCAATGTGGATGTGGCTCGACGAGTCGTGGGAATCGGTTTCGGCAACCGCGTCGATCGGATCGGTCTGGGCGGAGGTCACTGCGTGGCCCGAAACGTCAGTCTGGGAGTTCCAGGACGGTGCGAAGGTCCGATGCGGTCGAGGCTCGGTCTATGACATGCGCAGGCGCCCCGATGAACAGACCTCCTCGTGCACGAAGACGTTTTCCCGATCCTCACTATGGTCGACCGGCGGTGTCGAATGGGTTCGAGTCACGGTGATCTGGGGAGTTTCGTGGAGTTCGAGCGAAAGCAGCGGAGATTCGCTCGGGACACTCGAGCGATCCGTGGAGTTTGCTGTTCAGGTGCGTGAAGCGCAGGCACTCGTCCGCTGACAGTAATGGCTCGCGTGAACTGAGCCTGGCTGGGTGAACCGGTAGGGTCGCTGCTCATGACAGAGGCCATTGTTTCCGTTGAGCGTGCCGATGATGGAGTGGCACTGGTTCGACTACAGAACGGCAAAGTGAACTCGCTGTCGTCAGCGGTATTGCGTGAACTTCACTCGATTGCCGAGTCATTGACTGCGGATCCGCCCGGGGCGGTCGTCATTGCTGGAAGTGATCGGATCTTCGCCGCCGGTGCCGACATTTCTGAGTTTGGCGGACCAGACGAAGCCCGGGCCATTGGTGGCTTGTTCCTCGATGCCATGAACGCAGTGGCCGCCATTCCTCGCGTCGTGATTGCTGCGGTCGCCGGACCGGCACTCGGTGGCGGCTGCGAACTCGCATTGGCCTGCGACCTTCGGATCGGATCGACCAACGCGAAATTCGGTCAGCCCGAAATCCTCCTCGGCATCATCCCTGGTGGCGGTGGCACGCAGCGGCTCACCCGCCTCATTGGACCTTCCCGTGCCAAGGACCTCATTCTGAGCGGTCGACAGGTGAGGGCCGAGGAAGCGTTGCGGATGGGTTTGGTCGACGAGATCGTCGACGCCGCCGAACTCGAGCCACGGGCGCTCGAGTTAGCACGACAGTTCGCCGCTGGACCCGTTCTTGCCCACGCCATCGCCAAACGGGTCATTGATGCCGGACTCGAGGGTTCGTTGTCTGACGGACTCGAACGTGAACAGCGCGGGTTCGTCGAAGTCTTCGCTACCGAAGACGCTCGTCTTGGTGTTGCGTCGTTCCTCGAGAACGGTCCAGGGAAAGCGCAGTTCACCGGTCGATGAACTCCAGTCGGAGAGCGCGTGGTCGTGCAGGGAGCGGGAACCGATGACCCTGCCGATGTCCACGTGCTACCGCCATCCCTCCAATCGCGCCGGTGTCAGTTGTCAGCGATGCAACCGTCCGATTTGTGGTTCATGCATGACGCCGGCATCGGTTGGCTTTCAGTGTCCTGAGTGCATCAAAGGTGCCGCGAAGAAATCTCCGGTCATTCGATTCAACGAACTGCGCGGCGGACAACCGATCGTGACTCAAGTGTTGATTGCACTGAATGTGGTCGGACTCATTGCCATCGTGGCCACTGGAGGATCGCTCTTTAACGGAGGCGGAACCGCAACCGAACAGGGCATGACGCTTGGTCAAGGAGTGATGTGGACCAACCCCGCGAGCAATCGCGGAGTCTTGAACCTCATCGGAGTTGCCCACGGTCAATGGTGGCGCATCATCACCGGAGGTTTTCTGCACGCCGGGCTCTTGCACTTCGGAATGAACATGCTCTTGTTGTGGCTCCTTGGGAAGCAACTCGAGCCTGCGCTCGGTAAAGCGCGTTTTGCTGCGCTCTATATTGCTTGCCTTGTTGGCGGCTCTTTCGGAGCGCTCCTCGTTTCACCCATGGTGGGAACAGTCGGAGCATCGGGTGCAGTGTTCGGACTCATGGGCGCGGCGGTCGTCGCTCAGCGTCGGTCAGGTATCGACGTCTGGCGAAACGGCATCGGAGGGCTTGTCGTTATCAACCTGTTGCTGACATTTGCTGTGCCAGGTATCGCCATTGGTGCCCATGTCGGTGGACTCATCGTGGGTGTTGCCGTTGGAGCGCTTGTCTTCGCACTCGATAGCGCGGTGCGCAGCCCATGGGCGGGAACGGCAGCGTGTGCGGCAATTACCGCCGCGTTGTGGGTTGGTTGTCTTGTCGCTGCGTCACGATTCGTGAACTGATGATTCACTTTCGACGATTGTCTTCAATTCTTTCAGATTGCGTTTCCAGATCAGCTTGAGCACCTGACCGCCCACAACCGCACCGATAGGACCGCCCATCCACCACGGGAAGACGAGCGATTCTTTCCATTGGAATCCGGAGCGACGATCTCCAACGGGCAGGATGGTGAATGCCCCTGTGCCGGTGACCATCCCGACATGTCGAACACCCATGGTCGATCCGGCTTCCCATTCGGTGATCTCCATTTTGTCGGTGAGACGGAATGGTCCGACTTTGGTATCGCAATCGAAGGTGGTGCCTACACCAGCAGTCGTCGATGAAGTGAATCGAATCGCTACAGCGTCATGCATCCAGTCGACGTGGTTGGCGACATTTTCAACGACCGCCCACACCTGATCCGGGGTTGCATCGATCACCGTGCTCACTCTGATGGTTGCCATGTGCACATCGTAAGGAGCGTTCGTCGCTTTCACCCGGTTGGGGCATAGATCGAGATGTGGGTTGTGCTGTCCTCATTGAATTCCTGACCGGACCAGTCGCTCCATCGGTCGACCAACGTGAGACCGGCATTCCGAGCCGCACCATCGATCTGTTCGGGACTGCAAATGAAGACCGACCATGGTCGAACAGTCACCGAATCAGGTCGAACCTCTACATGTCGCCCACGGAGTCGGCTGGTTCTCTCGTCGAAGTCGGTTTCGATGAAGACAGCGGCGTCAGAGAGGACCCGGGCCGGTGAGAGTGAATTCCGTTTGATCGACATGGAATCCACCGGGACGAGTGCCTCGATGACGACACGACCGCTCGGCTGGAGAACTCGGCGGCTTCCTCCGAGACAGCGTGTGATTGCATCGATGCCCTCAAGGTTGAGCAGGGTGTTGAACGCGCAAAAAATCAATGAGAAAGGCTGGTCCAAATGTGTGGATCGGATTGCACGTTCGACGTCACACATGTCGCCGAGCAAAGCGGTCACGCTGCCCGTCGAGTCTCGGGCGGCGAGCTCGCGCAGCATGTCGCTTGATGAATCGAGTCCGAGAACACGCAGCCCACTCTGAGCCAGAGGGAAAGCGATTCTCCCGGTGCCGACCCCGAGTTCAAGGACGGGGCCATCGCCAGCAAGGCGCTGAAGCGATGTCACGGCCGACTCAGTGTCAAACGAGTCCGCGTACCACTGGTCGTAGACATCGGCGAACGATCTGCCGTACAAGGCGGGGTCGTTAGTTTCCTCGAACGTCACCGAGAGAGTCTGCCCGTGATGGCCATGCCTGCCCACCGGTACCCTTGCAACCATGAGTTCCTATCTCGATCACGCTGCAACGGGACCAATGCGTCCCGAGGCGATCGAGGCGATGCTCCCGTTCCTTTCTGATCGATTCGCTAATCCCTCGGGAGCCCATCGATTCGCCCGTGATTCGCGTCGAGCAATCGACGACGCGCGCGAGGAGTTTGCTGAACTTGTCGGGGCCGAACCAGGTGACATCATTTTCACCAGCGGTGGAACCGAATCCGACAATCTTGCGATCTTCGGCCTTGGGCCAGGGGACGGAGTAGCCGTCTGCAGCGCGGTTGAGCATCACGCGATCCTCGATCCAGTGGAATCGATTGGTGGACGCGTCGTGGCTGTCGATCGCTCTGGGAATGTCGAGCGCGACGATCTTGAGAGAGTCCTGTCCGACTCATCGGTGAGGGTCGTCTCATTGATGGTGGTCAACAACGAGACCGGCGTCATCGCCGACCTTGCGTCGTTGGCGAAGACGGTGCGGGCAACGGCACCTAGTGCGGTGCTGCACACCGACGCGGTGCAGGCCTACTGCTGGACCGATATTTCCTCGGTCTGCTCGGTTGTCGATTCGTTCAGTCTGAGCGCGCACAAGTTCGGCGGTCCCAAGGGTGTGGGTGCGCTAGTAGTGCGATCAGGTATTCCCCTTTCGCCGCGCCAACTCGGTGGTGGGCAGGAACGAGAACGTCGGTCGGGCACCCAAAACGTTGGCGGCATCGTGGCCATGGTGACTGCTGCGCGCCTCGCCGCGGCCAACCGATCCGCTGAAATCAATCGAATCGGTGCTTTGCGAGACCAACTTCTCGACGGGCTCCTCGCGACATTGCCCGGTGCAGTGGAAACTGCCGGCACCGACCGGTCGCGTCGTGCCGCAGGAATCGCTCATCTGTGTATCCCCAGTATCGAAAGCGAAGCGCTGCTCTTTCTTCTCGAACGGGGCGATGTGTCTGCGTCGGCAGCTTCGTCATGCGCTAGTGGAGCGCTGCAGTCCTCGCATGTGTTGGCTGCGATGGGAGTCGACTCAAACTTGGCGAGAGGTTCACTTCGACTGTCGTTGGGATGGTCGAGCACACAGTCCGATGTCGACGACGCACTTCTGGTTATTCCGGGTGCTGTCGAACGACTTCAAAAGTTCGGAATCTGAATATGCAGGTCATGGTCGCAATGTCGGGCGGAGTTGACTCATCGGTCGCAGCTGCAATGCTGCGCGACGATGGTCACGATGTCGTCGGAGTAACGCTCAAATTATGGGGTGGGGAATCAGACTCCGGTTGTTGTTCGGTTAGCGATGTCGACGATGCCCGACGAGTGGCGCAGCAACTCGATATCGATCATCTGGTCTTCAATTTCTCCGAGGATTTCGAGCACAACGTTGTCGATCCCTACATCGCCGATCACGCGAGTGGAATCACCCCAAATCCTTGCATCGAGTGCAATCGACACCTGAAGTTCGATCGCCTCATGGCCCGGGCCGACGCCTTGGGCTTCGACATGCTGGCGACCGGTCATCACGCACAGATCGTTCGAACTCCGAGCGGCGCACCGCGCCTCGCCCGCGGCGCCGATTTCGCCAAAGATCAGAGTTACGTGTTGCACATGCTTTCGGCCGCGCAACTCGAGCGCGTGATGTTCCCGATCGGTTCGATGACCAAGGACGAAGTTCGCGAACGGGCTACTGAACTAGGGCTACGCACTGCAGGGAAACCCGATAGTCAAGATGTGTGTTTCATCTCTCACACCGGCGGCGGTCGGCGCGTTTTTCTCGGAGATCGGATCGAAATGCATCCTGCCCGTCTCGTCGACGAGAGCGGTACCCAACTCGGCGCGGTCGAGGCTGTCGAACTCGTCACGATTGGTCAGCGTCGCGGCCTCGGCATCGGAATTGATGGCCATCCTCGTTATGCGCTCGAGGTCGATGTTCCGAACCGCACCGTTTTGGTTGGCGCGGCAGCCGATCTCGACGTCACGGGCGAGTTACTCAGGTCGTTTGAGTGGGTCGATGCGCAGGCTCGCGAGGACTCGCTCGACTCAACGACACTCATCGCTCAGTTGAGTGCCCACGGTGAACCGGTCGAGGTTGCCGATCTTTCGGAGACTTCCGACGCGCTCGAAGTGCTCTGGGTGAGTCCGCAGCGCCGGGTTGCTCCTGGTCAAAGCGTGGTTCTTTATGACAACGGCCTCGTTGTCGGCGGGGGACTTGTCAGTCGACGGTGATCCGACGGGATCTGGCTTCGTCGAGTACCCAACCCGGTCGACTCGGGGTGAATCGAACCGCATCGACATCGACGGGCTCGATCATCTTGCGACGATCACGACGGGCTGGGGTCGGGATGATCGAATCGGTAGTGGTCAGACGAACCTCGACCTGGAGCCCGATCGCTCCCGCTCCGAGGTCGGTCGCGGTGGAGCCGTCGGCAGCGATTCCGATGGATCCGATGAGGTGGCGTTGCATCAGGAGCGCGTCGAGAAGGGCAGTGCGGTCGACGAGGACCATCCCGGCGGGAACGAAAACCAGCCAACGCTTTGAGAGTTGATGGAATGCCCGAGCACCGCCGACCGCAACAACGACGGCGAGCACCGTGATGATCGAACCAAGGATCCACTGCTTCGCCGCTATGAGCATCGGTCCTGCAAACGCCGTCGCAACCATCGCGGCCCAGACGAGTTCGAGTGGCCCGTACAACACTGGGGCCGTGGGACGAAGCGGAAGTCGTCGTTCATCGCCATAGGACGACCCGTTGATGAACGTGTAACCGACTGCAGCCGAAAGCGACAGCACAGCGCACAGGGTCGTAACGCCAAGCGCAGCGGACTCAGCGAACTCCGCGCCGTCGGCAACCGCAAGTGCAGACCATGCTGCAGCGACGACCGACGCCGGCATGAGGATCCTGATGGTGGTGAGCGAAACCGAACTGGGCACGAGAGCGGCAATGAGACCCGCGAGCCAGAGCACCCACAATCCGATCGCGGCGGTGAGGGTGATTGCGGCGGATCGGGAATCGAGCGCGTGAGCGAACGAAGTCCCGGCGGTGAGGGGGAGTGACAGCCAGACGAGGGCGGGGGCCCATCGGCTGACGGCCCTGCTGGTGGGAGTCATCACTCCTGAGATTTGCCGATCTCGGGCGCGATCGCTAACCATGTGACTTCGGCCACATCTCCGGATGCTGACATTCGGTGTCGGGAGTGGACGGAACTTCTGGAGCCTGCTCGACATGGAACATGACGACATGAAGGGGGAAGGGCTGTTTGTGACCTCGACTGTCGCGTCGTCGCTGTTGTTGCCCTCCGGATTGTCGACCGGGATTGGCTACCTGCCCCATTGCGATCCCGGCGATGCAGTGGAGTTCGTGTTGCGTCACAGTCCGCGTTTGCCATCGGCTCCTTCCCTGCCCGCACGATCCCGCCGCGAAGGCATGATCGCTCAGTCAGCCTCGGGGTTGGCCGGAGTGACGATCGGAGACGACGGTTCAATCGATGTTGATCTTTCGGCGATCGACCCGGAAGCGCC
>JBAXGZ010000080.1:0-11368 GCA_037139155.1 Actinomycetes bacterium | reverse complement strand
TACGACATCGAGATAGGTCTTGGGATCTGTCGTGACTTCAATTCGATGGCGTTCGGCTCCCGACCGCCACGAGCCATAACCGCTCGTCGACACGTCACCGATGCGGATCGATGGGTTGTCACCGAGGATCTCGAACGTTCCACCGCCGCAGTGAGCATCAACATCGAGAATGCCAACGTTCTTCGCGCCGTTCGCAAGGGCAATCAGTGCTGCAATCGCCAGGCCATTGATTGTGCAGAAACCTGCACCATGATCGGACTTGGCGTGATGGAGTCCGGAAGACAACGATCCGGCCTTACCCGACTTGAGAGCCGCAAGTACCGCGGCAATCACACCACCGGTAGATGCAAGCACCGAGGCCACAACCTCTTCGGACCATTCACCGAGTGCTGCCGATGCAACTTCGTATGGCTCTCCGGAAAGGAACGCCTTGATGTACTCCGCCGTGTGTGCGAGCAGTAGCTGCTCAACTGTTGCCGGCTCGGGGCTCACCAACTTGATGTCGGGGAATTGTTCAAGAATGCGCTTGGCGACCTCGTCGGCCTTGCGCACTGTCTCGAGCCCACCGCCTGACACCACATAGGAGTCGTCGAAGTAGATGGGGTAATTCATGTTGCCGCCTTTCCGCCGCTGCTGTTCGTACTAGGGAAACGCACGAAACGTCCCAAAATGTGCACAGGCCTCACCGGTTGAGCACCTGTTCCCAGCCCAACGGGATATCCGCCTGATCTCGGTACAACTCTCGGTCAACTACAACCATCGATCCAGCACCTTCCTGGAGAGCAATCACCCTGCAGTGAGGCTCGAACATGTCCCGGGCCAAGTCGACGGCCATCGCCGCCGTCAGAGCCGGGATGGTTTCCTCGACCAGGACGTCGTCTGCCTCAATGAGGATCCGTGCCGCCCGAACCGTGTAGCCGCCGGAAAGTCCCTCGACATATTCCTCGTCACGCCGAAGAGAATGGATCGGGAGTCCCTCCGCTTCATGACCGCGCACTTGTTCAATGGCGTCTTCCATCGTCATTGCATTCGTGAAGCCATCAATTTCATGACCCCAAAAGTGATCACGCCATACTGCGACAAACGCATCCTTACCATCGGTTCGACCTGAATTTTCGGGGTCCATGAAATCCATCCACTTTTCATCTTCGAAATCCATCTGCGTTCCTCTCATTCATGGCCCAAGGGCCAGAGAAGGGAAACGCACGAACTCCTAAGAAATGTGTACGGTCATGCCCACAACGGCGGAAGGAATGACATGGCGGATCAACCGAATGTGGTGCTTGGCGAACGTTTCAGTGATGCGCTTTCTTGGGTCGTTGATCTCCAGGGAACGGAAGGCCGCAAAGGCAGTGGGGTTCCGTACCTTGCCCACACCCTGAGCGTGGTTTCGATCGTTCTCGCCTATGGCGGCTCTGAGGAACAGGCCACCGCAGCCGCCCTCCACGATGTCGCTGAAGATTCCGGTGGGCACGCCGCTCTCAAGCGAATCGAAATGGACTTCGGAGCATCGGTCGCAAATTTGGTCGAGAAACTCTCGGACTCGCTGACGGAGTCGAAAGACAAAAAGGATCCGTGGTGGGAACGCAAGGTTGCCTACGTCAACAAAGTGAAGTCGGAAGACGTTGAGGTTGCACTGATTTCCGCCGCCGACAAACTCGACAACATCCGGAGCATCCGCGCCGACTACCGCCGAATTGGCCCAAAGATTTGGGAGATCTTCAACAAAGACTCGGGTCGGGACGGCCAGCTTTGGTACTACGGAAAGCTCACTCAGTTCCTCAAAGAGATTCTCGACAAAAACACCGACGTAAAGATTGACGCTGACGGCGCAGTCATGAATCTTCCTCGAGCTCTCGGAGAGCAGTTGGAACGCGAATTCAGATTTCTTCTCAAGGACGTCGCAAAGCGGGAAGAAACCACCGTCGACGACCTTCGAGAGGGCATCGAGCAAGCGCACAGAATTCACGCTCAGAAATAGGACACACGTCTTCCCCTTTCGTGCGTTTCCCTTATGTATGGAACAACGAAAGGGAAGTCATGGATGAAATTCAGAGGTACTTCGCAGGTCAGATCGCTTTCGAGGATCTGAGCGATATGGCGAAGCTCTTCGTCACCACGCTTCATGCCGGTGATGTGCGTTCGATTCATGCCGGGTTCGGCATCGTCGATCGCACAAGCGAAGAAGATGTCCACGGTCCATTCACGCGAATTACGTGGACGATCGACGCGCTTTCCGGCCCCGAACGCAAATGGGTATCGGTCGCCGATCTCACCGAAGCGGTATTGGCCGACATGCATGTAGCTGAATGGGTTACTTCAATAGCCGCCTCATCCGAACCTGCTGAAACTCAGCGAGTGATTACGGCCGTGGTCGATACCTGGTGTTCGATGCTGCTCACCGACGAGATCGTTACCGACTTCGGAATCGAACTTTCTTTCGATGAGAACGGCCCGGTGTGGCGAACGATTCACCGCCCCAACGCGATTCGCTCAGGCGTTGAAGTACTACTCATCGAACGACTCGTGGAGCAGTACGGCGGTCAGATCCAAACCGATGTCGAAGGACGATCACAGATCAGCCTCAACGATTTTGAGGTTTACGTGGGTCGCGACAGCACTCGTGAACGTTCAAGCTTCACGCTTACGGAACGCCCGGTGGTCGTCAGCGTTCTTGCCGGAGTTGAACTCGACGGCGATCAGTGGCGTGAAGTTGTTAACAATTGGGTGAACGATCCTGCACTACCCGAGGGTTTCCTCGTCGAACTCGTTGCATCCACCGGCACTCAAGTCTGGGTCGACCGAGTCATCGATGGCGATTCGATCGCCCAACTCGATGGACTCATTACGAACGCTCGAGTTCTCACCGCAGCGCTCCAGCCGTGGGAACGGGCCTAAGAACACTTTGTCCTGTAGTCGATCCGACTCAATGGCCTGCACGAGTTGTGCACGTGCGGATTGAGTTGCGAACCCGAACTCGCACAGCTTCTGGTTGATCCAGCACTTCAGTTCGATCAAGCAATGTTCTGACTTGAAGGAGATCGCTCGAAATGAGCGCAGAGGTGAACTCAAGATCCTTTTCCCGACTTGCAACAAGTTTGGCGATCACCAAATCATGCGGTTCGAGACATACAGCCTCGCTCGGCGCAGCATCAGTACGCCGGTAGCGAATAACTCTCTCCCGCCATCCCAGAGGGAGAACCGCCGTTTCGATCGTTACGCCCTGTGCGTAATAGCCATAGGTCATGTGAAACTGTGACCCTTCGCCGATGGCGCCATCGACGAGGTCCATTTTCTCCTCAAGAGGATCATCGAGAAACGCAAGATCGGCCTCAACCGACATGACGGCGGCTTCTGGTAATCGATCTGAATCAAAGGTTCCAAGAATTGATTGGCTTCCGATGACGAGGATGTCGCCATCGTTCACAATCGTCGCCGCCGCTCGAAGCACATGAGAGAGTTGTTCGCGGTTCATTAGGAATTAGTCAGATCACCTTTGGGCGAACGCACCGCTCGCCACGCTTCGAACACTTGGGATCGTTCCTCGTCAGTGAGAAGACCTGCGAACGGTAAATGCTGTCGAAGCTCACGACCACGAAGATCACGAGCAGTGAGCGATGAAAGCAAAAAGTCCAGTGGTCCTGAAAGCAACTTTGTCCACTCTTCAAGCCACTTCGAAGCAGAGCCGCGTGTACGAGTCTTCATCTTGTCGATATTTGCCGCAGCCAGTGACAGTGCAACTGCGGGATTCTGAACGATCCGACCCGCAATGGCGTAGGACAACCACAAACTTCGCTGCTGATCGGCCGTCAGTCGTTCGGTCCGGTTGCGCAGTGCTTCAACATCCCCCCGCCGCACACGACGATGGGTGCCGGTCGTAGTAAAGGGAAGAAGCCCTTGTTGACAGAGATCAACAACGTGTTGACGAGACGAGTTCAGCAACTTTGCCGCTTCTCCGGTGCTCAGCTGCTCGTCAGGGTCATCTTGATTTGCAGCGTCGAAAACTTGGGTTCTCATAGGAACAGTCTACGAACAGACGCAAAAAACACAATCGAGACCGCTATTTGGTGTTTTTTGTGTCTATTTCGCCGCCCGACGACCGGGTGCACATTTCACGTCCGATCGTGCGTTATACAACTATGAAAACAACACCCAACATCTCCGACCCGGCGGCCTGGCATAGGCGCCTTTGTCACATCAACGATTGGCTCGCCGTGAGCGGCGACCTCGACACCTCCCGCCCCGAGGCTGCCAAGGCGCAGCTGCAGGTATGGATCGATGAAGGCATCACCGACATCATCGACCTGCGCGGTGAGTGGAGCGACGAGAACTTTGTGGCTCACCATGCGCCCGAGGTGAACTACCACTACCTCGGCACTCACGACGACGGCGGCTGGCAGGAAGACGAATGGTTCGAATCGGGACTCTCCGTGATTCGAACCGTCCAAGAACTCGGCGGCAATGCGGTCGTGCATTGCCACATGGGTGTCAATCGAGCGCCGTCGATGGCCTATCGCATGCTGCTCGATGCCGGCCACGAACACATTGAGGCACTTGAACTCATTCGTGACGCCCGGCCAATTGCCGGCATCATCTATGCGCCGGCAGCAATCAGTCATCACCTGCGCAGCAACAACGTCGATGGTCTCACCGCCACCGAGCGCAAGGTCCAGGTCCGCAATTGGTTGAACGACAACCCGGTCGATCTTTACTGGGTGATATCCCGGATTCGTCAGTCGGAATCCTGAAGACTGTTCCCACACCCGTCGGCGGAAGGGAACTCAGATGCCCGTATGCAATAGCTGCCCCAACTTCATCAGTCCTGGCGTTCCTCGATGCGAGAACTGCAACTCACCCGCTGGTGAGCTCTTCGACTGTCCCACGTGCGGCACGGACGTTCTTGTTGGCGAAACCTATTGTCGCCGCTGCAACTCGTACATCAGTTCCGACTGAAAGGAAGGCGGTCGAACTCCAATGTCAGTTTTCGACGAGCCAGGCCTGGAAGGCGACGGCTACGAAGATCAAGACGAATTCGAAGAGGAAGAGGAAGAGGTAGAAGAAGATTCCGATTCCGAAGACGAAGAACTCTGGTGATGGACGCGTGATCTACACCAGTTAGGTCAGACCGAGACGGCCAGCTACTTCGGGCGACCCAACAACGACCAGCTCGCTGACTGCTCGACTGACCCCTATATAGAGGAGAGTCGTTCGATCGGCATCGGCTGGGTCCAGCCCCACCAAAATCACGGTGTCGAACTCGAGGCCCTTCAGGCGATGGACGTTCTCGCAGACCACGGCGCCAGCTCCTCGGTCCTCCCAGCGCACCAGTTCGCACCGATCTCTCAATTCATTGCGAACGTTTGAGTGAAGTGTGGCGACGCAGACGCTTGCTGGGCTTCTCTGTTCGTCTTCGATGATTCGCTCAAGTTCAGCATCGACCACTCCCGCCACCCCATCAAGATCGAATGCCTGATGCCACACCGGCACAAAACCCTCGGGCGCATACTGTGGCGAGCCGGTTCCGCCAACCCGTCGCAGTACTTGTGCAACTCGGTGCGCGTTGCGGAAGTTCGATGCCAACTCAACTTGCACCCATCCATCATCAGCTTGAGGGAACACGAATCCCTTCTCGTAGATGCCTTGGCCTTCATCGGCGAGGAGCAACACTCGACGACGGCCATCGGGATCCAAAAGAGATTCCAATAACGCAATCCATGCCGGACTGAAATCCTGTGCCTCATCGATGATGATTGTGTCGAACCTGACACCGATCTCGGGCCAATGCAGATTGATGTGACCGATAGCAATCGTGTCCCACCATTGTTTGTCTGCATCAGACGGAATCTCGAGTTCCGGCATACCGGGAAGCGCAAGGGCAAGACGCATGAACGGGCCAATCAGCACATATTCGTCGAGCTCAATCTCAAACTGCTCAACCAACGAGTCGGCCAATGGATCGTTGAAACAGGTGAGAAGAACGTTGTCGCCCTCGCCCCATGCTTTTCGGGCCCACTGAACCGCTAGACGTGTCTTCCCTGTTCCCGCTCCACCGCGTGCGATCACTCGACGGTTCTCGGTGAGCGACACCAACGATGAGATTTGCGCGTCGCACAGATCATTCAGTCGTTGACGCGTGATCTTCGCTCGTGCATCTGGATCCCATGCGAACTCAGCATCGGGGCGAAGTAGTTTCACAATTGCTTCAATCTCGTGCGCAGCAAGAGAACGCCCAACACTTCGTCGAGTAGCAACAAGCCTTTCGATCGGCTCATCGGCATCATCCATGTCGGCAGCCAAAAGGATTTGATCAAGATCAATATCCCGCGTCACTTCGCCGGCGATCTTGGGAGAATTGGGGAACGCAATCCCGTAGACCACATCAAGATGCTCTAGCCCAGGGATCTCGCGACGGATCAGCCGTTGTAACGCCATCGAATTGTTCTTCGCTTGATCGAGAGGTTGTGGCTTGAGGGGCGTGCCTTCTTGGCCAATCCAGATCCCATCGCGGATGCCGACTCGGTGGCCTTTCACCTCAACAACCACCACGCCCATATCAGGGTGGATCAAGACGATGTCGGTTTGATGATCCTGATCTCGGCCGCGCATGCCCACGTCCGGGACCACGAGCCAGTTACTAAAGAGCGTGCGAGCGAAGCAATCGACGACGGTGCGCTCGGCCTCATTCTTCAATAAGTCCATCGGGAAATCTTCAGGGATCAGTTGTCCCATGTCCGCCTCCATTGCTTCGCCGAACTTGTTGAGACTGCCACAGGAGGGGGAACGACCGAAACCATTCCAAGCATGACCGGCTACGCCGGGGACATCTTCTGAGGAACGCGGCCGTCAAGCGGCCAGTCAGTCATCCCAAAATTCGGCTTCAACAATTTCCACCCTGATCTCTACAGATCGTGATGTCGGGTCTCCAGCCCCAGATGGCGTCCAACGTGCATTCGCCGACGTGACCGCGAATCTCGTTGCGAGCGCACAGATCGCAGTGCTGAGTATGAGAATCACCCAGAGTCCGATATCTGGCGAAAGTGTCGGGCTCGCATCACGGATGTTCTCAGGCAGCAACTTGCGAATCGCTCGCACGATGCCACTATCGACGACATCGAGCGTTACCAGCCAAAGAGCCGTGAGGGTGGTGATCACTCCTGCGACACCACTCGCGCCTACCCACCACCAGCCCGACGGTCGAAGCGCACCGCCCAAGAGAAAGCCAGCACCCATCAGGCAGACGATGATCGTCGCCACCCCAATGACCGGAATCTCTATCCCCGCCACAGTGGTCGATTCACCAACCGATCCAACCTCAACCCAGGGAATGATCGTCGCCACTACGAGCATGATCATCAGTCCCAATGGGAGCCATCGACTCGCAATAACCGACTGCGCGTTCATGCACGACGCTCGATTTTGACTGACAACACGAAAATCAATGCGATAAGCGGACCGATCGGCCCTAAACACCCAAGCAGTACCGAGCGTGATCTCGTCGGACTCGTTCGAGCGAGCACCACCGCCGCCATTCCACCCCAGAACAGAATCCAGGTGGCGACTGCAAACGCCGCCGCCGAGATCGAGATGAACGAGGTGAGAGCAGCAAACACTTCAACCCAACCCGTTTGGATCGATTCGATCGTCGACCAGGCGAGATGTCGCGACCCGAGGGAACACTTTGAGTCGTGAGTCGTAGAGCACACCGGAAACATCAAGACGAGACATCAACGCGATGTAGTCGGCGCCATCCATGGGATCCCGTAACGCCTTCGGACCGCTGACGAAACTCTTCTCGATTTTCGTCGCACCTTCCACAAGCCCAGTTGGCGCCCAATGCGCAATGCCGAAGAGAGCTTCCTCGCCAGGTGACTTCGACGGCTCAAGAACTTCGAAGAATTCTGGAGCCGTCTGTGTTACCCCATCCATTTCGACAATCGGGAACAGGTCGGCGATTGATTCCGAGCCAATCACGGAAACAACCGTCTCAAGAGCTTCGGCTCTCCACCGTTCAATCGCCGACCCATCAGCAAATGCAGTAGTCATCAGGGCACGAAGACGTCCCTGATGTACGCCACTGAATGGTGTTGAGTCGATTGTTGCCGGGTCGAGGCCCAATTCAGTCGAGAGCGTGTGCGTAGCGATATCTAACTCGCGGGCGTAGATCCTGTCGGTCCAACCAGTGGCGAAGAGCGCTCGGCCAGTGCGTGACACGGCTCCGGCTCGGCCTTGCTGATTGCTTTCGACTTCGATGAATTGGCACGCAGCCGGACGGGCCACGACATCAAGTTCGAGTTCCGCTGTGGGTGCTGGCGGTCGAATACATGGATGGAGCATCGAAGCGAGCAAGTCGGCCCATTCGATGAATTGCCGATAGGTGGTTTGCAATTTGATGACTTCTGCCGAAACCTGTGGCAGACGATCAATCGCCGATTCGTACTCCGACTTCTCTCGCCCCAAACGATTGAGCGACTGGAACAAACTCCACATCTCAAAAACCGAGTACACGGCCCAGGAAACAATGGCAACTGGAATCGTGATGACAAACCAGATCGTCGAAAGTATCGCTCCAATTATTCCGCCCACGGCAGCCAGACCGGCACCGATACCGGACCGCTTGATTCGCTTCGTTGCCTTGTCGTCGATCTCCGGTTCCGTTTGCGGTTTACCAGCGATAATCGCCTCGAGGCACTTTTTGAATTCGGCGTATGCCTTCCTCAGGTCAGTCTCAATGTGCTCCCCGATCCGCCAAACAGCTGAGCTTCTCTGATCTTCAACCCATCGATCGATTCCAACGAGGTCGCTTTCCAATCGCTCAATCGTCGCATCGAGAGTCCGGACCAACTCCTCCGCGGTTTCGATTGCGCCTCGGCCTTGTTCACCCGACGCGGTCGTCGAATTCTCAGAGATTTCAGCGCCTTCGTCGATCGGCTGTTGACCTGTTTGCTGTTCACCACTGCTCGGAGTAGTCGCATTCTCGGTCTGACGTTCCGACTCCTTCGGAGTCACGACACCCTCATCTGATTTAGTGGTCGGCGCTGGCTCCACGACATTTGCGGTCACGTCACTCGCACGTGGCTTTCGACGAAGTTGCCACCATCTCCGACGAACAGGTTGTGCCGAGTCGGCCTGGTCTGCCGATTTCTGATCCGAGCGCGCCGTGAATCCCGATTGCGGAGTGGTGCGCGGCATCGTCAACGACCTCTGCGACTTCAGAAGATCAAGTTCAGCCTTTGCCGAACGACGTTCTTCGCGTTTCACATTGATTTGCTCAACGAGTAACTCTCGAAGAGCAGCTGTGCCGAGTGGGTCCGCCGCGTTAACTGTGGAGCGATACAGCCAAAGAAGTTCGTCGCAAATTCCGGTTGGAATCGATTCCGGAATTATCGGTTCACGAACCTGCGCACGAACAACCGAATCAGCATCGGCAATCATTCGATCGTGTCGCGATCCAGCAGTTTCTGGATCAATGAGATCCAACATTGAGCGTCGGAGAGCATCCCACTGCGCCGCAGTTGCACCAGCTGGCGTTTCCAATCCGATGCGCTCAAGAACCATCTGGGCAGTGTCGGCGATTTCAACATCGGGAAGATCGGGCGGGATCTCACGATTCCCAACCTTCACCACGTAGACAGAATCCTTCCCATACGTTGCGGCCTGAATGACGCTTTCGTACTTGGAGAGAACCCGGTCCCTCATGCGATTGAAGAGCCGATCCGGAGCCCCCGTTATCCGACTCCACATGAAACGGCAGAGATCAATGACGGCACCGAAACCGGACGTTCGAACCTGCTGCCGTTGAACAGTGCGGGGAGGATCGACGAAACCAAAGACCGACCCATTCTCAATGAGGATGCGTTCAACCGATCGAACAACAGCCAGGCGCGTATTGACCTCGACTTCGATACCTCTCCAAGCCGACACTAACGAGAGATCAGAAAGGCCCGCGATGACTCCTTCTGCGATGAGGCCAGTCACGTCGTCACCAAAGAGCGCCCGGGTGAACGAGCGAACAACTCGGACGACGCCATTCTGCGAGCCTTGAACCGTCTCAAGAAGTCCGATCGGATCTCCGAGATTCGACCAGATCCCAGCACTCGTAGCGATCGCTGCCATCGCATGTCCGAAGTACTCATGGTTCTCATGCACACCTCGATCGGCATACCGAGGGTCCACTCGGTCTTCAGGCGCCACAACAACATTGGTGTTCCACTCGCGCAGCACTAATTCCTGCGGAAGGGCAACGAGATCAGCGACAGGGATGATCAAGTTCATTCGAACAAGTTCCTGCAGTCCGTTCGCCAGACTCTCCTCAATCAATCGATCACATCGATAAATCTCCTCATTCACTGCCGAAATATCGAAAGCTCCCTCACTCGTCGCGAGCCGTACTGAAAGAAGCTTCACGCGGCCATACGGGGCCGAGGCGAGAGCAGCACTGAGGAGAAGTGAACGTGTGCTCTCACCTCGAATGATGAGTTCAGATCTGAACGTGCCGGAGCCGTCAACAGGATCGACCCAAAGCATTGGATCAAGCAGCCCAAGTTTCGACCACGCGCGGGCAACCGACACCACGCCGTCCGCGTTCGGCAGCGGACGGGCGACGATGACCGTGAGGGTGTCAGCCAACTTCGCCTGCTCCGATAACAGCACCCGTGGACCGCTCGAGCAGACCATCAATGTCCTGCAGCGCAAGAGCAATATCGGTGCGGATCTCCCACGACCGCGATGCCGTCACCAACTCATCGGGCTTCAGTGACTGAGCATCCAACTTGGCGAAGTGATCGGCGAACTTCGCCACCCACGCGCGAGCGAAACTGATCCGCTCACTTCGGTCGGCGGGCCCGTACAACTCTTCAGCAATCGGTGCTCCCTCGGGGCGGCGACCGATACTGAGCCATTCCTCGAGAACTGGTGGCGCGACCGACGAGGAATATTTTGCCGACCCTTTCGATTCGCCGATATCAATTAGCGCTCGATACGCATCCAGAGGACCACCGCGCACCGGACCAAGTAGCGCAAGCGGAAGCGATTCAAGAATCGCGGCAAGCATCTCGTCAGTTCGCACGACCTTCGGACCAAGCATCGGGAATGGGAACTCGCTCCATTCGCCTTCGAAGTACACGCGCACGGGCCTGTCCGAACTCAGATCGACGAGACCCAAAAGGCGAGCAAGGAACCAGCCGCGAATCAGCGCTCGCCATCGATCGGGCGAGACAGGAAGTGAATGAGAGAGCGGACGGGCTCGCCGGTACAACCAGAAACTTTCCAAATCGCCTTGGGCGACAAGGGCCGAGAGTTCATTTCGGATTGGCCCAGTGACCGACTCGAAAACCATGGGCTGGAACGGGGCTTCCAGGAAGGTTGTGAC